>DCUH01000110.1 GCA_002327765.1 bacterium UBA2219 | reverse complement strand
TCCGACCAGAGCATCGCCGAGGCGAAGGCGGGGCTCGACCGACTGTACCGCGTCAAGGAGAAGGCGGAAAGCTGCCGGGCCGCGGGGGTGTCCGCACTGCCGCTGCCGGAAGGGGAGGAGTACGTCCCGGTGGCCGACGCCCCGAAGCGGTTCGTCGAGGCGATGGACGACGATTTCAACACCGCCGCCGCGCTGGGGCGCCTCTTCGACGCGGTGCGCCTGCTGAACCGCCTCTCGCCGCCGGACCCGGCGGCGGAGCCGGAGCGCGCCGGCCGGTTCCTCGCGGGGTACGAAATCGTCGAGCCGCTGTTCGGCGTCCTCGGCCTGCTTGCGTCCCCCGCCCGCTCCTATTTCCGGGAGGCGTCCGCGCCGGAGGGCGCGCCCGCCGAAGAGGGCGGCCGCATGCCGGAAGGGGAGATCGCCGCCCGCATCGAGGCGCGCCGGGCCGCCCGCGCGGCGAAGAACTACGCGGAGGCCGACCGGATCCGCAAGACGCTCGACGCCGCCGGCGTCCTCCTCGAGGACGGCAAGGGCGGCACGACCTGGAAATACAAGGAGTGATCGGGGGACAACGGGCCGGGAGGAGCGCGATCCCTCGCACGGGCACCTCCCCTTCGGGAAGGACCGTTCGAGAAAGGAGCGGAAATCGAAGAGCGGATGATAGTCGCTTACGCCGAAAAGGGCTGTCCTCGTTCGCTTCAGGCCGCGGCTCCCCGGCTGGGACCAGCGAACGAGGTATTACGAGCGCTTCCCCGTCCTCCGGCCACCTTTTCCGGATATCGATCGCTTCAGCCTGTAAAGAGGGCGTGGTCTCCGCCGGTTCCGCACTTTCGTCCTTCCGCTCAGGGAACACCCTTTTCGGCTTACGCGGCGTCATGACGCTCTTCGATTTCCGCGCTTCCTTCGAACGGTCCCCAGGGAAGTTACCGGCTCTGGGGAACCCCCTCCCGGCGTGTCCCCCGATCATCGCCTGTCTTTACGGACACCGTCGCGATCCAAGGGGGGTTCGGCAGGGCGTGTCCGCAACCGGATTTCTCCGAGTCGCCCCTTGTATTCCGCGAAAAGCGCCCAGAGCGGGAGACCTCCCCGCAGGGGGCGTGTTTCCCGAGCGGAGCCAGGGAGGGCGGGAGCGAGGAAAACCCGCAGCCGACGTGAGCCATGGACGGCGAACGAGGCGTCCCCGAAGGGGAGGTGCTCCCGCGAAGGAGAGCGCTTTCCGAGGGGAACGAGGGGCGACATGGGAATGAAATTCCGGATGCAGGCGCCGTTCGAGCCCGCCGGGGACCAGCCGGCGGCGATCGCAGAGCTCGCCGACGGGCTGAACCGCGGCCTGCGCCGGCAGGTCCTGCTCGGCGTCACGGGGTCCGGCAAGACCTACACGATGGCCTCCGCCATCGCCCGGATCGACCGCCCCGCGCTGGTCATCGCCCCGAACAAGACGCTCGCCGCCCAGCTCTTCGCGGAGTTCAAGGCGCTCTTCCCGGAAAACGCCGTCGAATACTTCGTCTCCTACTACGACTATTACCAGCCCGAGGCGTACGTCCCGCAGACGGACACCTTCATCGAGAAGGACTCCGCGATCAACGAGCAGATCGACAAGATGCGGCACAGCGCCACGAAGTCCGTCATGACTCGCGGCGACGTGATCGTGGTCGCATCCGTGTCGTGCATCTACGGCCTCGGCTCGCCGGAGTTCTACGGGCGGATGACGGTCAAGGTGGCCGAGGGGGCCGAGTTGCCGCGCAACGCGCTGCTGCGGCGGCTGGTCGACCTGCAGTACGAGCGCAACGACGTCGATTTCCACCGGGGGACGTTCCGGGTTCGGGGCGACGCGGTCGAGCTGTTCCCGGCGTACGAGGAGGAGAAGGTCCTCCGCATCGAGTACGACGAGGACCGGATCGGCCGGATCCGCTACGTGGACCCCCTGAGGGGGACCCGGCTGGGCGACGTGAAGGAGACCGTCATCTTCCCGGCGAGCCACTATGTCGCTCCCGAGGACCAGGTCGAGCGGGCGGTCCGCGCTATCGGGGAGGAGCTCGAGGCGCGGCTCGCGGAACTGGCCGCCGGGGGGAAATTGCTGGAGGCCGAGCGGCTGAGGCAGCGGACGACCTACGACCTCGAGATGATCGCCCAGATGGGCTTCTGCTCGGGGATCGAGAACTACTCCCGCCACCTCGACGGGCGCGCCCCGGGGCAGCCGCCGTACACGCTGCTCGACTATTTCCCGAAGGACTTCGTCACGTTCCTGGACGAGTCGCACGTGACCGTCCCGCAGCTCAACGGGATGTTCAACGGCGACCGCTCCCGGAAGCGGACACTGGTCGACTTCGGGTTCCGGCTCCCGTCCGCCCTCGACAACCGGCCGCTGCGGTTCGAGGAGTTCCTGGAGCGGACGGGGCCGATCGTCTTCGTCTCGGCGACGCCGGCGGAGTACGAATTGCGGGAGAGCGGGGGGGCCGTCGTGGAGCAGATCATCCGCCCGACGGGGCTGGTCGATCCCGAGGTGGAGGTCCGGCCCGCGGCGCGGCAGGTGGACGACCTGCTGGAGGAGATCCGGAAGCGCGCGGAGGCGGGGGAGCGGGTCCTCGTCACCACCCTGACCAAGCGGATGGCGGAGGACCTGACCGAGCATTACGAGGGGAAGGGGATCCGCGTGCGCTACCTGCACTCGGACATCGACACGCTGGAGCGGGTCAACATCCTGCGGGACCTGCGCCTGGGCAAGTTCGATGCGCTCGTGGGGATCAACCTCCTGCGGGAGGGGCTCGACCTGCCCGAGGTATCGCTGGTGGCCATCCTCGACGCCGACAAGGAGGGCTTCCTCCGGTCCGCGAGGTCCCTGATCCAGACCTTCGGGCGGTCCGCGAGGAACGTCGCCGGGAAGGTTATCCTGTACGCCGACGTCGAGACCGGCTCGATGCGGGAGGCGATCGGCGAGACGAGGCGCCGCAGGGAGCGCCAGCTGGCGTACAACCGGGAGCACGGGATCACGCCCGCGACGGTGCGAAAGAACATCGGCGACGCGCTCGGGCAGGCGTGCGAGGCCGACTACGTCCCGGTGCCCGCGTCGGAGGAGCTGGAGATCCCTTCGAGGGAGGAGCTGTTGAAGCTTCGCAGGAAGCTCCGAAAGGAGATGGAGCGGGCGGCGAAGAAGCTCGATTTCGAGCGGGCGGCGGAGCTGCGCGACCGGCTCCTCGCCCTGGAGAAGGTGGAGCTTGTCGCCGGCTGAGGAAGCGGTCCCTCTGTCCGACTGGAGGATCTTCCCCCGGTCTCCCGGCGTTTACATCATGAGCGACGGGCGAGGGAAGGTGCTGTACGTCGGGAAGGCCAAGGACCTCCGGGCCCGCCTGCACAACTACGCCGCCCCCGGCGGGGACGGCCGCCCGACCATCCCCCTCCTGCTGGCGCTGGCGAAGGACGTCCGGTGCATCGTGACCGCCACGGAGAAGGAGGCGCTCCTCCTCGAGAACACGCTCATCAAACGCCACCGCCCCCGGTTCAACATCTTCTTCCGCGACGACAAGGAATACCTGCTCCTGCGGATCGACCCGGGCGAGGAATTCCCGCGGCCGGAGCTGGTCCGGCGGGCGGCGCGCGACGGGGCGTCCTATTTCGGGCCGTACTCCTCGGCGAAGGGGATCCGGGAGACGCTGCGCGAGCTGCTGCGGCTCTTCCCGCTGTGCTCCTGCTCGAGGAAGAAGTTCGCTACACGCCGACGCCCGTGCCTCAACCACCAGATGGGGCGCTGCCTCGGCGCGTGCGCCGGCAAGGTCACCCGCGAGGCGTATCTGCCCGTGGTCGAAGACGCCGTGCGCTTCCTTCGAGGCGAATACAGGGGGCTGCTCTCCGCCTGGAAGGCGGAGATGGGGGAGCATGCCCGGTCGATGCGGTACGAGGATGCGGCGAGGCTGCGCGACCGGATCGCCGTCGTCGAGCGGACCCTCACCCGGCAGCGCGTCGTCCGCGCCGTCCAGGGCGACGTGGACGCCCTCGGCTGGAGCAGGGAGGACGCGGACGCGACGATCTCGGTCCTCTACCTGCGCAGCGGGCGTCTCACCGATGCCCACCACCGGCACTTTCGCTGGGAGGGGGCCGGGGACGAGGCGGTGTCCTCGTTCCTCCTGCAGCACTATGCGGAAGGGGCCTACTTCCCCCGCGAGATCCTCCTCCCGTTCCCCCTGCCCGACCGGTCGGCCCTCTCCGCGGCCCTTTCGGAGCGCGCGGGGCGGCAGGTGGTCCTTCGCGTCCCCGAGAAGGGGGAGCGCCTCCGCCTGATCGAGCTGGCCCGCAGGAACGCCGAGGAGAGCGCACGGATGCGCCGGGAGAAGGAAGGCGCGTACCGCGTGCTGGCGGAGCGCATGGCGTCCCTCTTCTCCCTGCCGGCCCCCCCGGTCCGGATCGAGGGGTACGACATCTCCAACACGTCGGGGGCCGAACCCGTGGGGTCGATGGTCGCCTTCGTCGGCGGGAGGCCCGCGAAGAAGTGGTACCGCAAGTTCGCGATCCGCGGCGTCTCCGGGCCGGACGATTTCGCGATGATGGAGCAGGTCGTCCGCCGGCGCTTCGGCCACGAGGAGGATTTCGGGGAGATGCCGGACCTCGTCCTGGTCGACGGAGGGAAGGGGCAGCTTTCCTCCGCGGAAGAGGCGCTGCGCTCCGCGGGGAAGGGGGCGATCCCGGTGATCTCGCTGGCCAAGGAGCGCGTGAAGGGAGGAGAGACGGTCTTCCGGGAGCGCATCTTCCTCCCGGGAAGGAAGAACCCCGTCCATCTGGCGGCGAACGACCCGGCGCTCCACCTGCTGATGCGGGTCCGGGACGAGGCCCACCGGTTCGCCGTGACGTTCCACCGGAAGCGCCGCACCCGGGCGGCGCTTTCCCGCTGACCGCAAGGGGCGCTCTCCTCGCGCAAGCACCTTCCCTTCGGGGACGCCTCGGAGACGGATCAAGGCGGTCGGAGCGCGGAAGCCATCAGATACCGCTTGCGCCGAAAAGGGCTGTCCCCGTTCACTGCGGGCCGCGGCTCCGACGGCCATGGAGGGCCTAGTGCCGCGGGCGCCATGGATGGCGCAGGAGCGGCCCCGGCTGCGACCAGCGAACGTCCCTTATCGAAGGCCTTCCCGGCCTTCGTCATCACGTATCGGTCATCGACTGCTTCTGCCTATAAAGAGGGCGGGGTCTCCGCCGAACTTCGCGGTAACCTTGAAGGCCATGGAGGGCCAAATGCCGCGGGCGCCATGGATGGCGCAGGAGCGGCTCGCTCAGGGGACACCCTTTTCGGCTACGCGGTATCCTGGCTCTCCGTGATCTTGACTCCTTGATCCGCCAACGATCCCACGCAGGAGGTCTTGCGCTCGGAGCACCCCTTGCGCCGGAAAACCGCCACCGCGACACAGGCCGCCAGGACACCAGCCACAAAGGACACAGGCCACAAAGGACACAGGCCACAAAGGAGATCTTCTCTACGGAAGGTACGTACGGAAAAGCTACCGATGTCAGGGCAGGCGGTTTCGGGGGACACTCTTGGTTCAAACCCGGGCGGAGGGAAAGAGTGTCCCCCGCCCAGTCCGTACGGAAAAGCTATCGATGTCAGGGCAGGCGGTTTCGGGCCAGGGGGACACTCTTGGTTTTACGCGGGCGAAGGGGAAGAGTGTCCCCCGCCAGGAGGGACCCCCGCCGCGGAACAGGAGACCTCACGGGAACGGGTCTTGCGATGAGGCCCGCGCATGGACCACCCGTTCAAAGGACAGGGAGGGCTCTTCCTCCTCCTGCTCGCGTATCTGGGCGGATTCTTCCTCTCCCTGGCCGCAGGCCCCGCCTGCGGGGCGGCCGCCGCGTTCCTCCTGACCGCATCCGCCTTCCTTCTCGTCCTGCGGGCCCGGGCGTTCGCGGTCGCCTGGGCCGTCGCGGCCTTGTGCGGCGCGCTGGCGGCGGTGAGGGTCCCGTTCGTCGAACCGGCGTCCGTCCGCCCGTTTCTGGAAACCGGGGTCGTGCTGGAAGGCCGGGTGTCCGCGATGCGGGTTACCGACAGCGGCTGGGCCGGGATCGCGGGGGGCGCGTCGGTCTCCATCCCCGGGGAGGAGGGTGGCTGCCGGATCGGAACGGTCCTCCTCTACGTCCGCAACCCGGACCGGCCGGTATCCTTTCCGGCCGTCGTGCGCGCCTCGGGGCGGCTTCACCCGGCCGGCGGCGCCGCGAACCCGGGGGAGATCCCGAGGGAGTGGTCCGCGATGTCCCAGGGGGCGCGCTACGCCTTCCACGCGGACGCTTCGGGGACGGTCTTCCTCCCCGCGGGGCGGGGTGACGGCGGGGCCGAGGCGTTCTTCGCCCGCGCCAGGCGCCGGACGGGCGACTGGGTCAGAAGGCACTGCGGGGAAACGGACGGCGCGTTGTATCTCCTTTCGCTGGCCACGGGGGAATCTCCCGCGTTCTCGCACCCTATGGTGACGCTGCTCCGGAAGACGGGGCTCGCGCACCTGCTGGCGATATCGGGCGTGAACGTCGCGGTGTTCTACCTGATCGCCGCCTTTCTCGTGCGGTCCGCGGTATGGGCCGTCCGGCGCCGCCACGGGACGCCCGATCTCAACCTCGTTCCGGCCGTCCTCTCGCTGCCGGCGTGCTGGGCGTACGTCCTGCTGGCGGGCGCGCCCGTTCCCGCCGTCCGGTCCGCGGGGATGATCACGCTGACCGTGCTCGCCTGGCGGCGGTTCGGCGTCCGGGCGACCGGGATGGCCTGGTCCGCGATGCTGATCCTCACCCTGGTGCGCTCCCCCATGGAGATTTTCGCCCCCTCCTTCCTCCTGTCCTACGGGGCGACGTTCTTCCTCGTGGCCAACTGCGCCGCCCCGCCCGGCGAGGATCCGGGAGGGCGGATGGGAACCGCGAAGCGATGGGCGAAGGAGGCGGTCCGGGCGTCGGGGGTGGCCTTCCTCGGGACCCTGCCGGTCTCCGCCGCATTCTTCCAGACGGTTCCATCCGGGGCGATCCTCTGGAACGTCCTGTTCGGGCCGATCCTCGGCACGGCAGGCGTCGCCGGGGCGTGCCTCGCCGTGGCGGGAGGTGCCTTCGGGATCGACGCGGCGGGCCCGCCCGTCCGACTCGTCGCGGCGGGGCTTACGCGGGCGCTTTCCGTGCTGGACGCGGTGTCGGGCGGCGGCGCGGGGTGCTTTCCCGTTCCGCCGGCGGGGGTCGCCGCGCCGTTCGCAGCGTTGGCGGCCGCGGCGGGGGGGACCGTCTTCCTGCTGCGGAGGGGGGCGAGGGCCTGGCCCGCGCCGGTCGCGGCATCGGCGCTGTTCCTCGGGTGGATCCACCTCCCATATATCGCCCTGCCCGAGGCGGGGCTGCGCGTCACCGCGCTGAACGCCGGGAAAGGGGCGGCGTGCCACGTTTCGTTCCCCGGGGGAGGAAGCGTCCTGATCGACGCCGGCAGCGCGCTTCGCGGGAACTTCGGGGAGCGTGCGGTTCTCCCTTTCCTGCGGCGCGCCGGTGTCCGACGGATCGACGTCCTCGTTCTCACCCATGCCCATGAAGACCATTACGGCGGGGCCACGGCGGTCCTCTCCTCGATTCCGGTTGGGGAGATCTGGCTGCCCGAAGGCGTCCCCAAGGAGCGGTTCGGGGAGGCGGTATCCGCCTTTCACGGCCCGATCCGGCCGGTGCGCCCGGGATCGCGCGCGACGTTCGGCGGCGCGGAGCTGGTCGTCCGGGGGAAGGTCGCGGATTCGCCGCCGCACGGCGAAAACGGGCGGGGAAGCGTTTTGGAACTGCGTTTCGGAAAGGTGTCCGTATGGTTCCCGGGAGACGCGGAAGGCGGCCCGTCCGCCTGGGGCCCCGCGGAACCGTCGCCCGGGGAGCGCCGCGTCCTCTTTTTGCCGCATCACGGATCCCCGAAAGCGGACCCCCTGGGATGGGCCGCGTTTTGCCGGCCCGTCGCGACCATATCCCAAAATAGCGATTGTTTCACCGGGGAAAATCTGCTACTTTCGGATCAGCGATTCTTGTTGAAAAACGGAGCACTTACGGTCCGTTCCGACGGGAAGGGCTTGTTTTTCAGGCAGGAAGGCCGCAATCTGGGGTGGAAGCTTCTCTGGCGGCTTGCTTGAGAATTGACGGTTCAGCGAATCTTGCGCACAGGAGCGACGCCCCGAGATGAGCACGCAGAGAGTCCTGATCCTCTGCTATGACGTAAAAAAAATCGTTTCCTACGTGCAGGCCCCCTCGCTGAAAGGGGTGCACTTCTCCATCTTCCCGGATTGGGAATCCACGGCCGCGGCGCTCAAGAAGGAAAACTTCTCCGTCATCGTCGCCCAGAAGATCCTGCCGAACGGCGGGGCGGGCGCATTCGTTACGGAGATCATGTCGCTCGCGCCGAAGACGCCGCTGATCCTCGTGCTGGCGGAGAACGACGGGCCGTCGGTCCTCGACGCGCTGAAAGGCGGGGCCTCGGAGATCCTGTTCGAGGAGTCCCTGGGCGCCTCGCTGGCTACGTCGCTCGAAAAATACCTGTTCTCCGGCTACGGCCTGCTGCGCAGGATGTCCCTGGACGAGCTGTTCGACTTCTGCATCCCCGTCATCACCACCACCGACATGTCCCTCCTGGCGGGAACGATCCTCGAGAAGTTCCGCGAGGCGCTGGGCGCGTCCTTCGGAGTCCTGTTCCAGGAAGGCGGGGAGGGCGGCGCACCCTACGTCGTCCATTCCGCCATTGGGTTCGCCGACGAGGCCGCCCCGCTTTCCTTTCTCCGGCGGTTCGGCGAGCCGCTCATCCGGCACGCCGCCGCTTCTCCGACGGTGATTCCGACGGAGAAGCTCGAGGCGGAGGCCCCCGGGGGCCGCTGGCCCCTCGACTCGAACCGGTTCCTCCTGCCGATCCGGTTCGACCTGGAATCGGGGATGCGGGTGTTCTCGGTGGTGGGGCTGCGGGGCGCCCCCGAGGGCGACGCCATCAACAGTCCCCTGCTGAACTTCTTCTGCCGGCAGTCGCGGCTCGCGCTCATCAACGCGGAGCGCAACGCCCAGGTGCAGAGCCTCATCTACATCGACGACCTCACCAAGCTCTACAACAGCCGGTACCTGAACGTCGTGATCGACCGGGAGATGAAGCGGTCCGAGCGCTACCGGAACTTCTTCTCCGTCCTCTTCATGGACATCGACTTCTTCAAGCGGGTCAACGACACACACGGGCACCTCGTCGGCAGCCGCGTGCTCCAGGAAGTGGGCGCTGTGCTGCGCTCCTGCGTCCGCGATTCCGACACGGTCGCGCGGTACGGCGGGGACGAGTTCGTCGTCCTCCTCGTGGAGACGAACTCCGAGGAGGCGATGTTCGTCGCGGAGCGNNACGATCTCCATCGGGATCGCCGCGTTCCCGGAGCACGCGACCTCGAAGCAGCACCTCCTCAACCTCGCGGACCAGGCCATGTACCGCGGGAAGGAATCAACCCGGAACGTCGTCTACCTGGCGCAGCCGCAGAAGTTCCCATGACGTTGACGACCGTCCGGGGGATGAAGGACATCCTTCCCCCCGAGTCCTTACGCTGGTCCGCGCTCGAGGCGTCGTTCCGGGCGCACGCCGGCCGGTACGGCTTCCGCGAGATCCGTACGCCGCTGCTCGAACGCACGGAGCTGTTCTCG
>DCUH01000109.1 GCA_002327765.1 bacterium UBA2219 | reverse complement strand
GGTCGAACATCCCGTCACCGAGATGATCACCGGCATCGACCTCGTGCGGGCGATGATCCGCGTCTGCGCCGGCGAGCCGCTCGCCTATGCGCAGGCCGACGTGGCGCTGCGCGGCCACGCGATCGAGGTGCGCATCAACGCCGAGGATCCCGAGACCTTCCTCCCGTTCCCCGGGAAGATCGACTACTGCAGCTTCCCCGGCGGCTTCGGCGTGCGGATCGACACGGCGATCTACCCGGGCTACACCGTGCCCCCGACGTACGACTCCCTCCTCGGTAAGCTGATCGTGCACGGGGAGGACCGTAACGAGGCCATCATGCGGATGCGCCGCGCGCTCGACGAGATCCGGATCGACGGGGTACGCACGACGGTGGCGTTCCACAAGAAGATCCTGGTGAATTCCGACTTCGTCGAAGCGCGGCTTTCGACGAATTTCCTCGAGAAGCATCGTCCGTGACTTCGAATAAACGGCCGGGAACCGGATCCGGACGGAAAGCAGCGGAGGGACAGGGTGGGCTTCCTCGATTCCATTAAGAAGGCGTTTTCGTCCCGGGAGGACGAAGACCGGGCATCGTTGTCCCGCAAGGTCCAGGCGTCGCCCAACGATCCCCAGGCCCGGCAGAAGCTCGGGATCTTCCTCATGCGCACCGGCGAGGTGGTGGAGGGGCTGGACCAGCTCGCCCGCGCCGCCGTCATCTACGAGAAAGACGGCTTCGCCGGCAAGGCGATCGCGGTCCTCCGCCAGATGCTCAAGCACGACCCGAAGAACAACGACTTCCAGAAATGGCTCATCCGGCTTCTCGCGGCGGAGGGGCTTTCCGCGGACGCCCAGGCCGAGCTGAGGAAGATCGCCGTCGAGACGGGGAGGTTCACGTCCGAGGAGCAGCGCCTGGAATTCTTCCGCCATATGGCGGAGTACATGCGCGGCAACCCTTTGCCCCACCTGTACATCGCCGACGTCTTCCGGGGCCAGAAGAAGTGGATGGAGGTCGTGACGGAGCTGACCAAGGCCGTCCCGTCGACGGTTTCCTCCGGGATGTACGCGGAGTTCACGGAGCGTCTCCGCGCCGTGGCCGGCCAGGCCGAAAAGGACTTGTCGATACTGGAGCCGTGCGGTTTCCTCTGGGTGGCCGTGGGGATGCCGGACGAGGGCGTGCCGATCCTTTCGCGGGTCGTGCGCCACGAGGAGGAGTTCGGGCACAAGGACCGCGTCGCGGAGATGCGGGAGATCCTCCAGTCGATCCGCGGGGGATGGAATCCCATGGAGCTGCAGGCCTTCTCCTTCGCAGAGGTGGCCCGGAAACGCGCCGAGGCCGCCACGACCCCCGAGCCCCCGCCACCGCCGCCGAAGGCGGCAGCGCCTCCCGAGCCGCCGCCGAAGGCGGAGACGGATGAGGAATCCGGCGACGAGGCGGACCTCGTGCGGGACGCGCTGGGCAGGCTGCAGGCCAAGGTCCACGAGGAGATCGGCGACTCCGACCTCGAGACGCGGTACAATCTCGGGATCGCCTACAAGGAGATGGGGCTGCACGAGGAGGCCGTGAAGGAATTCCGGCTGTCCATGAGGAGCCCCGGGCTCCTGGTGGGGGCATCCTCGATGCTCGCCGACACCCTCATGGAGACGGGGGACGCCGAGGGCGCGATCGCGGTCCTCGACGAGGCGCTCGGAGGAGGGGAGGCCACGAAGGAGCAGCGGCGCGACCTCGATTACCACAAGGCGGTCCTTTTCTCGCGCGCCGGCCGGGAGGGCGAAGCCGGTAAGATCTTCGTCGCCCTTGCCGAGGAGTTCCCGGGATACCGGGACGTCGTCGCGCGGGCGAAACAGCACCGGGCCTGAGAAAAAGGGGACGGAGCGGCGTTGCATTGCCGCCCCTTTTCGTGTTAATGGTACCCCAGTGCGAGCGGGCGTAATTCAGGGGTAGAATGTCAGCTTCCCAAGCTGAACGTCGCCGGTTCGAATCCGGTCGCCCGCTCCATTTTCCTCTATAATTACCCCATGTCGAAGCGATGGTTCCGTTGGTTCGGGGGCGGCATCCTCGTCGTTCTCCTTGCATGGTCCGGATGGCGGCTGTCGGTCGAGGTCCCGGAAATGCTTCGCCGGGCCGAAGGAGAGATCGTGGCCGCGGCCGCCCGGTACGGGCTGGACGTCCGCCACCGCGGGCTGAGGCTCCACGTCCTCCATCTCTACCTGTCGCTTGACGACCTGGAGGTGCGCGACGCCGGCGCGGGCCGGTTCCTCGGGCGCGCCGCCAACGTGGAGATCTCCCTCTCCCCGTTGCGGCTGCTGAAAGGAGAGGTCCCGGTTTCCCGGATACGGGCCAGGAACTTCCGGCTCGAGGCGGGGGAGTGGAATCGCGGGCTGTACGACAGGATCGCCTCCTCCGGGGGGGGGCAGGAGTTCCGGCTTCCCGAGATCCTGTTCGTCGACGGCTCGGTTTCCCTGGGCCCGCTGGGGCCGGTGCGCCGGATGAAGGCGGACGTGCGTGAACTGCGCGTGCGGGAAGGGCGCTTCTTCGGCACGAGGGTCCACGCGTCCTTCGCCAACGCCGCGGGCGGGATCGCCGTCCCGGGCGAAGGCGTCGCCGCCTGGCCTTACCCTTCCGTGGAAGCGGAGCTGATCCGCAAGGGGGAAGTGTTCAAGGTCCGCCGGGCGAGGGCGTGGGGAGGCGCCTCCTCCGTTCGTTTTTCGGGCTTCATCGAGACCGGGAAGCGGCTGCTGGAAGGTAAGGCGTCCGGCGAGTTCGATCTCGCGAAATGGATCGCGGGCGGTTACCCGGGGGCATCGTTCGTCCGGCACGCGGTGCGGCGCGGAATGGTCGAGTTCACGGCCTCGGCGGCCGGCGCGTGGGACAACCCGGAAGGGCAGTTGAGGATCAAGCTCCGCGGGGGCGATTTCCTCGGGAACGCCGTCCCGGACGCCGAGACGGTGCTTTCGACGAAGGGGCGCGTGGTGCGAATCGACAGCGCCCGCGCGAAGCTTCTCGGCGGTGCCTTCGAGGCGGCCGGCAGCTACGACCTTGACGCGTCCCGCGTCTCCCTTGCGGGCGGGATCAGCCGCTTCTCCCTTTCCTCCGTGCCTTGGGGGGACCTCGGGGTCCCCTTCCGTCTCGCCGGGACGGCGAACCTCGAGGCTGCGTTTTCCGGCACGCCGGACCGTCTTCGCGGGGACGTTTCGCTGGATCTCCCCGAGGGAGTGGAACGGCCCGCGGCGCGTGACCTCAAGGGGTTCAGGATCCGTCTGCCGGTAAAGGCGAACGTCGTCGCCGAGCTTTCGGGCGACAGGACGCTTCGCCTGGAGTCGGCCCGCCTGCAGGCGGGGAGGGCCGAGGCGAAGGCGGAGGGGGAGGTCTCCCTGGCCGGGCGTTCCGTCCGGCTTCGAGGCACCGCGCAGGTTCCTTCCGGGCGGGCGGAGGAATACGGGTCCCGTCACCCCGTTTCCTGGAAAAGTTTGGCGGCGGAATGGGAAGTTTCGGGTCCCGCCAACCGCCTGAGGACGGACGCTTCCATCGAGGTCCTGGGGCTGGCCGCATGGTCGCTTCCTCCCGTCCCGGCGATGGTGAAATTCGACGGCGTTCCGGCGGACGCGATCCGCTTCACGGCCGACGTTCCGGCGGACTCCTTCAAGGTGACCGCCTCCGGAACGGTCACGGCCCCCTTGGACCCGGCAAGGGCCCGGGCGGTCGTCTCGGTTTCCGCGAGGGAGATCGACCTGGCGGACGGCTGGAAATGGATCGGCCCTCTTCTCGCCTCGCAGGGGAAGGACCCCGGAGCGATCCGGGAATACCTCGAGGGGGCGAAGGGGACGGCGGAAGCCGACGCGGGGATCGCGTTCGAGCCGGGTTCGGCCGATTTCCGCGTCAGCGCCCGTTCGCCGAGGATGGTGGTCCGAGGCATCCCGCTTTCGGCGGTGAACGCGGAGGGGGAATACGGGGAGACGGAAGGCGGCGTGCGCTGGGCGGGGCGCGGCGAGGGGCGCTTCGGCGACGGCGTCTTTCGCTTCGCCGGGAAAAAGGGCGCCGGGAAGGGCCCCGAGGCGTCGGCGGAGCTTGCGGGGGTGAGGATTTCCCAGGCGCTCTCCCTGCTGAAGCGGGACGGCGCCGTGAAGATGGAGGGGATCGTCGACGCCCGGATCGAGGCGAGGGAAGGGCCGAGGGGCTGGGAGGTCCCCCGGGCCGCGGCGGAATCGGCGGAGCTGCGCATCGGCTCGGCGAAGGTCGCGAACGTGAGGGCGGAAGGCAGCCTCGGGTTGCACGCCGGCCGGTTTTCCGTCCGGTGCGCCTCGCCGCGGGTGTCGCTTTCCGGCGAGGTCCAGCGCGGGCGGGAATGGCCCGCCACCGTCGCCCTGTCCGCGACAGCCCTGCCTACGCCCTTCCTCCTGGCCGTCGCCGGGCGTCCGGAGGTTGCCTCCGAGGGCGAGTGGTCCGTGGACGCGGGAGGAGTGATCCATCTGGCGGACCTGATGGAAGGGAAGCCCGTCGTGCCGGGGATGTTCCCCGTCCTGCACGGGACGGTGCAGGCCGCGGGCCCCGCGGCGGGCCTCCTGCGGTTCCGCGAGCTCCGGGCCTCGGGGAGCCGGCAGGGCGACTTTTTCTCCGGGGTGCTGCACAGCACCGGCCCCGACACGCGCCTCGCCTGGGAGGTTTCCCTGCGCGAGCCGTACGGGTTCCGGGTGGAGGGTCCTTTCTCCGCGGGGGAATCGCAAAACGGCCTGCCGAAGGACGACAAGCGCCGCCTGTCGGTCCGCGGGGACGCCCGGGTCGCCGGCGCGCTGCGCGCGGTCGACAGGACGACGGGGACGATCCGGATCGATTCCCTCACGTACCGGGAGGGCGGATGGGAGCTCGCCGGCAGGGACATCGCCGCGGCGATGGATTCGGATGGCGTCCGCTGGGTGGAGGGGACGCTCGCCGCCGCCGGCTCCCCGGTGCGGGTCACGGGGAAGGTTTCCTGGAAGGGGGACCTCGACATGCGCCTCGACGGGAAACTGCCCGCGGGGCTTGTGCGCCTCGCCGTCCCGGGCGTTTTCGACCGCCTCGACGGGATCGTCACCGCCGAGGTGCGGGTCACGGGGAACCATGCCGCACCGGTCATCGTCGGCACCGGTCGGCTGGAAGGGGGGACCCTCTCGTTACGCGGGTACGCCCAGCAGTTCGAGGCGCTGAAGGCCGAGGTGGTCTTGAGCCGTGAGAAGATCGTCTTCGAGCATTTCGAGGGCAGGAGCGGAGGCGGGTACATCGACGGATGGGGCGAGGTCCCGCTCCGGGTGGACGCCGGGCAGCGGATGTACTTCTCCGTGGATTTCTTCGACATGCGGTACCCGTACCCGGAAGACGTCCGGCCCGTGGTCCAGGGGCACGTCGAGCTGTTCGGGCCGATCGACGGCCTGATGGCGACCGGCGAGGTCGAGGTGCAGTCCGCCCGCTACACGAAGAACCTGTACCCGGAAAGGGCGCTCCTCGATTTCCGGCGCAGGCTGGCCGACGTCTCAGCGCGGCGGGAGGAGACCGATTTCCGCGTCCGGCTCGACATCGACGTCGTCGCCGACCGGACGATCCGGATCCGGAACAATCTGGTGGACGCGAGCGCCAGCGGGGACTTCAAGGTCCAGGGCGACAGCGGGAAGGTGATCGTCCTCGGCTCCTTCGACGTGTACGAGGGGACCGTGGAGTTCTACGGGAACAAGTACGAGCTGGAGCGGGTCATCGTGGATTTCCAGGACCCGCGCAGGAACAACCCGCGACTGGACGCGCGGGCCGAGACCGCCAAGGGGCCCTACAAGGTGACCGTGATCGTTTCCGGCACCCTCGAAAAGCCCGTCGTGGACTTCGCCTCCGATCCACCGTTGAGCCAGACGGACATCGTGAGCCTGCTGTCGTTCGGCGTGACGACCCAGACCCTTCTGGACACGGGAGGGCGTACTCCCGCGTCCGGCGCGGGGACCATCGGGGGCGCGGCCATCGCCATAGGAAGCATCGGGGGGGTCGACGAGAAGATCGGGAGGGTGATCGGTCTCGACAGGTTCTCTATCGAGACGGGATTCTCCCAGACCACGCAGACCTTCGAGCCGCGCTTCGTCGCCAAGAAATCGTTCGAGGACCGGCTGTCCGTGTCCATGTCCCAGAGCGTTGGGGCCACCTCGGAGACCTCCGCGACCGGGGAGGTCCGGATCATGAAGAACGTTTACCTCGAGGGCGGATGGGACAGCGCCACGAAGTCGACCCCTGGGCGCATCAGCGGAGACGTCAAGCTGCGCTACCGCTTCCAATCCCTCAAGGAACTGCTGCATGGCCGGGATTAGACGGTTTCTCTTCGCCCTGATCGCCGTTTGCCTGGCGCTCGCGCGTGCCGCGGGGGCGGGGGAGCCGGTCGTTTCCTCCATCTCCTTCCGGTCGTCGTCGCCGTACCAGCTTTCCTACGAGGAGCTCGCCGGGCTCGTCCCGCTGAAGCCCGGGATGGCGCTGTCGCCGGAGGCCGTCCGGGAATCCATACGGCGGCTGAACGGCAAGGGCGTATTCCGCGAAGTGAACGCGTACGTACGGGAGGACGGCGGGAGGGCGGATGTGGTGTTCTACCTCCGCCCGGTCCCCATCGTCTCGACGATCGAGGTCTCGGGGCAGAAGGCGCTGACTTCGGCAAGGATCGTCGCGGCGACGCGCCTGCGCAGGGGGGCGCCGCTGCCGGAGAAGGACGTCGCCGAGGCGCGTGCCGCGGTGGAATCGTTCCTGGCGCGGAAAGGGTTCACGGAGGGGAAGGCCGCCATCGAGGTATCCTGCAGCGTTTCGAACGGGTCGGGGAGGGTCCGGATCCGGGTGGAAGAGGGCGGGGCCGCCAGGGTGGAACGATTCGACGCGCCGGGGGCCACGGTGTTCCCGAAGGAGCGGCTCGAAGAGATCCTGAAGGCGGAAACCGGCGTCCCGTTCGATTATGAAAAGTGGGAATCGGGTATCCCCAGGCTGCGGGGGGAATACCGGAAAGCGGGCTATCTCACCGTCCATGTCGAGGAATCCACCTCCCCCTGCGGCGAGAGTGCGGGGATGTGCCTCCGGTTGTCCGTGGACGAGGGGAAAAGGTACGAGGTCCGCTGGAAGGGGAACAGCCGGTTCACCGCGGAAAAGCTGGCGAAGGTCGCGGGGCTCTACGAGGGCGAGGAGACGACCGAATGGGCCCTCACCTACGACGTGAAGGAAAGGATCCGCTCCTTCTACCTGAAGGAGGGATACCTGCAGGCGGAGGTGGATGTCGCGGTCGGGGAGGAAGCCGCCGGTGTCGTCCCGCTCGAGGTGGACATCCGGGAAGGGCAGCCCGGGTTCATCCGGAGGATCCGGATCGAGGGAAACCGGTCGATCCCGGAGAAGACGCTCCTGCTGCAGATGACCACCCGGAAGCGGGGGACGTTCCACTGGATCACCGGGTCCGGGAAATACGACGACGAGGAATGGGACCAGGACCTGAAGGCCGTCGTCGGGTACTACCAGTCGCAGGGGTACGTCCGGATGCGCGTCTCCGGCGTGGACAACCAGTGGGACGGAAGCGGGGGGATCACGAAGGTCGTCCGCGTCGAAGAGGGGAGCCGGTACCGGCTCCGGAAGGTGGATTTCGAGGGGAACGCGAGCTTCCGGAAGGAAGAGCTCCTCTCCCTGATGCAGAACAGGGAGGGGCGCTTCGTGGATTACATCGCCCTGGAACGCGACCAGGAAGCCGTTTCTGCGAAATACCGCAACGCGGGCTTTCTTGACTCGGTCATCGAGGGGACGCTAGATTTCGACGAGGGTTCCGCGGACGTGGAGGCGCGGTTCCGGATCGACGAAGGGGTCCGGTATCGCCTGGGATCGGTGGTCGTCCGGGGGAACCTGCTCACCCGCGCTCCCGCCGTGCTCCGGGAGAACCCGATCGCCCCCGGCGGGAACGCGGGCGAGGAGCAGCTTCTCAAGTTCCAGCAGGCGGTGTACGCGACGGGGCTGTACAAGAGCGTCCGGATGCAGCGCGTCAAGCGCCCCCCGGAAGGGCTGGTCGATCTGGTGATCGACGTCGAGGAGGCGATGTACCTCGACGTCGAGTTCGGCGCGGGGTACGGCTCGGAAACGGGGGTGCGGGGATCGGTCTACGCGAAGGAGAAGAACATCGACGGGCTCGGGAGAAGTGTCTCCGCCCTCGTGATGATCGGGGAGAAGGAGCAGAACTACCAGGCCGAGCTGCGGGAGCCGTACGTTCTGGGGGAGGGCTGGAAATGGGAGGGCGTGCTGACCGCCTCCCACCTGTTCCAGGAGCGCCCCAGCTTCTCCCTCCGGAAGGCGGCCCTGATCGCCGCGATCCAGCAGAAGTTCTTCGACAGGTCCACCTTGTCTCTCCAGTACGAGTTCTCGATCGACGAGACGCTGGACGTCGACCCGGGGGCGGTCCTCTCGGAGGAGGACAAGGGGAGGGCGAACCTGGGTATCGCGCGCGCCGTCATGGTGCTGGACTTCCGGGACGACCCCTTCAACCCGAAGAGGGGCACGTTCCTCTCCGGCACCGCCGAGCTGGGGAGCGAGATCATCGGCTCCCAGGTCGACTTCTGGTCGCTGGCCGGGCAGGCGAGTTTTTACTATCCGGTCGTCCGGCGGACATCGATCGCACTCTCCGCCCGCGCGGGCGTCATCCGACCTTACGGAACGACCTCCGAGGTCCCGATCCAGAAACGGTTCTTCGCCGGCGGACGGACGACGGTCCGGGGTTTCGAGCAGGACTCCCTCGGCCCCAAGGGGGACGACGGGTCGGCCACCGGCGGCAACTACCAGCTCATCCTGAACGCGGAAATGCGGTTCCCGCTGGAGCACGGGTTCCTGATCGCCGCGTTCGCGGATGCCGGGAGCGTCTGGCTGTCGGGCGATCCGGCGAACGATTTCGACCTGCGGGAAAGCGCGGGGATCAGCCTGCGGTACGTGACTCCCGTCGGCCCCATCAGCGTCGACTACGGGTGGAAGCTCGACCGGCGCTCGGGCGAGTCCCCCGGCGAGCTGAGCTTCACGGTCGGGATGGTCTTCTGATCCGGGGATCTTCTTTCGGTTCGCTCGGCGTAAGAATCATGATAACTTTCCCATCATGCAGGGTTGGCGCCTGATATTTTCCGTATTCTGGGGCGGGGTTTTCGCCCTCACCCTCCTGGTCGCCGTGCTGACGGGGGGGAGCGGCGGCAACGGCGCGTTCTTCGCCGGCGCGGCCGCCGGGGAAGCGATCCTGGCCCTGGGCAGCTACCTGCTGCTGGAGTGGTACGTGGTCCGTCCCGTGGAGCAGCTGCGCAAGGAGGTGGCCGCCGGGGAGGGGGATTCCTTCAAGGACGTCGAAGGCGCGCTGGTTCCTCTCGCGGAGGCGATCTCCGGCAGGCTGGAGCGGTCCGTCTCCACGCTGCGCGAGGCGATACGCGCCCGCGAAGAGACCCAGGCGAGCCTCGAGTCGGGCGTGCAGTACCTTCGTACGATCGCAGAGGTCTCGACCGCCATCGCCGGCACCCTAGACCCCGAGGAGCTCTACCGAATCATCCCCGAACGCGTGATGCGGCGGCTCGACCTGAACGATTTCTGCATCATGGTCTACAGCGAGGAAACGAAGAAGCTCGTCGCGAAGGCGCACGCGGGGGGCGATCCGAAGGAGGGGCCACCTCCCGAGCTTTCCCCGGGAGAGGGGATCGCGGGGAAGGTCTTCCTCTCCGGCGAGGCGGCCTGGGTCCCCGACGTCAGGGAATCGCCCGAGGCCCGGTTCTTCGGGTGGCTGCGGCGGGACGTACGGTCGCTGCTGTGCGTTCCCCTGCAGTCCAAGGGGAAGAGCATCGGCGTGCTCATGCTGCACCACTCGAACCCGAACGCGTTCAAGCCGGAGCTTCTTCCGACGATGCGCGTGCTGGCGTCCTACCTGGCGATCGCGATGGAGAACGCGGAGCTTTTCGGGTTCGTCAAGTCGCTGTCGGAAAAGGACTCCCTGACGCTCCTGTACAACCACGGGGCGTTCCACGAGAAGCTGTCCATCGAGCTGGAGCGCTCCAGCCGGTACAACCGCCCCATGGCCGTGATCATGATGGACCTCGACGGTTTCAAGGAGATCAACGACACGTACGGCCACATCACCGGGGACCGGGTGCTCGCGCTGGTCGCGGGAGTGCTGGGGGCGCACCTGCGCAAGACGGACATCGCGGCGCGGTACGGGGGGGACGAGTTCGCGGTGATCCTTCCGGAAACCGATCTTTCCTCCTCCGCGGTCATCGCGGGCCGCATCGCCGAGGGGATCGCCGCCATCCGCATGGAGGCGGAACGGGGGGACGTCATCTCGTTCACGGCGAGCGTCGGATACGCGGTGTGCGGGCCGGATTCCGGAGACAGGGACCAGATCCTGGGGATCGCCGACCGCCTGATGTACGATTCGAAGCGCCGGGGGCGCGGCGGGGTCCTCGGATTGCAGATCTAAAAAAGGAAGACGCGCATGGACAGGAAGCAGGTCGAGACTTACCGGCTGTCCCTTTTCGGACGGATGGCGATGGGGGTGGCGCACGAGATGGACAACCATCTGAGCGTCGTCATCGGGTTCTCCGAGATCATCCAGATCTCCGCATCCAACCCGCAGAAGGTGCAGGACAGCGCGGGGAAGGTCCTCTCGGCGGGGGAGAGGATCACCGAGCTCATCAAGCAGTATTCGCAATACGTGCGTCCCCACGCCCCGGAGCGGGAGCATTTCGCGCCGGGGGAGATGTTCGCCGACCTGCTCCTGTTCTCCCGGTACGACCTGGGTCGCGGCGGCGCCGTCGTCGAATTGCCGCCGTCCTGGCCTCCCGGGCTCATCCGGGCCGACCGTCGCGACTTCGGGCTCGCGGCCCTCTCGCTGCTCTTCAACGCGGCCGAAGCGATGACGGAGAGGGGGGGCTCCATCTCGATCGGCGCCTTGCGCAACGAAGAGGGGTGGGAGATCACCGTCTCGGACAAGGGGCCGGGGATACCCGCCGGGTCCGAGGAGAAGGTCTTCGAGGAAGGGTTCACCACCAGGACCGAGACGTTCCGCACCGGGATGGGGCTTCCCGTCGCCAGGAGCCTCGTCGCGGAGGCGGGGGGAACGCTCCGTCTGGAGAACGCCGCCGGGGGGGGGTGCGTGGCGACGATCCGCCTGCCCGCCGAGCGGAGGAAGCAGGCATAGCCGGATGGACGGGTACATGGAGGATTACGTCGCCGGCTCGGTCCACGAGTACGGTTCGGTCCCGGTGACGGAGGAGGAGGTCGTCGAGTTCGCCCGGCGCTACGATCCCCATTACTTCCACGTCGACCGGGAAGCGGCGGAAAAGTCGCCTTACGGCGGGCTGATCGCAAGCGGCTGGCACACGGCCGCACTGATGATGCGCCTGTTGGTCGACAACTTCATCTCCGCGAGGGCGAGCCTGGGGTCTCCGGGCGTGGAGAAGCTGCGGTGGATCGTGCCGGTCCGGCCCGGGGACGAGCTGTCGATCCGGGTCACGGTCCACGGGACGAGGCGTTCCCGGAAGAAACCGGGCATCGGCTTCGTCGAGTTTTCGGTGGAGGTCCTGAACCAGCGGCGGGAGACGGTGATGACCATGGACACCGTCGGGATGGGTCTGTGCAGGGAGAAAGCCTAGGCGGCGTGCGGTGACGGGCCGCGAGCAGACATCGGAGGACGTCTTTCCCGACGTCGCCGCGGCGACGGTCAGGATCAGGGGATACCGGAGCGACCACGAGAAGGTAGGCCTGGGGGTGCTGGTCGGAAGCGGCCTCCTGTTGACCGCAGCGCATTGCCTCGAGTTCGACAACGACACCGGGGCGCGCCTCATCCTGGGGGAGCACGTCCATTTCGAGATCGAGACCGCTTGCGGGCGCGCCCTGAAAGCGGTCCCGCTGTTCATCGAATCGATTTCCGACATCGCGGTCCTGGGGCCGCTCGACCGCTACGCGTACGACGAGGAATGGGTCGGGGCGTACGAATCCTTCCGCGAGGGGACCAGGCCGGTCCCGCTGTGGAAGGGCGAGGGCCCGTCGCCCTCTTCCGCCCCGGGCGCGGGGGAGTTCGGGGTCCGCGTCCGCTCCCATGAAAAGAGATGGATCACCGGAACGGCGACGGTCTTCCGCGCCGGCCGGCCGCATCTCTGGATGAAGACCGACGAGCGCATCGACGGGCGCATGTCCGGCGGCCCGATCGTGAACGATTCGGGAGCGCTTGTCTCCGTAGTGACGGCCGCGGGCGGATACCTCGGCATGACGAACGAGGGGCACGCGCCGTTGCTGCGGCAAGCGCTGCCGGAGTGGTTGTTCCGGGTGGCATCGGGCGCGTAAGCTCCGGACGCTGCCACTGTCGCCGCCATCCGTGGCGGCTTTTCTCCCCGCCCGTTTTCGGATGCAGGGGACCCCGGCGGTCGGGCGTTTCGCGAGCCGCGAGCGGGGCTCGCTATCCGCTCGGCGCCGCCTTGGAGTTCAANNCGAAATAAAAACGGGAGTCACCTTTGGGTATCTTTGGCACGGCCATATACGCGGGGAAGAGGGGAGTTGACCGGCTCGCGCTCGCACATCCATGTGCTCGCTCCGCCGGCGGCCGCGGCGGCTGTCGCCGCCATCCCTGGCGGCTTTTCCTCGCTGATCGCTCGGCGCCGCCTTGGAGTTCAACTCCCCTCTTCGGCACCACTCGAAATAAAAACGGGAGTCACCTTTCGATGACTCCCGTTACGGTTTTCGTGGTGCCGAAGAGGGGAGTTGAACCCCTACGCCCATTGAAGGGCACTAGACCCTGAAAATTCCCAATGGGGTCTAGCGATATTCGGTACTTAAGAAAATCAACGGTATATCGGTTTCATCGTTTGACTGATTTGACCGTTTTTAAGCGGTGCATGACACAAAAGTGGCACATGGAAGGGGCGCATCCCCGGCGATGTACGCGGCAAAAATAATTGAGAAGGAACCGGCGGACGCTGTACCTTGGAATTGACCATGATTAATACCGCAGATTATTTAACGGCGATCCATGCCCTCCTCGACGAGCACGATTTTCCCCGCGATAGGTTCAGGATCGTTCCTAAGCTCGAACGAGCGGGGATGTCATGGGAAGGGAGCATTCTTGTAAGGGATAAAATCGGGGAGGAAGAAGGATTGCCCCTTATGCCGACAGAGAGGGTCCGCGAAGTTCTTCTGAGCAATCCGGAGTTGATGGTTAGATGTCTCGTACTCCATGAGATGTTCCATTGCCTAAACCACTTCACGCCAGTCGATCAGCTATCCGGAGAAGAACGTATTGCGCGTGATTTTGATGCAGATCATTGGGCATTGGAGCAAATGGGGCTGAACGAATACTAATCCTCTTCGGGGGGATAGCCCGGCCAGGCGACAAGCGGGAACCGTACCCGCTTCCCCCCGATCTTCCATACGGGCCACCATACGGAGGTGGAATAGATGGCGCAAGATCCACGCAAATCTTTCCATCCGGAATTGTCCAAGAAGGAACTGAAAGAGTTAGGTTCCGTTCTTCGACATCCTCAACCTCCAAGCCCATCGGCGGAATCCCTGGAAACCCTGCAAGACCTTATTTTCTATTGGTTGATATTGGGGCCGGACGTGGCGGAAGAAAGAATTGCGCGTTCTATGCGCCATGCCGGGGGCGATCCGGTCACGGTTGGCGCAATCATAACCTTTGCCGAGCATTACGCTGAATTGTTGCGCCCCGGCACCATCCATCGAGACTTAGTAGAATCTTGGGACAAAAGGAACAGCGAGGAGGAAAGGCTAATTACCGCAACAAAGTTATCGGTGAAAATCGGGAATCCTGTATACAGGGGGAAGAAACCAAAGGCAGGAGAAAAAAATAATAAGAAGGGATCAAGATGGGGGCAATATGGTGAAGCGATAATCGGCAAATTGGCAGAACGTCATGAACGAAACGGATATTTTTCCTTAGACAAAGCATTTGAACAAGAAGTAACTGCAATCATCCAATCCCCCGCAGACAAAAGCATTGGGTTGCTTGGAAGCGATAAGTTTGTTAGTGAATTGCAATATTACATACAAGAATTGCCCGTTGAGTATGGTGAGGCATTAAAGGAATTGAGAAAGAATATTGAGGAAATACTGTTTAACGATTTATTCGGAAGCGAATGGAGGAGCAAATATAAACCTGTATCATTATCTGATCCCATGAAATCAAATAACGAAGAGGAGAGAGATTCTGGAACTATTGAAGATGTGGTCGAAGACAAAAAACTAATTGAAGATGCGGAACAGCAAGAAGGACACGATACGTTAAATAATCTTATTATAAAAGCAAATTCATCGTCGAAAACGAAGCTCACACCTTCCGAAGAAAAGGTGTTTCGTGCTGTTTATGATGGCCTTACTCCTGAAAGTATCGCAGAGGATACAGGCATAAATGTTGCCGCTATCTATGTTCATCTTTGTAACGCGCGGAAAAAAATTAAGAAAGTGTACGTCAAGCCGGAAGCTGATACCGACTAAATTTTCTTCTTAAGGTTTTCGCCTTCCCGGTGGCGGTCTTTACCATGGGCCACCGACTGCTAAGACGTAACAACCGACCACAAACCCTCCTCCGTTTGGCGAGGTTCGCGGCAGGCTACTCCCTCCGACATCTTGGAGCGGAAATCGGCCGTTCCGCCATGTGGATTTCCCGCCTGGAGAGGGGCGGCACGGTCAGACTTACCCAACGCGATATCTATCGCATCTCCGTTGCCCTGAACGCTCCGCGAGAATCCCTCTTCAACGAGGAGGACGCGGAATGAACACGGCGAGCATCCCCAAACTTCTCCGGGCTGAAGACGTGGCGGAAGCATTGGGCACCTCCCGCCAAACCGTTTACTCCCTGGCTCAAGGTGGACTTCTCCGGTCCGTTGTCTTCAAGACGAGTGGGAATCGGTCGACCTACCGGTTTAGGGCCGAGGACGTGCAGGCCTTCATCGTTTCCAATCTCCGAGAGGGGAGGGGGGCGCGATGACGGCGGCGCAAGCCATCAAGCGGGAGTGCCGGGACTGCATCGGCACGGTGCAAGCGAACTGCGCCTCCGCAACGTGCAAACTCCATCCTTCGGCGTACAGGTGCCGGTCTAGCGTGAAGCGCATTAAGGCGCATTGTCTGGAATGCGCCGCGAAGGATGCCGGGAGCGTCCACCAGGCCGTCCGGGATTGCACGGGGCATCTCCTCCGGGGGAACGGCAACGGGAAGATGTGCTTCCTGCACCCTTACCGTGAGGGGCACAATCCGGACAGGCCCAAACGGACTTCCATCCCCCCGCAATTTTCCGGGCGGACCCCCTGCCAGAGCGTTTTTCGGGCCGTAGGATCGACGATCCCGGCCCAAGTGATACCGGAGGGCGGGGAGGCACCTCGATGAAGCTAAAGAAGGGTAGCTTCCGGATGGTGCATCGCAATTTTTGGAGATGGTGCCGGGCGAGCAAGATCCGGGGGAATACGCTCCTGATCCTTCTCGCAATCGAAACGGGGCCGTGGGGCGCGGGCCAATACACGGGATGTTTCCGCCTGGGGATCTACGACCTAATGGACTTTACGGGGCTGAATCATGCCGAGGTATCCCGTGCCGTCGATTCCCTGGAACGATGCGGGGCCATCGTATTCGACAAGGACCGGCAAGCGGTCTACGTCCACGGGATGCTTGAAAGACAATGCCCGAACTTCGCATCGAGCGAAAACACTCTCCAAGGCATCGTCAATCACATCGAAAGAATGCCCGAAGATTCGCGGGCCATCTCCGCATTCATTGAAGCTCAATCCAACGTGCCGGAATTATTCGAACTCTTTGAAGGGTACCCCCCTGGGGGACTTCGAGAAGACCTTGATACTAGAGACTTGAGACTTGAAGACCTCGATACCCGAGACAAGGAGAGCATCATCGCGGAAAAAACCTCCGCGTTGATGCCTTCTCCCTCAAGTTCTTCTTCTCCAAGCAACGGCAACGGCAAAAGCAAGAGCGTCTCTAAGAGGAGCATCCTTTCCCCGAAAGACGCTCGCTCCATCATCGACACGCTTGAACAGGATGCCCGGCTCCTTCTCATCGACCTCACGGCCCAGGTGCGCGAGTACGAGATCGAACCGGAGCGGGCCTATTACCATGCCCTTATGCAATCCCAAGTGGAGATCCCGGAAGAGATCCTTGATCGACTGTTCCCGATGGAAGCGGCCCCATGAACACCGAAAGTAAGCGACAAACGCTTGACTGCCCCTCCGGGAAAAAGGGATCGGGGGCCGTCCGGCTCCTGCCGGTCCTTCCTTCTAGGTGCCCATCGGTGGCCTTCGGGATGGCTTCCGGGGCCGGTTATGCGGTCCATTCGATAGTCGATCTAGTGGGGGATGGGAGGGAATGGCTTATTTATCAATCAGTTAACGGTGGCCTGCATGGCTCCCGGTGCCATGTTTGTGCCACCGAGGCGGGAGAACCGGCTCCTACCCCGGTTCCGGCCCGCCGCCTGGGAGGGATCGGAATGTTATCGCCGGTCCCTCCCGCTTCCCTTGACCCGGTTGACTTCGGGCCGGTCCGGAGGGGGGAGGACACCTCCCCACGTTCTATTGCGAATATACAGGCACACCCCTTCTCGGGTGCGCCCCAAACAAAAGGAGGTTTTCCCGTGAAGAAAATTAAGCCCCCGGACCCTGTTCCGGCGGTTGTGCCCGAGGTGGTTCCCGATGCCTTGGCGATTATCCCGAAGGGCAAGAAACCTCCCGTGACCTTGGAGAAGATCATCCCCTTACGGGAGAGAGGCTTTTCGTTTGGCGAGATCGGCAAGCTCCTGGGAGTGACAAAACAGCGAATCCACCAGATCATCCGGGCTTCCGGTTTCGATCCGGGGGCGGTTGCCGAATTCAAGACGAATAAATCCTCGCTTATCCATCACAAGCAAAAACTTTTGCTCGATGGGGTTACGCCCGAGGCGGTGGAGGCTATGTGCCCCAGGGACCGGATTGTTGGATTCGGAATCCTGTACGACAAGGCGCGGCTTGAAGACGGTTTCTCGACATCGAATGTTGCCGGGCGTTTTGTATCCATCGACCTGACGAAAATCGCGGCCCGGTTGGACGAGAAGGACGATTCCCTTACGGAACCGAAAGGAGAAGACGGTGAGTAACGACCACGACGATTTCCCGCCCCTTGTGGATTGCATCGACCCCATGCGGGCGAACGAGGCGGCGCGGCAACGCATCCGCGAAGCGTATGGGGATCACGACCCGAACCTTGAGCAGTTTGAGCGGATGATGGGGCGGTATCTGGCGAAACGCGGGGAGGTTGCCGATGACTCTCGCCCGCCGATCAACGCGGGGAACCTTCCGCCCCTCAATCCCGGCGGTGCGCGAGTGGAGGTTAAACCGGCTCCCGTCGATGCCGGGCGGGAGAGGTACATGAAGGACGTGGATGAATTCTACAAACGAAAGGGGATTCGGAGATGGTGAGCGAGGACGGCGGAAAGAAGGTATTGGTGGCACCCAGGCCGGTACGGGGAGCGAGCAGAGAGGAGAAGCTCGCGGCACTCCATGAGCGGTACGACCTCCGCGAGTATGGCGCACATACTCCGGGACCGGATGCCCCGAAGACCAAAGGCCCGAGGATAAGCCAGGCGAACAAGGCGTATGCGGAGGACAAGCTCCCCGGTTTCGATGAAGCTCTTGGGCGGTTCATTGATGCCAATCCGGAAGTAAACGTCGATGAGGAATTCATCAAGACCATCTCCTCCGAGAAGCATATCGGTATGCATCCCGGTCTTGCCGAAGCCTTCGCGAATGGCGATTACGACTGGTACCTCAAGCGGTCCTATGAGGATGCGCTGAGAGAGCGGGAGATTAAGAACGAGCGGGCCTATACGCAAGTCGCACAAAACCAGCGGCTCAAGGCTCGCGGCGTGGACGTGGACGGCTTCACCAAATTCTTGAAGGCCTGCGAGCGGGCCGAGAAGGAGTAACGACGATGAAAAGCACGAGGAAAGAAGTACCGGCGAACCTGGGAACGATGCCCAAACCGAAGGGGAAGGTTGCGTTCCCCGGCGGCGGGGGCCGGAACGCGGAAGGGTCTTCCACCGGCGGGCCGATCAAATCGCAAACTGCGGTGAACGATCCGACCCGACCGGCGAATGGGCGGGGCCGCTACGAAGGCGGGAAAGGACGGGTGAAGAGATGAAGACTGTGGCGGCCAAGCATCCGAAGCAATCCCCCCTCAAGAAATCGGACCAGACCGGGAACAAGGGGCGGGGGAAGCCCCCCGCTCCTCCGGCGGACCCTCGCGGGGCGAAGTATGTTCACGCCGGACAGGAACCTATCTCCCATGACGTTAGCGGCGGGAAAGGGGAAAACCTCAAGTTCCGGGAAGGCGTGTACGGGAAGGGCGGGAATTGAGCAAGAGATCCCGTCGAGAGGCGGTCCGCATCGTGGCGCGTTCCTGGCCCGCCGTTGATAGATACCCGTCGATCCTTGCCCGATGCCGGGGATGCGGAAAGGCTTTCTGGACCCCTGCCATTTCCCGGCGGTGTAAGGAATGCGAAAGGAGCTTTGGGACGGGGGCGGCGGAAACCGCCCCTGCCCTCACCTCAAGAAAGATCGTCCATCCTGGCGGCGTACAGGGCTTCTAGGCGAGCTTGCGGAGGAAAACCTGAATGAAACGACATAAGACAATCGACCCGGCAAAAGCCCGATTAGCGGCGGGAGGCGGGATTCATCCCCATCCGTACCCTGCCCCGGAGAAGTGTTGCGGGAAGTGTAAGAATCTTCGCTATTCGGTGGACGATGCAGGGATGTGCGGATATTGCCGGGCCGAGGATGTGCCCAAGCGGGTTGATGCGTAACCGGTCTACATCGGGCAGGGAGAGAACCTTAAGGGGTTTTCTTCTTGCCCGCCTTTCCTTCCCTGGCTTCCAACGCTTCCCGTATGAGTATCCGGGCCATCGCGCTAGGGGGGCGTTCTTCCGACTTGGCCATTTCCTCGATCCTCTTCCTCATTCCCTGGTCAAGCCGAAGGGCCAAGAAATCCGGGTAATCAGAATGCGCTTTGGGGGCCATAAAAAAAATGTATCACGGCTAAAAAAATTTGTAGACACGAAATAAGCCATTTGATATAAAATATACATGATAAACAAAATAGACAGGAAGGAGGTGAGGGGGATGGAAAACGGAGCAGGGAAGGATTTGTGGAACGCGGCGCAAACGGCAAGGCACCTTGGCTTGTCCGTTCCCCATGTCTACAACCTTGCGGCATCCGGGAAGATACCTTCCATCAAATTCGGGAAGGCGGTCCGGTTCGATCCGAAGGACGTGGAAGACTTCATCCGGGAGCATCGGCGGCGCAAGGGCGAAGCGGCGTGAACCTCAAGCCAAAGGGAGGGAAGGCGATGAGCGAGATGGCACACGATGCAAAGGAACAGGTGTTTACCTTCGATCAGGCGTCTTACATCGAGGGAGAGATCAGCGAACTTGATTTCCTGCTGGACGCCGCTCGTGACGTAGCAACGGCGGGCCGTCTCGAAGCCGAAGGGGCGGGGAGGCAGGCCTGCGGTCGGTTCTTCGTCATCGAGGATCTTCTGCGGACCTATTCGACCCTTCGTGGCGAACTGATAGAGCATATCTATCCGGAGAAGGCCGTGAAGGAGGCGTGACGATGGGCGTCTACAAGCGGGGGGATACCTGGTGCATCTCCTATTTCTACAACGGGAAGCGCATCCGGAAGGCCATCGGCACGAACAAGAAGAAGGCGGAAGCCGAGCTTGAGGCAACGCGGACGGACATCCGGGGCGGGCGGTACAAGGAACCGCGAAGGGATGCGTTTGATGACCTGGCTACCCGTTACGAGAACTTGAAGAAGGAAAAGAAGGGGTACGTTTCCGAAAAGACGTACATCAAACGGGTACGGGAATATTTCTACGGGATGATCGTCCAGGATATAGGCGTTGTCCAGGTGGAAGACTTCAAGGCGCACATCGCCGCATTACCGACCAGGAGCAAGATAAAGCCGGCCCGGAGCGGGGAGGACGTGAACCATTATTTGAACTGTCTTCGGGGAATGCTTAACCATGCCATCAAATGGGAGTGGATCGAAAAGAATCCCGCGTTAGGCGGCAAGGTGGAGCGGTTGCCCATCTCCTCCGGGCGGAACGAATTTCTTACCACGGCGCAAGCGGGGAAGCTCCTGGAAGCCTGTCATCCTCATCTTCGGCCCATCGTGCTTTGTGCGCTTGAAACCGGGATGAGGAAGGCCGAGATCCTTGGTTTGCGGTGGAGGGATATCCGGGATGGGCAAATCTACCTTTCCGGCGAGGTTACGAAGAACGGAAAGCCGAGGGAGATCCCGGTATCCGAACCGCTAGCGGAGGAGTTGAAACGGTTGCAGGAGCTTCGGGAGAAGGCGAAGGTAGTCCTGGCAACCGATCTTGTGTTTGCGCCCCCCAGGAGGCGCGTGGCGCGTAGAAAAGGGCAGATTGTAGTCATCACGAATGAACCGATGGCCGATGTACGCAACGCATGGGCTACCGCGAAGAAGAAGGCGGGAATCCCGGCGGGTTTCCATTTCCACGACCTGAGACATACCACGGCATCCTGGCTAAAGATGAGCGGGGCGGATGACTACACGGTTATGGAGATCCTTGGGCACTCCGATATGAAGATGATGAAGCGGTATGCCCATCTTGACCAGGCGCACAAGCGAGCGGCATTAGCGAGGCTTCCCGGATGGAACGCGGGAGGGACGTGGCACAAAAGTGGCACATCGTCCTTTGTGAAAGAAAAAGGGTTACGGCCCGAAGACCGTAACCCGTTGATTTCTGGTGCCGAAGAGGGGAGTTGAACCCCTACGCCCACTGAAGGGCACTAGACCCTGAATCTAGCGCGTCTGCCAGTTCCGCCACTTCGGCACGCTTGCCGCGGAAGAAAAAGAATATAACAAAACCTTCGGCCGCGGCAACATCCAATTAACTCGCCGTGGAAATCGGCCCCGGGCGAGTATTATTAGGGGAGGGACACCGGGAAGGAGACGCGGCGAAATGCGCGACCAGCCGTACTGGGAGAGGTGGATCCGTCAGAACGGGGCGGATCTCCGGGAGCGGCACGCCTCCATCAAGGATTGGTTTCAGGCGGCCGGGGTGGAGAAGGGGGAACGCCGCGCCTTCAAGTCCGCACTGAAAGCCGTCGACCCGGCAGGCCTGCCGGGAAAGCGCCCGGGGAAGCCGCCTCGCCGCGGCAAAGGGAAGCCGCCGCCGGCCCCCCGGGAGGCGTCCGGAGGCGGCAGGGGACGGGGACGGGGCGGCGAAAGGCTGGTCGAAGGGCGGCTTCGCATCACCCGGGAAGGACGCCCGATCGTGATCCCGGAGGATCCGGACGTTCCCATCGTCCACATCCCGGGGCATTCCCTCGCGGGAGCGTGGCCCAGGGACCGGGTGCGTGTGCGGGTCGAGCGGCAGCGCGGCGGCGCGCTTTCTTACGGAAAGATCGAACGGATCATCCACCGCGGGATACGGGCGTTCGTGGGAAGGTACGCCCCGGCGGGGAAGCGCTCCTTCGTGCGGTTCCGCGACCGCGATTCCGATCTGCTCCTCGAGGCGGACCTCCCGCCGGGTTCCGCGGCGGAAGCGGGAGAGCTCGTCCTCGCGGAAGTGACGGCGTACCCGGAAGGCGATTCCGAAGGGCGGGCCCGCATCGTCCGCCGCCTGGGGAAGTCGCATACGATGGAAACGATCTGCCTGGCCGTGGTCTCCTCCATGGACCTGCCCGTCGAGTTCCCGGAGGACGCGGCCGGAGAGGCGGAAGCGATACCGCAGTCGGTCCGCGTGGCGGTGCATGAAGACGGGTTGCGCCACGGGGAAGAGCCGATCCCGCGCCTCGACCTGCGCCATCTTCCGTTCGTGACCATCGACGGGGCGGACGCGCGCGACTTCGACGATGCGGTCTGCCTCGTTCCGGAGGGCGACGGTTTCCGCCTGCACGTGGCGATCGCCGACGTCGGGCACTACGTGGAGCCGGGGTCCGCCCTGGACCGCGAAGCTTTCCTGCGGGGGACCAGTGTCTACTTCCCCGACCGGTGCATCCCGATGCTGCCTCCCGGGCTTTCCGAGGGGGTGTGCAGCCTGAAGGCCGGCGTGAACCGGTTGACGATGAACGTGGAGGTGCCGATCCGCCCCGGCGGGAGGCTCGGGCCCCCATCGTTCCATGCGGCCGTCATCCGGAGCAAGGCGCGGCTCACATACGACGAGGTGCACGAACGCCTCGCACGGGAAGACGAAGGTGAGATCGGGCGGATGCTGCGCTGCATGGCGACCGCGGCGGGATGGCTGTCGATCGCGAGGGCGGGGCGGGGCGCCCTGGGCTTCGACCTCCCGGAGGCGAAGATCGCCGTCGAGAAGGGAATGCCCGCCTCCGTGCTGCCGGCCCCGCGCTGGGAGTCCCATCGGATCATCGAGGAATTCATGCTGGCGGCGAACACCGCGGTGGCCGAGTTCCTCTCCGGGCGGGGAGACCCGTTCCTGTTCCGCATCCACGAAGAGCCCGCGCCCGAAAAGGTGGAGGAGTTCGAGGCCGCCGCGGGCCGCCTCCTGCGCCGGGCGCGGTCCACGGACCGCCGGGATGTCGCTTCCCGCCTGCAGGCCTGGGCGGACCTGGCCCGGGGCGGCAAGTACGAACGGGCGGTCCACATGATGCTATTGAGGAGCTTGATGCTTGCGCGGTACGGCCCCGAGACGAAGGGGCACTTCGGGCTCGCGCTTTCGCGCTATACCCACTTCACTTCCCCGATCCGCAGGTATCCCGATCTTGTCGTCCACCGCGTGCTCAAGGCGGCCCTCGGGGACAAGGCGTACGCCCCCTATCTCCGGGTCCTCGCGGACAAGGGTCCGCAGATCGGGGACCAGCTGTCCGGCAGGGAACGGGCGGCTATGGACGCGGAGCGGGCGGTTTCGGCGCGCGCGAAGGCGCTCTTCATGGAAGGGCATGAGGGACGGATCTTCGAAGGGACCGTATCGTCGCTTATCCCCTCGGGTTTCTTCGTCGAGCTGGCCGATTGGATGGTGGACGGCATGGTCCACGCGTCCACCCTGCGCGACGACGAATACCGCTTCTCCAAGGACCGGATGGAGTGGGTCGGCGCGTACCGGGGTCGGCGCATCGCCCTTGGGGACCGGGTGCGCGTGCGCGTGCGCCGCGCGGATCCCGATCGGGGGGAAGTGGACTTCCTTTTCATTGATAAACTTAAAGAAAATCCATAAAATAGTGGCCAATCCGGGGGTGATGATGCGAAAGAAAATCCTGCTGGCCGAAGACAGCGCCACCATCCAGAAAGTCTTTGAGCTCGCCTTCGAGAAAACCGGTTTTTCGGTGATCTCCGTCGACAACGGGGACGAGGCCGTGCGCATGGCGGCGGAGATCGCCCCGGACCTGGTCGTCGTCGACGTCACCCTGCCGGGAAAGGACGGGTTCGAGGTCGCCGCGGAGATCCACGGGGGTGAGCACACGAAGGATGTCCCCGTGCTGATCCTTTCGGGGACCCTTGTCCCACTCGACGAGGAGAAGGTCGAGGCCTGCGGCGCGAAAGGGGTGCTTTTCAAGCCGTTCGAGACCATGGAACTGCTCGAAAAGGTGGAAGGTCTCACCGGGAGGCGCGAGGAAGCCCCCTCCGAGGTGAAGATGCCGGAGCCCGTTGCGGCGGCGCCCGCCCCGCCGGCCCCGCCGGCCGACGAGCATTGGGACTTCAGCGACGTCCTCGATGAAGCAGAGGAGACGACCCCGGCGGCAAAGCCCGATGCTGCGGCCGGGACGGTCGCGGGGGTCTTCTCCGGCGCCGTCAACAATACCGAGGGGAAGGACGCGGCGGGCTACGACGAATTCGACGTGTCGATCGACGATATCGGGGAACCGGCCGAGCCGCCACCGGCGGCGCAGGAGCCTCCCGCTCCCGCCGGGCCGCACGCGGCGGCGGAAGCGGTCGAGGAAATCGAGGAGATAGAGGACCTGGAGGATATCGCCGACGGCTCGATGGCGGCGGAGCAAAGGGCGGAGGCGATCCCGGAAGAACCGCAGGAGGCCATTCCGGAAGAACCGCGGGAGGCGATCCCGGAGGCGCCCCCGGAAGAAGAGGTATGCCCCGGGATGCCCGCGCCGCCCCCGGCGACGCAAGCCGTTCGCGCCGCGTACCGGGAGGGGGGCGGCGACGAGATCCTCCAGGCGGAGCTCAGGGAGCAGTTCGTCGCCAGGGCCGAGGTCATATTCCGCGAGGTCGCCTCCGAGGCCGTCGAGAAGGTGATGTGGGAGATGATGGACCGCCTTGCCGGGGAATTCTCGGCAAGAATACGCGAATCGGTCGAAGCCGTCGCATGGGAGGTGATCCCGGCCACCGCCGAAGCGCTGATCCGGGAGGAGATTTCCCGGATACGGACCCAGGCCGGAAAGCCGATATCTTCATGAAGGAAAAAGATCCCGGAAAAGACAAGTCGACCTACAACCCGAAAACCACCGAGGAGAAGTGGTACTCGGAGTGGCTCTCCGAAGGGGTGTTCCACGCACATCCCCACCGCCCCGGCGAGTCCTATACGATCGTTATCCCGCCTCCCAACGTCACCGGTTCGCTCCACATGGGGCACGCCCTGAACGTGACGCTGCAGGACGTCCTCATCCGGTATGCCCGGATGAACGGGAAGAACGCCTTGTGGCTCCCCGGCATGGACCACGCGGGGATCG
>DCUH01000076.1 GCA_002327765.1 bacterium UBA2219 | reverse complement strand
TTCGCTGGATTCCTGCCTTTGTCCGTGAGGTGATTGGTTTTGACTTCGGCAGCACCGTTTATTATAGTGGAGGCTATGTCCTGTTGTCCCAATCCATTCTCTGGCTGCTTCTCTGCGCAGGATTCCTGAAATACCGGGATCTCCGATCATGTTGAACGATGCATCGACCCTGCTCGACACCACTGTTGCCGATCGTCCTCTGGTCGTTGTCAGCGACTATGGCGGGCTGATTGCCGGACGATACCGGTTGCTGCGGCCCCTTGGCGAAGGGGGCATGGGCAATGTCTATCTGGCGGATGATCTGGTGCTGGCTCGCCAGGTGGCCGTCAAGACGGTTCGGCCTGAGTTGAGCGGCAACGAGGAAGTCCGTTCCCGGATCAAGCGTGAATGCCGCCTGCATGCCGCCATCGGTGCGCATCCCAATATCGTCACCCTCTATGATACGGTCGAAGAAAACGGGCACATCTACCTGGTGATGGAGTATTTCGCCGGCGATACCCTTGCCGGCCGTCTGGCCGCCGCCAACGGGTGCCAGGGATTGCCCCTCAACAAGGCCCTGGACATCGTTCGCCAGCTGCTGCGGGCTCTGGCCTGCATTCACGGCCGTGACATTGTGCACCGTGACATCAAGACCTCCAACATTCTCCTGCAGTTGCAGCCGGATGGCCGGTATCTGGCCAAATTGACCGATTTCGGCATCGCCCGGGCCGAGGTCGAAGCCGGTGCCATGACCCGCCTGACCTCGCTTGGGACCCAGGGCCCTGGAACTCCGGTGTACATGGCCCCGGAGCGGATCGATCCCCAGACCTTCGGCGATGTCTGCCCGGCCTCTGACCTGTATGCAGTCGGGATCATCCTGTATGAATTGCTGACCGGCCAGCCTCCCTTCACCGGGACAATGACCGAGATCTTTTCCGGCCATCTGGTGCAGCAGCCCGTCCTAACAGCACTTCCGGCCAGCCTCCCGATCCGGCTGCATGCAGTCCTGCACACGGCCCTGGCTAAGCAGCCGGCTGAGCGGTATCAGGAGGCTGAAGACTTTCTCGCCGCACTGGGGGAACTCGATGCCGACGAGACATTCCTGCCCGAACATGCCCCTGTGCCGGAGGCTACCCTGCTGGTCCTGGATGCAGATGATCCCGCACCCGCCATTGCCGACGCCACAGTGTTGCATCCGTCCCTGGGCGTTCTCCGCGATCGTTCATCTGCGTCGCAGTGGCAGCGGGCATGGTTGTATGCCGCTGCCGTGCTGGCGATTGCCGTGAGCGGGTATCTGTGGCACAGCCACAATGCCGGAACAGCTCAACCGCTCACGGACTCCCCGGCGGCCGGAGGCGGCGTCGCGGTGATCGAACCCCGTGTCCCGGGCCCTGCTTCTGCCCCGGCCGAGCAGGTTCCACCAAAGGATGGTTCCGCTCTGGAGACGGTGGAGAGTGCGCGCCAGCAGAAGAGCGTTGTCCAGACGGCAGCGGCTCGAAAATCACCCGAATCCGCCAGCGAGTGGCAGGTAACGGAAAACCGCACCCGCAAAATTGATTGATTCGTGACCGCTCTCCCATGCCTGGCCAACTGCTGTTAGTGCTCCTTGTTGCCGGAAGTTTCCTTTTAACCGGCTGCGCCGCCCCCATTGTGATCACCGCCGGGGCAGGCGCCGGTTATGTGGCGACCCAGGAAAAACCACGCAGCGCGGTTGAGGCCTTTTTTGATGACCTCGGCCGGTCAATCCGGCAAACCACCCGGAGAATCACCGGGGAACCGTCCGGCCGTCGATCCGCTCCTGCTGCTTCCTCTGCATCTTCACGCGGATTCGCTCTGAAGATACAGCGATCCACGCTGGCGCCGACCGAAGTGGACAAAGGCGAACAAGTCACCCTGACGCTGCAATACCTCGTTACCGGGGCCTCTGGAAAGAAGGTAACCATCCGGGAAAAAAGTTCTCTGGGTAAGGACGGCAAGGAACTGACGGTGTTGAAGGATGAATCGAGCGAAAAAGAGAACGGCAAATGGGAAAACACCTTGAGCTTTGCCGTTCCCGAATCGGCACGCCCTGGAAAATACACCGTGACCATGCAGATCAGTGCGCAGGGGCAGACCCGCAGTACCCGCCGTTCCTTTACGGTCCGCTAAAGCCATGCGTTTTTCCTGCCGTAGGCTTTTTCGCCAGAGGAAGGGCTGATTGATGCGCCTGATCCATGGAACCTGCCGTTTTTCCGGCTATACGATTCGCTATGCCGGTGCCACTGACCCCGGACGCATTCGTCCTTGCAATGAAGATAGCCTGCTGATAGTCCCCGAAGTTGGATTATTCGCCGTGGCCGACGGTCTTGGCGGCCTCGACGCCGGAGACGTCGCCAGCAGCACGGCCCTGGCACACCTGCACGATCTCTCTCGCTCGCAATATGCCGCTGAAGGTGCTGACAGTGGCGACACGCCGGCCCGGCTCGCCGCGACAATCGCCGCTGTCAATAGCCGCACCTACGAACATCGGTTGGCTTTAGGAAAAAACATGGCGACCACCTTGGCCCTGGTGCAGTTCGAGTCGGATGCGGTTGTAGCGGCTCATGTCGGCGACAGCCGGATTTATCATTGGCATGAGGGCACACTGAGCCAGGTCTCCCGTGATCATTCCCTGGTCAATCAACTCTGCGAACAAGGCGCCTTAACCGTCAGCCAGGCCAAGCAGTCGCCTCAACGTCATATTATCACCCGCGCCATTGGCGCTGAACCGAACGTCCTTCCCTCGATCAAACGGATAGCCGTAGCACCTGGCGATATGCTGCTCCTCTGCACCGACGGCTTGACCAGCATGGTGGAAGATGCCGATATCGCGGCCTGTTTCCGGACCCGGCCGAATGATGGCAGCTGGCTCACCGAGCAATTGGTGCGCCTGGCCAACGAGGCTGGTGGCCATGATAACATCACGGTGGTCTTGGTGGCGATTCAGCCTTAGGACCTGTCAATCAATAACCAATAACCTGGACATTTACCTCTCGACTTTGGACCATCCCTGGTTGTGGCGACCAGCTCACCACTTCAATGTAGCAAGGTAACGCCTGCAGATTCGCGCGGTCTCCACAGGCCATGCAGGGAACCTTGTTTTTTGGTGAACTTGGCGGGCAAGGAGGTTGGATAAAAAAAGGGCGTCCCGGTTAACCGGGACGCCCTTTTTGGTGCTACGTGTTGTGAACTGATTACGCGTGTTTCTTTTCCGGTGCCTTCAAAGTCATCAAGATGACAACCGACACAGCCAGAACGCCCGCGGCAACAGCGAACGGAACCAGGTAGGAACCGGTGATGGCCTGGATCTTGCCACCGAGATAGGGGCCGCAGAAACCGGCAACACCCCAGGCGGTGAACAGCAGTCCATAGTTGGAACCTTGAGCGGTGGGACCGTAGTACTGCAGCAAGGTGGCCGGGAACAGGGTGAACATGGCGCCGTAGTTCCAGCCGATGATAATGGCCACGATGCAGAGCAGGAAAAGACTTTTCCCTACCGGGAACAGCACCAGCATGGCCACAACTTGCAGTATGAAGGTTACCAGGAAGCATATCCTGGTTCCTGTCTTGTCGGCAATGGCGCCGATCAGCACCCTGACTATAGCGTTTGTTGCGTTCAGGGCGCTGGTCGCGATAGCGGCCTGCATAGCAATGGCTTTCGTTACATCCGCCGGAAGTTCCTTAACAGCGACACCCGCAAGGGCAGCCGCCTCCTTGTTCATCTCGTTGATGCCGTGGGCCGCCATAACTCCGATAACCATCAGGCCGGCAAAAGAGCCGCAGAAGTATGCGGCGTAAAGCAGCCAGAACTGGATAGACTTGACCGTCTCCCCGAAGGTAAAGTCCCTGCCCACTTTGGGCGCGCCTGCCTTCGGCGCGGGCGGGTTCCAGCCGGCCGGCTTGTAGCCGGGGGGGGGTACCTTGAACATGGAGCCCGCGCCGCAGACGCCGACGAGCATGATGGCCCCGACGGTGAAGAAGGCGGGGGCGATCCCCGACCCGGCGATCAGCTTGGAGATCAGCGGCCCGAAGATCAGCGTGCCCGCGCCGAAGCCGAACACGGCGAGGCCCGTGATCGTCCCGCGCATGTCGGGGAACCACTTGATGCAGGTGGCGATGGGGGTCACGTACGCGAAGCCCACGCCCAGGCCGCCGAGGATGCCGTATGCGAACACCAGCCCGGGGACCGTCTTATAGAGCACGCCCGCCAGCAGGGCTCCGGCGCCCAGGAGCAGCCCACCGAAGATCGCGACCTTCCTGGGGCCGGCCTTGTCCTGCCACCGGCCTGCGAGGATCATCGCGATGGTGAAGAAGAAGAGCGAGGCCATGAAGGGATAGCCCGCCTGCTTGACCGTCCATCCCAGCTCCTTCATCAGCGGACCGCGGAAGACCGACCAGGAATAAAGGACCCCGAGGCAAAGCTGCATGACCAGCGCCGCGGCGACCATCAACCACCGGTTTGTAGTTTTTGTTTCTGCCATGTCCGTGTCCCCCTTCTTTCCTTGGTTTTACTCAATAAAATAGCATTTCTAATTTGTACACCAAGTGCGTTTTCCGTGTCAAGCAATTTTTAAACACGGTTTTATAATAATCATGAAGGGGTTTCGGGAAGCCATCCCCCGGGAAGGAAATTATCTTGTAACATTCGATATATCTGGGGTAAAAGGGATGGAAGCGGAATCCTTCCCCGACGAGGCGCGAATGAATATCCTTCTACCGGTTTCCAGCGGCCCTTCCTTCAAGGACGCCGTCTCCCTGGCCATCGACGTCGCGAAGGAGCACGAAGGGGAGGTCCGGGTCGTCTACGTGATCGACGAGCGGGAGATCCGGCGGATCGAGAGCGGCGGCGGGGTGGGCGCGATCCACATGGCGCAGCGCGCGGCCGAGGAATACGGGAAAAAGAAGATGGAGGAGGCGACCGGCATCCTGCTGGACACGATCCAGGCTTGCGGGCAGGGGGGGGTGCAGGCCTACGGGGAGATCCGGGAGGGAGAGCCGGGGAAGGAGCTCCTCGCGGTCGCCGGGGGATGCGACCTGGTTGTAGCGGCGATCGCGTCCCAATTCGAACCGGGGCTCGAGGACAAGCCGGGGCAGGTGGTCCTCTCGATGATGAAGGACGGCGGAATCCCGGTCCTGCTGGCTTGCTCGCCGTACCGGCCGGTCCGCACGGTCGTCGTCGGCTGCGGGGGGAAGATCAAGACGGAGCGGGTCGCCGGGGCGATGACGAAGATGTCGCTCTGGAAATCGGGGCGCCGGCTGATCCTTCTCGCGGTGGACGATTCGCCGGAAGAGGGCCGGTTGCGGTTCGCCGCCTCGCGGAACCTCCTCGGCGAAGCGGGTTATCCACCGTGGGAGGAGCACGTGGTCCCGGGGCGGCGGCTGGAAGCGTTCTCCGCGTTCTGCGAAAAGGAGGGCGCGGACCTGGTCGTCCTCGGGGGCTGGGGGGAACACCGATGGGACGACCTGATGGGGCTGTCCGTCACGGGCCGCCTCGTGGAAGAGGGACGCCGGAACCTCTTCCTCTACATGTGAAGGGGAGATGGGGCCGATGACGACGCCCGACCCGATCACATTGGGCCTGTCCCTTCCCCTGTGGTCGGTGCTGCCTTTCGCGGCCCTTCTGCTTTCGATCGCCCTGTTCCCGGTGTTCGCGCCGATGTTCTGGGTGCGCCACTTCGGGAAGGTGTCGCTGGCGTACGGGCTCCCGGTGGCGGCGTACTTCCTGGCGCGCGCTCCGCTGGAGCTGGCCCACCTGGCGATGGAATACGTCTCGTTCATCGCGCTGCTCGCCGCGCTGTTCGTCGTCTCCGGCGGGATCCTCATCCGGGGGACGATGCGGGCCACGCCCGGCCTGAACTGCGCGATCCTGGCGATCGGGGCGCTGCTGTCGAACGCGCTGGGCACCACCGGCGCGTCGATGGTGCTGGTGCGCCCCCTGTTGCGGGCGAACGCCGGCCGCAAGCGGGTCGCCCACGTGGTGATCTTCTTCATCTTCATCGTCGCCAACATCGGGGGGAGCCTGTCGGCGATCGGCGATCCCCCGCTGTTCCTCGGCTACCTGAAAGGGGTGCCGTTCTTCTGGACGTTCCTCCACCTGGGCCTGATGTGGCTGCTGGTCTGCGGGGCGGTGATCGGGGTCTTCTACCTCTTAGACCGCCGGGCGTTCGAGATCGATCGGCTCGCGGCCCCAAAGACCGCGGGCGGGGCCTCGATGGACGCGGACACGGCCGCCGGCGCTACCGCCGCCGGAACCGGGGCCGCCAAGACGCGGCTTTCCGTCGAGGGGAAGATCAACCTGCCGCTTCTCGGGGTGGTGATCGCCGCCGTCTTCCTTCCGACTCCCTGGCGCGAGGCCGCGATGGTCGTCGCCGCGGGCGTATCCGTATGGCTGACGCCCGCCAAGGTGCGGGAGGAGAACGAGTTCACCTATCACCCGATCGAGGAGGTGGCCATCCTGTTCGCGGGGATCTTCGCCACCATGCTTCCCGCGATGCTCATCCTCAAGGCGCGCGGGGGCGACCTGGGCGTGACCGATCCCGCCCACTTCTTCTGGGCGACCGGCGTGCTGTCGAGCTTCCTGGACAACGCCCCCACGTACCTCGTCTTCTTCAGCCTCGCGCAGGGGCTGGGGGAAGCGGCGGCGACGGGCGCGGCGGCCTCGGGCACGGTCGCGGGCACGATCGCGGGGGTGTCCGTCCCGTACCTGGCCGCGATCAGCGCGGGGGCGGTCTTCATGGGCGCGAACACTTACATCGGCAACGCCCCCAATTTCATGGTGAAGGCGATCGCGGAGGAAGCGGGCGTCCGGATGCCCTCCTTCCTCGGGTACATGGCGTGGTCCTGCGGCATCCTGCTGCCCGTCTTCGGTCTGGTCACGCTGATCTTCTTCTGAGCCGCAAAACCGCAGAACCGGGACGTTCATGAGTTCTCCGCCAGTTCGGGGACAGACATGAGCAGGCCGAAAAAAACCGTAAAACATGGTTTGTTTTTTGTAATATCGATATTGAGGAATGCATGTCTGTCCCTGTTTTGAGGAGGAACTCATGAACGTCCCGGTTCTGCGGCCCGCCCTTCGGTTGGGGACCGCCAAGTCGCTCACCGTCCGGTGCCTCTCCGAGGTGTCGTGGCACGACAACGCGCGGATGCGGAAGGACGTGGCCGAATCCGGGGGGCTTTCCGCCGACCAGTTCGAGGTGAAATGGACCCCGGGGAACGCGGCGGGCGTCTCGGCCCTGGTGGAGGTCGTCGACGGGGACGGCCGCCCCTGGAAGATCCTGATGGACGTCGGCTGGGACACGGATTACATGGACGCCGTCTTCCGCCGGGAGGGGGTGGACCGGCTGCTGGCCGACGGGAAGATCGACTTCGTCTACGTCACGCACGAGCACGTGGACCATTTCTGGGGGCTGCCGGCGGCGGTGAAGCACCGGCCGGACGTGAAGCTTTTGATCCCGGCGGGTTTTTCGGAGCGCAGCAAGGAACTGCTGGCCCGGTCCGGCCACCGGGGGGAGGTCGTCGAGATGCCTCCCGGCGCGCACGCGCTGTTCCCGGGCGGGGCGACGGTGACCTTCGACCAGCCGATCTTCCTGAAGACGCGCGGCGAGCAGGTCCTTTACGTGAACCTCGAGGGGAAGGGGATCGTGACCATCACCGGCTGCTGCCACCCCGGGGTGCTGGGGCTTTTGCAGTACGCGCGGGACCATTTCGAGGGGTTCGAGCGATTCCACGGCCTGTACGGGGGGCTGCACATCTCCCCGTTCGAGGAGTGGGGGCCGCCGCAGGACGAGCTGCTCGACAAGCTGCAGGCGTTCGGCCTGCGGAAGTTCGCGTGCAACCACTGCACGGGCGAGACGGCGGTCCGGAAGATGCGGGACCGCGGCATGCCGGTGGCCGGCGGAACCGGCCGGCACGGCAGCCGGTGCGACCTCTACCCCGGCAACGGAGACGCGGTGGAGTTCTGATTCCACCGCGCGATGAGCGCGTAGACGATGTCCGTCATCTCGCCGATGCTCGCCACCGGGATCCGCTCGTCCACCCCGTGGATCCTCCCGTGCTCGGAGCGGGGCAGCAGCACCGGCATCAGGCCGTAGGTGGGGATGCCGATCGACCGGTAGAAGCGCGAGTCGGTGAAGCCGGCCGACAGGTACGGCACGACCGACGCGTCCGGATGGACCGAGTGGATCGCGGACTCCAGCGCCTCGTAGAGCGGACCCGCCGGCGACCCGTTCGGCAGGTCGATGAAGATCGGTTCCACCGAGACCCCCAGGTCGTCGACCAGCTTCCGCAGCCGCGCCAGCACCTCTTCCGGGTCCTCCCCCGGGAGGATGCGGGCGTCCACCGTCCCTTCCGCGGCGGCGGGGATCACGTTCGGCTTGAAGCCGGCCGACAGGGTCGTCACCGCGTACGTGTTCCGCAGCAGCGGATCGATTTCCGGGAACCTCGAGGCCAGCCGTTCCATGGCGGCGGACTCGTCCCCGTGCCTGGCCGGGGCGTCGACGTCGTACCGGACGATCCCGCTCCCGTGCAGCACCCGCAGCATGTCCCGCACCGGTTCGGAGAGCCGCGCCGGCTCCCGGTATTCCGCGATCCGCGCGATCGCACGGGCCAGCCGCGCCGGGGCGTCCTTGGACGAAGGGCGGCTTCCGTGCCCCGCGGTTCCCCGGGCCGAGAGCCGAAGCCACACCGGCCCCTTCTCCCACATGTTCAGCAGGAAGCATTTCCCCTTGTTACCGAACAGGTCGAGCACCCCGATCCCGCCTTCGGTCAGCCCGTACGCCCGCCCCAGGGGGAAGGGGAGGTGGTCCACGAAATACTCCGCGCCGTCGCCCCCGCCGACCTCCTCGTCCGCGTTCGCGACGAGGAACAGCTTCCTCCGGAGGATCCCCTCGACCAGCGCCCGCAGGGCGGCGCACCAGTGCGCGACGCCCAGCCCCTTCGTGTCGAGGGTCCCACGCCCGTACAGGTACCCGTCCCGGATCTCGGCCGAAAACGGCGGCACGCTCCATTCCTCCGCCCGCGCCGGGACGACGTCCATGTGGTGGATGAGCACCAGCCCCGGCTCCTCCGTCCCCCCGACGTGGCACAGCACGTTCGGCTTCTCCGGTTTCGCCCCGTACACCACCGGGTCCAGCCCTTGATGCTTCAGGATTCCGGACAAGAGGTCCGCCGCCTCCCGGCAGTCCCCGGGCGGGTTCGACGTGTCGATCCGTATATATCGCCGAAGCAGCTCCACCGGGTCGGTCATTGAACTTTCCCTCCCTTTCGGGATACATTTCCAAAGACAATAATATATTGACGAATCCGCGGCTTCGGGAGCAGGGAAAAAATGCCAAAGGCGCTTCTCACCGGCATCACCGGCCAGGACGGATCGTACCTCGTGGAGTTCCTGATGTCGAAGGGGTACGAGGTCCACGGGATCATCCGCCGCGCCTCCACCTTCAACACGGAGCGTCTCGACCATATCTATGTGGACCCGCACGCCCCCGGCGCCCGGCTTTTCCTTCATTACGGCGACCTGTCGGACGGCGGGCAGCTGACGAACCTTATCTACAACGTCCAGCCCGACGAGATCTACCACCTGGGCGCGCAGAGCCACGTCCGGGTGTCCTTCGACATACCGGAATACACCGGCGACATCACCGGCCTGGGAACGACCCGCATCCTCGAGTCGCTGCGCCGCGCGGGGGGGAAGGCCCGCTATTACCAGGCATCCTCCAGCGAGATGTTCGGCGCCACGTCGCCGCCGCAGAACGAGAAGTCGCCGTTCCACCCCCGGTCGCCGTACGGGGCCGCCAAGGTGTACTCCTACTGGATGGCGGTCAACTACCGGGAAGCGTACGGCATGTTCGCCAGCAACGGCATCCTCTTCAACCACGAGTCCCCGCGCCGCGGCGAGACCTTCGTCACCCGCAAGATCAC
>DCUH01000001.1:265-6841 GCA_002327765.1 bacterium UBA2219 | reverse complement strand
TTGTCGCAGTTGGGAATCATCACCAGGGCGTCAAAAGGGTGAGCCATGGCCATGATCTCCACCGAGTCGGCGATGACCTCCCTGCTCGGCAGCGAGTAGCTCATCCCGACGTGCCCCTGGGCCATGCCGTCGCAGACGCCGATCGTGTTGAACTCGAAAGGGACGGCTCCCGCGGCACGGATCCCCTGCTTGACCGACTCGGCGACCTGCCTTTGCGGGAGGCAGCCCGGGACGATCTCGTTCCAGGAATTCACCACGGCGATGAAGGGGCGTTTCAAGTCTTCCCGGGAAAGACCCAGGGAATAAAGCAGCGCCCGGTGAGCCGCCCGGTCGACTCCTTCCGTGAGATCCTTGCTGCGGAGATTCTTCGCCATGTTTCCCTCCATACCGATGGATGTCCCGCCGATTCCTGCGCGTATCGTCATGGTATCGCGTCGCCCCATCGCGCGACAATGGATCAAACGATGGATATTTCTTTCCAAGCCCTTCTTTCATAGTGTTGAAAAATAGCCTCCAACGCGATCCTGCTGCCCCACGTCATGGAATTCAACCGGGACGCCGCCGAGGCGAAGTTCCGGGACGTCGCCGCCGCCATGGGGCTCGACGTCTCCGGCATGACCGCCCGCGAGGCTGCCGGGAAAATGATCGACAACCTTTATTCCCTGAACGAGGACCTGGAGATCCGCTGCGGTCTGGGGGAGAGGGGCGTGACGGAAGCCGACCTCGACGCGATGGCGGAGGCGGCGTCGAAGGTCACGAGGCTGCTCGACAACAACCCGAAGCCCATGACGAAGGTCGACATGCGGGAGATCTACCGGAAGCTGCTCTGAGAGGGGGGCCTGCCGTCGGGCCGCACGACGAGCATCGAGCAGGGGGCGTTGTCGAGCAGTACCTGCGCCACGCTCCCCAGCGGCCAGTGCGGCGGCGAGGTGAGGCCTTTCGCCCCCAGGATCAGCAGGTCCGGGTCGAACCGGCGGACGGCGGCCAGGATCTCCGTCGCCGCCTGACCGAAACGGACCTCCACGCTCACCCGGGCGCCCGTCGACTCGAGCCGCTCCCCGCACAGGGCCTCCAGCACCTCCCGCGAACCGCTCCATGCCGCGAATTTCCCCGCGGCCAGCCCCCCGTCCGTCACGTCCTCGTCCTCATCGGGCATCGGGAAGTCCTTCCTGGACCGGAAGATCTTCAGCAGGTGGATCCAGTCCCCGCCGGACAGGTCGAGCCCTCCCAGCCACCGCACGACCGCCGCGGCGTGGGCGGAATCGTCCAGCGCCGCCAGGTACCGGCGCTTGCCCCTGGGGGGGGTCTTGGCCAGCAGGACCGGGCTGCGGGCGTAGCTCGCGACGAAATCCGACACACTGCCCAGGAGGAACCCCTTGTACGCCCCGAGCCCCCGCGAACCGACCGCCACGAGGTCGACCCGGCACGCCTTGGCCATGCGGACGATCGTGGAGCCCGCGGGGCCCTCGTGCATCCGCGTCCCGACGCTTGCGACCTGCCCCTCGAGGGCAGCGCGCGCCTTGGCGAGCACGTCCTGCGCATGCGCCTCGATTTCCCGCCGAAGCTCGTTCATGGCGTCCTCGAACACCCGGCGGGCCGCCGGGGCCAGCGACTTGAACGGGAGGTCGGGAACGCCCAGCGCCGTCATCACGGTGACGTGGACGGGCGGGCGCCAGGGCAGGGCGAGGATCTGCGCCTGCGCGAACCGCGCGGAGGCGGACCCGTCCGTGGCGAAGAAGATGTGGATGCCTTGCATGTGTCGGAAGCGATTCCGGGGGAATGGCCCCCCGGCGCGGCTTTGCCGCGCCGGGAGGCCGACCCGGATCCCGGCCCCGCCGTCAGCCGCCCCTGGCGGAGAGTTCGCTGCGGAGACGGGTCTTCCCCGCGGACTCCTTCGCGGTCTCGAGCAGTTTCTGCAGCTGCTCGGGGGTGCACAGGGCGACGCCGCGCAGGACGATGGACGCCCCGTCGTGGACGACGTCCAGGGTGGGCAGGAACGCCGGGAACTTGGTGATGATGTCCGCCTTCACCCGGGAAGCCTGCTCCAGCCGGCGCAGCGTTTCCTGGTTTTCCGGGGTCGCCAGGCGATCCTTGGCCGGGATCTCGCTCACGATCCGCTCGACTGCCTCGTCGAACCCCATGTGGCTCGTGTTGAGCGTGATGTCGTAGTCGTTGGGGTTGGTCCAGTCCCTGCGATACGCCCTCTGGTAGAAGACGTACCGCTCGTGATCGCGATACTTAAGCTTTTTCCGTGCCGTCTCCATGTCCAGCCCAAGCCGCTCGCTGAGCTTGCGGGCGCGGTCCTCGGGGGCCCCGATGATGCGGATCCGGAGGGCGTAGGGGATGTCCTTCAGCAGCCAGTTTCCTCCCCGGCCCAGGATGACCACGTTGTTTTTCGCCGCGCTCTTGTAAACGCAAAGCTCCACGAGCGCGAGGTAGGCGGCCCAGGACTTGTCGTACCGCTCCCAGATGGAAGGGGCCTTCTCGTCCAGGTCGCTCACCCATTCCAGCCATTTCTTCCCGTGTTCCTCGATCTCCTTATAAATAGATTCCTTGCTTACGTATTCGTAACCGAGCTTTTTCGCTACCGCCTTGGCAATGTCCTCGCCGCCGCTACCGCTTTCCCTGGATATCGTCAAGATCGCCATGTCCGCTCCTTTCCCTGGCAGGTTGTCCCCATTCCGATCGCCGGCCCGAAAGGGCGGCGAACCCTACGTCTCCCGGGTCGCAAGGAACATCGGCAACGGTCCGGCCCCCTTTCCCCAGGCCGGCTTCAAAGATCAGAATATTTTCGATACCGTTAAGGCCATTATATTTTTCGGGCGGCGCGATGTAAACGGTCATCCGGACGATTCCTTTATTCCGGGAAACGGCCGACGGTTTTCGGGGTAGCGGATGCGAAGACTCAATGGTAGTATGGTAGGACCAGGCGCATCGAGGAGGAGCGAAGGCGGAAAGCGCTCGGTAAAACGGGGCATATCGCTTTGATATTCATGGGGATGGCGGATCCCGGCAATCGTGTGCCACAGGAAATCCCGTTTATTTCCGAGTAGATTTTCGCCCGCATTTTCCCTTGACAGCACTGCGATTATTTTTATAATGCATGCAGTCGACAATTTCATCCGTTTCCTGGAATCGACCCCTCGGGATCCGAATTCCATGCATCCGGAGCATTACTAGGGAAACACGGCGAAGTGTCCAACAACCCTGATCAGAGCACGAGGTAGAGCGCTATGGTCAAAGAATCGAGAACGGGCGTGTACATCTGCCAGGCAGGAACCGGCGCCGCCGACAGCGTCGACCTGCAGGCCGTTGCGAAATACGCCGAAAAGCTCCCCGGAGTGGTCCTGGTCAACGTCATAGGGAACAACCCGAAGCTCGACCCGGTGTCCCTTGGCGAACAGATCAGGAAGGAAAAGCTCGACCGGATCGTCGTCGCGGCGGACTCCCCGGGCTATTACAAGCCGGCGTTCGTCCGCGGGCTCGCCCTCGCGGGCGGGGATCCGGAAAACGTCATGCTCGCATCGTTCGTCGGAAACGGTGCGGGAGCGCAGGGCTCGACCGAACGCGCCAAGGCCGTGGTGAACTGCGCCGTCCACGGGGTCCCTTACGGGCTGGCGGCAACCCCCAAAGACAAGCCCGTCCATCCGGACACCCTTGTCATCGGCGGCGGCGTCGGCGGCATCCAGGCCTCCCTGGAAATCGCAGGCGCGGGCAAGAAGGTCTACCTCGTCGAGAAATTCGGCACCATCGGCGGGAAGATGGCCATGTTCGACAAGACCTTCCCCACCCTGGACTGCGCCGCGTGCATCCTGACCCCGAAGATGGTTTCGGTCGGCCAGGACAAGAACATCACCCTCTGGACCTATGCCGAGGTCGAGGGCGTGAGCGGCTCCCCCGGCAACTACAAGGTCACGGTGCGCAAGCACGCGCGCAGGGTCGACGAGGTCGCCTGCGTCGCCTGCAACGCCTGCTCCGAGATCTGCCCGACCGTCGTCCCCAGCGAATTCGACGCCGGGATCAGCACGAGGAAGGCGATCTACATCCCCTTCCCGCAGGCGGTCCCCAACGCCTTCCTGGTCGACGAGAAGTCCTGCCTCTGGGTCACGAGCGGCGGCAAGAAGTGCGGCGCCTGCGTCAAGAAGTGCGCCAAGGAGGCGATCCACCTCGACGCGCAGGACGAGGTCGTCGAGATCACGGTCGGCAACATCGTCGTCGCCACCGGTTACCAGGTGTTCGACGCACAGAAGATCGACCGCTACGGGTACGGCAGGCTGCCGAACGTCATCACGGCCCTCGAGTACGAGCGTCTCACCAACGCCTCCGGCCCCACCGGCGGCAACATCGTCATGAAGGCCCTGAAGCACAACAAGCGCAAGAAGGTCGACGAATGGGTCTTCGCGCCGGAGAACCCCAAGCCGAAAAACGTCGCGATCATCCACTGCATCGGGTCGCGAGACCATAACTACAACAAGTACTGCTCGCGGGTGTGCTGCATGTACTCCCTGAAGTTCGCGCACCTCGTCCGCGAGAAGCTTCCCGACGCCAACTGCTACGAGTTCTACATCGACATGCGCGCCTACGGGAAGAACTACGAGGCGTTCCTCGAGCACATCAAGGAGGAAGGCGTCCATCTCGTTCGCGGCCGCACGGCCAAGATCGAGGAGGCGGACGGCCAGATGCGCCTCAAGGGCGAAGACATCATCGGCGACAAGGTTCTCGACTTCCCGGTCGACCTGGTCATCCTTTCCGTCGGCCTGGAGCCGGTGGGCGATTCCGAGAAGCTGGCGGGCCTCCTGGGCATCGCCAGGGACGAGGACGGCTGGTACGCCGAGAAGGACTACAACGCCGACCCGACCGGCACGGAGCGGGGCGGCATCTTCGTGGCGGGCGTCTGCCAGGGACCGAAAGACATCCCCGACACCGTGGCGCAGGCCTCGGAAGTGGCTGCCCGCGTGCTCAAGAGCATCATCAGCGGTCGCATGGAAGACAGCAGGAACGCCTTGTCGCTTGCCGACATCGAGGCGAGCTTCCGGCCCCAGGCCCAAGCGTGAAACGGAGGAAATGACATGGCCGTGCGAGCGAACCCAAACCTTCTCGAAGAACTCAAGCACTACGGCGCCGACGACGTCACCAAGTGCTATCATTGCGGAAACTGCTCCGCCACCTGCCCGCTCTCCAAAGAACCGTTCATCTTCCCGCGGAAATCCATGCGGTATCTGCAGATGGGCCTCGGGGACAAGCTGAAGGGGAATCTCGAGCCGTGGCTCTGCTATTACTGCGGGGAGTGCTCGGACGAGTGCCCGCGCGAGGCGGAACCGGGCGAGACGATGATGAGCATGCGCCGGTGGCTCACCGCCAAGTACGACATCACCGGCATTTCGAAGCTGTTCTATGAATCCTGGGTGGCCGAGGCCGGGGCCATCATGCTCGTGGCCCTCCTGACCGGGATCGGGTTCTACTGGTTCGGCATGACGAAGGGCGGCGGCGACTTCGGCATCTACGCCGGACCCAACGCGTTCCTTCCCGCCCACACCGAAGGCAACTTCTTCGGCCTGGGCTGGAACGTCCACACCTTCGACTGGATCATGGGCGCCGTGCTCGGCGGGCTGCTCGTGACCAACTGCCTCCGGATGTGGTGGTTCACGACCGGAAGCCGCAAAGACATGAAGGTCCCCCTGGGCACCTACATCAAGCACGCGTTCCTCCTGCCGTGGCACTTCATCACCCAGAAGCGCTACGCGGAGTGCGACAAGAAGAAGCCCTGGATCATCCACCTCATCCTGATGCTCAGCTACCTCACGCTGCTGATCCTGATCATGCTCTTCCTGCACCACATGCACGCCCCGGAGACCCACTGGGTGCACATCTTCGGTTACGCGTCCACCATCGGCCTCCTCGGGACGGCGGCGTACGCCCTCAACGGCCGGCTGAACAAGACCGAGACCCATTATAAGCACTCCCACGAATCCGACCTGATCTTCCTGTTCCTGCTCCTTTATGTGGGCACGACGGGAATCCTTCAGCACTTCGCGTACAGGTTCCTCGGCAACGAGATCCTCGCGAATTTCATGTACATCATCCACATGATGGGTGTCGTCCCGATGCTCGTCCTCGAGGTGCCCTTCAGCAAGTGGGCGCACCTTGCGTATCGGCCCTACGCCATGTACCTGGCCGCCGTCCAGGCCGATGTGATCGCGGAACGTGAAGGGACCAAGGTTCCCGCGCTGGCCCCCCAGAAGCAGATGACCGCATAGCCGGAGGAAATAAATAAATGGAAACCAAAAAGGTCGGCGTATATGTCTGCAACTGCGGCACGAACATCGCGAAGATGGTCGACTGCGATGCCGTGTCCGAGTATGCGAAAACCCAGCCCGGCGTGGTCGTCTGCAAGGCTTACAAGTACATGTGCTCCAACCCGGGTCAGGAGATGATCGTCAAGGACATCCAGGAGCATGGACTCGACCGCGTCGTCGTTGCGGCCTGCAGCCCCCGCATGCACGAGCCTACGTTCCGCGGCGCCATCGAGAAGGCCGGGCTCAATCCGTACTTCTTCGAGATGGCCAACATCCGCGA
>DCUH01000001.1:0-154 GCA_002327765.1 bacterium UBA2219 | reverse complement strand
TCATCGGCGGCGGCGTCGCCGGGATGACGGCGGCCCTCGAGCTGGCCGGGGCCGACCAGCCCGTGTTCCTGGTGGAGAAGGACGACCACCTCGGCGGAAACGTCGCCCGGATCGATTCGATGTCCCCGTACCTCGACTCGGCGAAGGACATGCT
>DCUH01000065.1 GCA_002327765.1 bacterium UBA2219 | reverse complement strand
GCACCTGATAGGTGGCGCCGCCGACGCGACGCGACTTGACCTCGACCACCGGCTTGGCGTTCTCGATCGCTTTCTTCAGGACCGCGACGGGGTCTTCCTTGGTCTTTTCCTTCAGGATTTCCATCGAGCCGTACACGAGCCGCTCGGCGACCCTCGCCTTCCCCTGCAGCATCACCGCGTGGATCATCTTTGCGACGAGCACGTCGCCGAACACGGGGTCGGCAGGCACGACTCGCCTGGAAACGTAGCCTCTCCTGGGCATAACCACGACCTCCTGGGTCGAAAACCTTGAACGGACCGACTGCCTTCCAAAAACGCGAAAAACGACTCAAGTACCGCCCCGCGTCCGCAGGGCGGCACGACCATCCCACTATTTTTTTTCTTCCCGGCAGACGTGCCGGGGGCCGGTTGGTGCTTCTTTTCCGATAAAAGGGAAGCTATTTGGGTCGCTTGGTACCGTACTTCGACCGCGACTTCCGTCTGTCCTGGACACCAACGGAATCCAGCTTCCCACGGATGATGTGATAGCGAACGCCGGGGAGGTCCTTCACGCGACCCCCGCGGATCATGACGACCGAGTGCTCCTGCAGGTTATGCCCTTCCCCCGGAATGTAGACCGTGACCTCGACCCCGTTGGTGAGCCGCACCCTCGCCACCTTCCGGAGGGCCGAGTTCGGCTTCTTGGGCGTCGTGGTGTATACGCGGAGGCACACGCCCCGCTTCTGGGGGCAGCGCTCGAGCGCCGGCGAGTTGCTCTTGTTCGCGATCGCTTCGCGCCCTTTTCTTACAAGCTGATTGATCGTGGGCATCCCTGTTCCTTCCCTGGTCCGTCAAGCTTTCAAAATGAACTTCTTTTTATAGCAACGCTTCGATTACTTGTCAATCCCTTTCTCGTGTCTTTTCGCCCTCAAGCGCCGCCCTCTTCGTCCTCCGCCCGCACCTCGGGCTCGGGCTCCGCGGGCGCCGGCGGCGGCTCAACCGGCAGCGGCTCGTCGGATTCGCACTCGACGACGCGGTACGTGTCACCGCCCGTCCCCGCCGGGATCAGGCGTCCCATGATGACGTTCTCTTTCAATCCCGAAAGGTTATCGACCCGACCATGGACGGAGGCGTCGGTCAGGATTTTGGTCGTCTCCTGGAACGATGCCGCCGAGATCCAGGATTCCGTCGATAGCGACGCCTTGGTGATGCCGAGGAGCTGGGGCTCCGCCTTTGCGGGGCGCCCCTTGTTTTTCATCACCCGTTCGTTCTCGTCGCGGAAGATCCACTTCTCGACGCTCTGGCCCACGAGGAAGGACGTGTCTCCGGGGTCGGCGATCTTCACCCGGCGCAGCATCTGCCGGACGATGGTTTCGATGTGCTTGTCGTTGATCCGGACGCCCTGCAGCCGGTAGACTTCCTGAATTTCGTTCACAAGGAACCGGGCCAGCTCCTTGTCTCCGAGGACCCGGAGGATGTCGTGCGGGTTCGGCGACCCGTCCATGAGGGCCTCTCCCGCCCGAATCCGCTCCCCGTCATGGACCGTGATGTGCTTGCCGCGGGGGATGGTGTACTCTCTCGGCTCCCCGACCTCGGGTACCACCTGGATCTTCCTCTTCCCCTTGAAGTCCTTGCCCAGCCGGACCACGCCGTCGATCTCGGAGATGAGGGCGAATTCCTTCGGCTTGCGGGCCTCGAACAGCTCGGCGACCCGGGGGAGGCCGCCGGTGATGTCCTTGGTCTTGGTCGTCTCGCGGGGGATCTTCGCGATGATGTCGCCCGCCTGGACCTTCTGCCCCTCGTCGACGAGGATGTTCGACCCGACGGGGAGGAGATACCGCGCTTCGGCCGACGACCCCGGCAGCTTCCGGGTCTTGCCGCCCTCCTCCTTGATGGAGATGCGGGGGCGCACCTCCGCGTCCTTCGACTCGACGATGACGCGCGTGGAGCGGCCGGTAAGCTCGTCGACCTGCTCCCGCATGGTAACGCCCTCGATGATGTCGCCGAACTTGATCTCGCCGGCGACCTCGGTGAGGATGGGGATGTTGTACGGGTCCCATTCCGCCAGGCGGGTCCCTTCCTTCACCTTCTGGCCGTCCTCGACCATGATGACCGCGCCGTACTGGATGTTGTATTTCTCCCGCTCGCGATGGCTCTCGTCGAGAAGCACGATGTAGCCGTTGCGGTTCATCGCGACCTGGTTCCCTTCCCGGTTCTTCACCGCGACGATCCCCTGGAACTTGACCTGCGCGGCCTGCTTCGACTGGACGGAGCTCTGCGCCACGGATCCCGCGGTCGCGATGCCGCCGATGTGGAAGGTGCGCATCGTGAGCTGGGTCCCCGGCTCGCCGATCGACTGCGCGGATATGATGCCGACCGACTCGCCGATGGCGACCATCTTCCCGCGCGCAAGGTCGCGCCCGTAGCACTTCGCGCACACCCCGCGACGGCTCTCGCAGGTGAGCACGGAGCGGATCTTGACCTCGTCGAGCCCCGACATCTCGATCTGCTGGGCGACGTCCTCGGTGATCTCGTCGTTCGCCGCCACCAGGAGCTTGCCCTCGATGTCGTACACGTCCTCGAGCGTGACGCGCCCCAGGATGCGGTCGGTGAGGCGGTCGATGATCTCGCCGCCCTCGATGAGCGCTCGGACGCCGATGCCGTCGAGCGTCCTGCAGTCTTCCTCGACGACGATGCAGTCCTGGGCCACGTCCACGAGGCGCCGGGTGAGGTACCCGGAGTTCGCCGTCTTGAGGGCGGTATCCGCGAGGCCCTTGCGCGCGCCGTGGGTCGAGATGAAGTACTCGCCGACCGACAGCCCTTCCCGGAAGTTCGACCGGATCGGGGTCTCGATGATCTCGCCCGACGGCTTCGCCATGAGCCCGCGCATGCCGGCAAGCTGCATCATCTGCTTGTCCGAGCCGCGCGCGCCGGAATCGGCCATCATGTAGATCGGGTTGAAGCTGGGGACCTTCTTCTCCTTGCCGTCCTTGCCCCGGACGGTCTCGGTCGCCATCTCCTTGAGCATTTCCTTCGCGATGCGCTCGGTCGCCCCCGACCAGATATCGACGACCTTGTTGTACCGCTCTCCCTGGGTGATCAACCCCTCGCCGTGCTCGTTGATGACCTTGTCGAGGTCGTCGGAGGCGCGATCGAGAATGGCCTTCTTGCTGGAGGGGATCACCATGTCGTTGATGCAGATCGAGATCCCGGACATCGTGGCGTAGTGGAAGCCGCGGTTCTTGAGCTGGTCGGCCAAAATGACCGTGGCCTTCTGCCCGCAGTTCCGGTAGGTGATGTCGATGAGCTCCGCGAGGTCCTTCTTCTTCATCAGCTTGTTCACGTAGTCGAACGAGACTTCTTTGGGCACCACCTCGTAGAGCAGGACGCGGCCGACGGTCGTGTCTACCATCTTCCCGCCGATGCGCACCTTGACCCCCGCCTGGAGCTCCACCGCCCCCTCGTCGTACGCGATCCGGACCTCGTCGGGACTCGCGAAGCGCTTGCCCTCACCTTTCAGCCCCTCGCGGAGCCGGGTGAGGTAGTAGATCCCCAGGACGATGTCCTGCGACGGGCCGATGACCGGCTTCCCGTGCGCGGGGGACAGGATGTTGTTCGTGGACATCATGAGGACGCGCGCCTCCATCTGTGCCTCGATGGAGAGCGGAACGTGCACGGCCATCTGGTCGCCGTCGAA
>DCUH01000050.1 GCA_002327765.1 bacterium UBA2219 | reverse complement strand
GAAGGTGAAATTCGGGGACGGGACCACAAAGACGATTTCGACCGATACCTGACAAGGCGGCGCGTTCGGTCTCTGGCGGCCCTTCGGGGCCGTTTCCGTTTTCAGGGGAGGGATTGAATGCCTAGAGGGCAAACGGTCGAGTGCGTGTGCGAAGAATGCAGGGGTGTCTTCCTGGTGCGCCCTTACCGGATCCGCCGAGGGCGCGTTCGATTCTGCTCCGTTTCCTGCGGGACGAAGCACAGGAACAGGGTCGACAATCCCGCACGCCGCGAGGACGTGAGGGCGAAGATCTCGGCAAACCACGCCAATGTCTCGGGCAGGAATAACCCCATGTTTGGAAGGGGAGGGGAGCTCGCCCCCGGCTTCATCGATGGAAGAAACTCCATTTCCGGAGACACCTGGCGAAAGATCGCCCTGACGAAAAAGGAGCCGGTCTGCGAGATATGCGGAGCCCGCCCGAAAGGGCGCCAACTCCATGTCCATCATCGAGACAAGGACCGGTCCTGTAATTCCCTGTCGAATCTGCAAATTCTCTGCGCTACCTGCCACAACACGGCCGCGCACCCTCGGATGCGAGACGGCATGGGCAGGTACGAGAAGGAGGTGCCCAGTGTCGCGGATCGTAATTGATCCCGGCCATCAACGGTGGCCATGACCCAGGCGCCGCCAACCTCGCCGTCGGCGTGCAGGAGAAAACGCTCAACCTCCAGATCTCCCTGGCGCTGCGGGAGCGGTTGCTGGACGGGGGGCATTCCGTCGTCCTGACCCGGGACGGCGACCGTTTCGTGACGCTTTCCGACCGCGTGGCGCTTTCCCGGGCGCACCGGGCGGAGGCCTTCGTCAGCATCCACTGCAACGCCGCGGCGAACAAGGAGGCCCGCGGGATGGAGGTGTGGACGTCCCCGGGGAAGACGGCAGCGGATGCGATGGCGGAGGCTGTCGGGGTGTCCTTGGCGGCGCACTTCCTCGAGGTGCCGCTGCGCAAGGACGATTCCGACGGGGACCTGGACAAGGAGGGGCGCCTCTATGTCCTGACGATGACCCGCTGCCCGGCCGTCCTGGTCGAGTGCGGGTTCGTCAGCCACGACGACGAGGCCCGCCTGCTGCAGGATCCGGAGAGGCAGCTGGCGATCGCGGAGGCGATCGCACGAGGGATCTCGAAGTGGGGAGGCGCCGCGTGATTCTGGACGTCGTCTGCGCGGTTCTTCTCGTCGGCTCTCTGATCGCATTCTTCGCCGGCCTCATGGGGCCCAAATGAAAGGGGGAAGGGCATGGAGACTTTCGGATACCTGTTCGCGATCGGCATGGGCGTAGCGGTCGGATGGTTCCTGCATAAGATCTTGCGGGAGAAGGGTCGGGTGGAGTGATGGAGGAGCTCTTCAAGGTCCTTGTCAACGCGGACACGGCGATGGTCGGGGTGACCTTCATCCTCTGCCAGATCGCGAAGCGGATGCTGCCGTCTCCGCCCCCGGAGATCCCCGGGGAGCCCTACAACCCGTGGGCGGTCATCCGGAGGATGGCCTGGGTGCCGTTCGCCCTGGCGTTCGTCCTGGGCGTTGTCCTGTCTGTCGTGTTCGACCCGGAGCCAGGAAAGGCGATGCTGCTGAAGGTCCGCGGAGGCCTCCAGACGGGAGCGTATTCCGTGGCCACCTGGGAGCTGTGGTCGAACGCCAAGAAGCTGTTCGGGTAGAAGGGAGGCCCCATGGGATGGATCTCCGGTATCCTCCAGCGTGCGAAGGGTGTTCTCACCCGTCGTGTCCTGTACCTCCTGGCGGCGGCCGTGATCTTTGCCGCCGGGTACTGGCTGTCCTGGCGGATGCGGCCGGCGAGCCCCGCCCCGGGGCAGACTCCCGTGGCGACGGCGGGAGGGGGGACGGTATACCAGGGCCCCCAGGTGCCGGCGGTGGAGAAGGCCAAGAAGAAGGGGAAGGCCAAGCCCAAGGTCGAGACCCGTCCCGTGGCCACCGTCCCGACCGAGGACCTCCCGCCCGAGGAGCAGGCGAAGGTCCCGGACGTTCCCGCAGTCGCCGGACCTGACGGCGTTCTCCGGAAGCCGGAGCTTCTCGGGTCGGCCGTCGTTCCCCCCGCCAGGGGCGAGACGCATGTCCGGGCGTTCCTGATGCCGGACGGGTACACCCAGATCGACCAGGATCCGCAGGGGGAGAAGTTCTGGGGATGGTCCTGGAAGCGACTCGAGCTCGAGGGGCGCCTCGGCCTTGCCGGGAATACGCAGGCGAAGGGCACGATGCGCTGGCTCCCCCTCCGGATGGGGAATGTCCACGCTGGGGCGGAGGGGTCCGTGGCCACGGAGACGGACGGCGTGGTCCGCGGCGAGGGGATGCTGATGATCCGCTGGGAGCCGTTCCGTGACTCATATCGCTGACAGGGAGGAAACGATGGGGAACGGGCTCGAGGGCGACATCCGGGAACTCCGCCAGTCGGTCGGCAGGATCGACCGGGAAGGGTGCGGACACAGGGAGGCCCACGACAAGGAGCTGGGGAATATCTGGTCGGAGATCGGCAAGGAAAAGGCAAATCGGGAGGCGTGGACCGTGAAGATCGTCATCCTCGTGGTGTCAATCGTGGTGGGGTCGATGCTGGCGAACGTCTACGCCACGTCGGCGGTGGTAGAGAAGGTGATCGTGAAGGTGATGGCCGCGCAGCCGGCGATCCGTCGGTAGCGGGTCACTGCCCGTCCGCTGCCCTATTTCCCACAATCGGCGCTTGAAATATCGCATACTTGGAAGTAGATGGACGTCATCACGACCCATGTGAACGCCGACTTCGACACGATCGCCTCGATGCTGGCGGCGCAGAAAATCTACCCGGACGCCGTGTGCGTCCTGCCGGGCGCGCCGGAGGAATCGGTCAAGGGCTTCCTCGTCCAGTCCGCCTTCTATTCGCTCCCGTTGAGCAAGCCCCGCGACATCGACCTCGACAAGGTGACGCGGGTGATCCTCGTCGACATACGGTCGAGCGCCCGGCTCGGCATGTTCGCCAGGCTGGTGGGCAAGCCCGGCGTGGAGTTCCATATCTACGACCACCACCCGGACGACGCGTCCGACATCAAGGGCGACTTCGAGGTCGTCCGGCGCGTCGGGTCCACCACCACGATCCTCGTGCGGATCCTCATGGAGCGCGGCGTTCCGATCACCGCTGACGAGGCCACCGTGATGCTTCTGGGGATTTACGAGGACACCGGGTCCCTGATCTTCCCGTCCACGACGGTGGAGGATTACGCGGCCGCGGCGCATCTCCTTTCCTGCGGCGGGCGGCTGGCGGAGGTCGGGGACATCCTGACCCGGGACATGACCTCCGACCAGGTGTCCCTCCTGTACGAGCTGATCCAGGGCTCCCGGTCCTACGCGATCCACGGGGTGGAGGTCGTGATCGCCGAGGCGCGGCGCGAGGAATACGTGGGCGACCTCGCGCTCCTTGCGCACAAGCTTCGCGACATGGAGGCCGTGAACGTCCTCTTCGTCCTGTGCCAGATGGGCGACCGGGTAGTCCTCGTGGGGCGCAGCCGCAAGCCCGAGGTGGACGTCGGGACGGTGATGCGGGAGTTCGGGGGCGGAGGGCACGCCTACGCCGCGTCCGCCTCGGTCAAGGACGCGACGATCTTCCAGGTCCGCGAACGGCTCCTGAGGGCGCTGGCCGAAAAGGTCATCCCCCGCCGGGTTGCCGCCGACCTGATGGTGGCCCACCCACGGACTGTCGATGCGGAGGACACGATACACGACGTCAACCGGAAGATCGCCCGCTCCGGTCTGAACGCCGTCCCCGTCATGCGGGGGAACGAGGTGGTGGGCATCCTCACGCGGCAGGTGGTGGAGAAGGCGTCCTTCCACGGGTTGGGCGAGGAGACCGCCGCCGAGTACATGAACGGCGACTTCGAGGTGGTCTCACCGGAGGACGGGCTCGAGCGGATCCAGGAGGTCGTCATCGGGAAGAACCAGCGGCTGGTCCCGGTGGTGCGGGGAAAGGAGCTGGTCGGCATCATCACCCGGACGGGGCTGCTCCGATTCCTCTACGACGTCCGGGACGTCACGCACCCGGACGCGGGGGAGGACGTTTCCCTGGAAGGCGCGATGGCGCGCCCGAAGAGCGTGCTGAACCTGATGCGGGAGCGCCTCCCGGAACGGGTGCTGGAATTGCTGAGGAAGGCGGGCGCGTGCGCGGACCGGCTGGGGATGCGCGCCTATGTCGTGGGCGGCTTCGCCCGCGACCTGGTGATGCGGGGGGAGAACCTCGACGTGGACATCGTCATCGAGGG
>DCUH01000027.1 GCA_002327765.1 bacterium UBA2219 | reverse complement strand
GACCTGTACCGGCGCGACTTCACCATCAACACGCTGGCGGTGCGGCTGAACCCCGCCGGGTTCGGCGAGCTGATCGATTTCTTCGGCGCCCAGAGGGACATCAAGGAAAAAGGGATACGCGTCCTGCATTCGCTGTCGTTCGTGGAGGATCCCACGAGGATACTCCGCGCGGTCCGGTTCGAGCGGCGGTTCGGGTTCACGATCAGCCGCCACACCCTGAACCTCATTCGGAACGCCGTGCGGCTCGACCTGGTCAGCCGACTGCCGAAACCCCGGCTTTTCAGTGAGTTGGAACTGATCCTTCAGGAGGCGGATCCGGTTTCGATCCTTGCCCGCCTGTCGGAGCTCGGCGTCGGGACGGCGATCCACCCCGCCTTGACGTTCGGCAGGGCGCACATCGCGCTGCTGGAGGAAACCCAGGAAGTCCTCGGTTGGTTCTCCCTGCTGTTCCTCGAGGAGAAGGTCGAAAAGTGGGCGGTGTACTTCCTCGCCATGCTCGATCCCCTTTCACCCGCGGAGGCGAAAAAGCTGGCGAAGGACCTGGGAGTGAGGTCGCGGGTGCGGGAACTGGTGCGGGCCTGCAAGGACGAGGGAATGGGGGTGGTCCAGCAGTTGGTGCTGCCGCCGGCCATTTCCCGGAAGGCGATCCACGACGTTCTGTCCACCGTGCCGAACGAGGTAATCCTGTACTTGATGGCTTACTCAAAAAACCCCGATATCAAAAGATATATATCTCTGTTTTTCACTCAGCTGAAAAATGTCCGCCACCAGGTGAGCGGGCAGGACCTCATCGACCTCGGGTACCCCCCCGGGCCCCGGTTCAAGGAGATCTTCGACGCCGTCCTCGAACGCAAGTTCACGGGCGAGCTCCGGACCAAGGCCGAGGAGATCGCGTTCATACAGGAGAGGTTTTCGAAAAACGCAGAACCGACCACAGAACCGGGACGTAGATGAGTTCTCCGCTAAATCGGGGACAGAGATGGAAGGACCACAAAACAGGACCGCAGTACCGAGGACCGCAGAACGGGGACGTAGATGAGAAGTCCAAAAGCCTGGAAGTCTGACTGCCTGGTATGCAGGACTTCTCATCTACGTCCCCGTTCTGCGGTCTGATCTGCGACCCAGTTTTGTGGTCCCCGGTTCTGCGGTCAAGAGTGTCCCCATTCTGTGGGAGAACTCATCTACGTCCCGGTTCTGCGGTTCCGGTTTGATGTTACAATTAAAAATTAAAGCTGGAGGGGGTTGTATTGCCTGACATAGCGAATTTCCTTAGTAAAGTATCTGTCTCCGCGATACCGGTGATCCTGGCGATCACGTTCCACGAGGCGGCCCACGGGTATGTCGCTTCCAAAAAAGGCGATCCAACGGCCATGATGCTGGGGAGAGTGACGCTGAACCCGATTCCCCACATCGATCTGATCGGCACGATCCTGCTCCCCGGCATTATGCTCCTGATGGGTACGGGGATAGTATTCGGGTGGGCGAAGCCGGTCCCGGTGAACTTCCGCCTCCTGCGGGACCAGAAGCGGGATCCGATCTACGTTTCCGCCGCCGGTGTGGTGACCAACCTGGGGCTGGCCGCAGTATCGGGGATCGTTTACCGGCTTCTCATCGCGTTCTTGACCAACGTGCAGGCCGAGGCGATGGCAGGCGGCGTGCCGGCTTCCTCGGAAATGATGTTCCGCGGTGCCCTCTTCTTGGCCAGCATGTGCAAGGTGTCGGTCGGGATCAACGTGCTGCTGGCCGTCTTCAACATGATCCCGATTCCGCCGCTGGACGGCGGCCGGATCGCCGTGGGGCTGCTCCCGCCCCGGGCCTCCATGGCGCTGGCGTCGGTGGAACGGTACGGGATGCTGATCGTACTTGTGCTTCTAATGTTCGGCCCGCTTGGTATAATCTGGCATTTCGTCCAGGCGATCACCTCGTTTTTCCTGGGCGGGTAATCCATCGTTTCGGGAAGGGGATAGGCGTTGCGCAAACGGGTTTTGAGCGGCATGCGGCCGAGCGGCAAGCTGCACCTCGGGCACTACATCGGAGTGCTTGCGAACTGGAAGAAGCTCCAGGAGGAGAACGACTGCTTCTTTTTCGCCGCCGACTGGCACGCCTTGACGACCGAGTACGACAACACCGGGATCATCCGGGAGAGCGTCGAAGACATGATCGTCGACTGGATGGCGTCGGGGATCGACCCGAAGAAGGCGACCCTGTTCGTCCAGAGCCACGTCCCCGAGCATGCGGAGCTCCACCTGCTCCTTTCCATGATCACGCCCCTGTCCTGGCTGGAGCGCAACCCCACGTACAAGGAGCAGCTCAAGGAGATCACGACGCGCGACCTGCACACCTACGGGTTCCTGGGGTACCCCGTCCTCATGGCCTCCGACATCATCATGTACGACGCCTCGCTAGTGCCGGTCGGGATCGACCAGCTTCCCCACCTCGAGCTCACGCGAGAGATCGCCCGCCGGTTCAATTTCCTGTACCGCGAGACGTTCGTCATCCCCGACGCGCAGCTGACCGAGACGCCGAAGCTCATGGGGACGGACAACCGGAAGATGAGCAAGAGCTACGGGAACGCGATCCTTCTGTCCGACACGGCGGACGAGGTGTGGGCGAAGGTCCGGCCCATGGTGACCGACCCGGCGCGCCAGCGGCGGACCGACAAGGGGAACCCCGAGATCTGCAACGTCTTTTCGTACCACAAGATCTTTTCGGACGAGGACACGGTCGGGAAGGTCGACCTCGGTTGCCGCTCGGCCGGCATCGGCTGCATCGAGTGCAAGAAGCTGATGTTCGAGAGGATGGAGAAGGTCCTCAAGCCCATCCGCGAGGAGCGGGCCCGGATCGTGGAAAGCGGCATCTCGGTGAGGGACATCCTCGACGAGGGGACGGAGAAGGCGAAGAAGGTGGCCGCCGCCAAGCTCACGGAGGTCCGAGACGCTGTCAGGATCTGAGAAGCCGGCGGACAACGCCCCCGTCAGCCCCGTCCAGGCGATGCCGCTGCGCCTCGAGATCTTCGAGGGGCCGCTCGA
>DCUH01000024.1 GCA_002327765.1 bacterium UBA2219 | reverse complement strand
GGGAGTGGTGGACGGCCGAGAACTCTGACGGCTTCCACAACCCCTCGCTGGCCCGCGAGTCGCTGACGCGGTCCATCGAGGAGTCAAAGAAGGGGATCAAGCTGATCGCCGACGCGATGGGGAAGAAGACCGCGTCGAAGTGACCTCTCCCGCCGGGGCGGCCCGCTACGGGCCGCCCCGGCGGGTCTGCGCCGGAATCCGCAGGTCGCGCGGGCGCCCGGGCGCGATGTCCATCCTCACGATGTCCCCGTACTCCTCCCTTTCCCGGATCAATCGGTGGCTCCCCTCCTCCACCATCACGGCGGCGGCCCGGGGGTAGGAAAAATTCGTCTGCAAGGGCACGAAGTAGGCCCCCGCGTCCATGATCGCCAAAACGTCCCCCCGCTTCAGGGAAGGAAGCCGCTTCACCTGGAAGAGCATGTCGTAGGGGGTGCAGGTCGGCCCGAAGACCCGGAAATATTCTTCCCGGGGGGCCGCAAGCCTCGATGCGTGGAGGAGCTCGTGGCACTCCCAGCCCGTGGGGCCGGCGAAGCTCCTCCCTCCGTCTACGATGACGTCCCGGATCCCGTTCCTCGACGATTTCACGTCGAGGACTTTCACCATCGCGAACATCGCCGTGCAGGTGACGGCCGTCCCGGGCTCCAGGATCAACGTCGGAAGGGCGTCCGGCGAGGCGGACGGGCAATACTTCTTCAGGACGTCGGTGACGGCGGCGGCGTAATCCTCCGTGCGGTTGCAGCGCTTCATCGCCGCCTCCTGGACCGGCAGGTTCGCCTCGAGGAACCTCGCGTCCAGGGAATCGTACGCCCTGACGGTCCGGATCGTACTGTATCCCCCCCCGAGGTCGATGTACCGGATGGAGATATCGAGCTTCTCCCTGAGCTGACGGGCGAGACGGCACATCTCCCGCGCCGCCCTGGCGTAGTCGCACGGCCCGCCCACGCCCTCTCCCGCGCCGATGTGGACGTGCATGCCCACGGGCGCGACGTTCTTCAGCCCCTTGAGGCGGCGGTAGGCCTCGAAAGCGGCGCCGGTGTCGATGGAGAACCCGAATTTCCCCTGCCATCCGACGGACGTGACGACCCGGACCCCGACGCTCTGCCGGTGCCCGTGCCTCCCCGCGATCTCCTCGATGGCGTCGATCTCGTGCGATCCGTCGACGTTGACGAGCTTGACGTTCCTCGACACGGCAAGTTCCAGATCCTCCGCGGTCTTGCCGGGCCCGTTGTAGACGATCCTGCCGGGAGAGACGCCCAGCTCCAGGGCGAGCCACAGCTCGAAGCCCGAAACCACTTCGGCGTCGGCCCCGAAAGCGTCCAGAGCGGCCAGGACCCCGGGAAGCGGATTGGTCTTGTAGGAGTAGGCTACCTCCGCCTTGGGGTACCTGGCGGTGAACCCGTCCCGGAACTCCTCGAAGTTCTTCCGAAGGCGCTCCGCGTCGACCACGTACAGGGGGGTCCCGTACCGCTCCGCGAGCTCCAGGCAATCGACGCCGCGCAGCGTCATCTGCCCTCTCGCCCCGGGCTTGAGGTCCCAAAGCGACGGGGACAGGGAGCTTCTCCCGGCGAGGAACCTGTCCCGCGCGGAAGGGTGATCGAAGACCGGCAGGAGCCGCTTCGGCACCTTCTCGAGGATCTTCCGGAACCGGTCGTCCCGCAGCGAGCAGACCGCCGCCCGGATGGATTTTTTCAGGTTGCCTTTCGCCGTCCGCAGCATCCCATGGGTGTCCTTGCCGTCCGTCTTCACCGGCCGACGGCGAACGGCTAACGATCTATCGGCAACTCCCCTCGGAAATTTCAAAGGAAATTCGTGGTATCTTCCAAAATCATGAAGTATCGGGAAGGGAGAGGAATCCCGCCCGGCAAGAGGACCGTCCGTTCCGGCCTCGACGTGCTGGCCGGGGAGCGGTTCGCCCCCCTGCGCGGGCTTTCGGTCGGGCTGATCTGCAACCCCACCTCGGTGGACCGGTCGCTGCGCCACGCGGCGGACCTGTTCCACGGGGCGCGGGGGATCCGCCTGTCCGCCCTGTTCGGCCCGGAACACGGCGTGCGCGGCGACGCGCAGTACATGGCCCCGGTCGGGCACGGGCGCGACCGCCGGACGGGGGTGCGGGTCCGCTCGCTGTACGGCGACAGCCCGGCGTCGCTCCGCCCGCCCCGGGCGGCGCTGCGCGGGCTCGACGCCCTGGTCTTCGACATCCAGGACGTCGGCGCGCGCTACTACACCTACCAGGCCACCATGCTCTTCTGCATGGAGGCGGCGGCGCAAGCCCGCATCGCCTTCTTCGTCCTCGACCGGCCCAACCCCATCGGCGGGATCAGGGTCGAGGGGCCCGCCCTGCGCCCCGGTTTCGAATCCTTCTGCGGCGTGCACGACGTGCCGGTCCGCCACGGCCTCACCGTCGGCGAGCTGGCCGGGCTCTACCGGGAAGAGCTCGGGCTCGGCCTCGCGCTCACGGTGGTCCCGTGCGACGGCTGGAGGCGCGGCATGGCATGGCGCGACACCGGGCTCCCGTGGGTCTTCCCTTCGCCCAACATGCCGACGCCCGAAACCGCGCTCGTCTACCCGGGGATGTGCCTCCTCGAAGGGACAAACCTGAGCGAGGGGCGCGGCACCACGCGGCCCTTCGAGCTGTTCGGGGCCCCGTGGCTCGACGCCGACCGGCTGGCGGAGACGCTTGGAAGACGGAAGCTCCCGGGCTGCCGTTTCCGGCCGGTGCGCTTCGTCCCCACCTGGGACAAGCACGCGGGGGCGACGTGCCGCGGCGTCGAGATCCACGTCCACGACCCGGGGGAGTTCCTGCCCTTCCGCACCGGCATCGCGTGCGTCGCGGCTGCGCGCGCCCAGGACCCCGGCCGCTTCCGCTGGAGGACCGACGCCTATGAGTTCGAGAGCCGCATCCCGGCCTTCGACCTGCTCTGCGGCTCCGCGCGCGAGAGGGAGGCAATCGACCGGAACGGCGACTGCCGCGGCCTCCGGGCGGCGTGGTCGCGCGAGGAGCGGGCGTTCCGGAAACGCCGCTCCCGGCACCTGTTGTACGGGCCGTGACCTTCTCGCTTTCGCCCTTCCCCGGCGAGGAAAGCCCCCCCGGTTTGAGGATCGGCGGCTCGATCGCGCGTCGCGGGGACGCGCTGTCGCTCGATTGCGCGTTCGAGGGAGAGCTGTCCCGCGTCGCCTTCCCCGCCCGCGCCGCCCGGCCGGAAAGGAGGAACCGCCTCTGGGAGGAAACGTGCCTGGAGCTCTTTCTCGCCGCCGCGGGCTCCGAAGGCTACCTCGAATTCAACCTGTCGCCGGCCGGCCACTGGAACGTGTACCGATTCGATTCGTACAGGGCGGGAATGCGGGAGGAGGAAGCGATCGCGGCGCCGCCCTTCCGGGTTTCGCCGGAACCGGGCGCCCTGCGCTTCACGGCCGCGCTGGACCTCGGCGGGATTTTTCCGGACGGAACCGATGCGGAGGCCGGGATCTGCGCCGTCGTCCGGGACGCGGCGGGCAATGCGAGCCACTGGGCGCTAAGGCACGCCGGCCCCCGGCCGGACTTCCACCGGAGGGACGGGTTCGTTCTGAAGATACCTTGGGGATGAAGACCGAGGAGAGGATGCGGCGGAAAAAACGTCTTCCACCCGCCGTCTCCGGCGGGGCGGCATGCTTGTGGAAGAACCCGTTCAGGCGGCCTGCGTCCCGACGAGCCCGCTGCGGATGTGCGCGAGAAGGAGCCGGATCCGTTCGTCGTGCTCTTTTTCCAGGCGCTCGAAGCCGCAATATGCCTTTTTCATGACCACGCTGATTTCCTTCTGAACGGGCGTCTTTCCGTTTCTTTCCCGGTCTGTCTGCATCGCTGCCCTCCCGATCCCCTTTCTTGTCGAAAAATTTTGCATTTTCCGTGCCGATAGTTTCAGCGTGAATTCCGGCCGAAAATGATCGATGTTCGGGGAGATACGGAACGACCCCGGCGGCAGCCGCACCCGGCCCGCGTCAAGGAGCGTGCGATCGTCAAGGGATTGACGGAACGGGCAGTATACAAAACGTGACGGCCGTGTATAGACTGGCCGGGGGGGGCGAACGTGGACTTCGGGCGGAAAGAGACGATCGAGGCGAAGGAGCGGGTCTACCGGCTGGCGTATGCGACCCCGCTGGTCGAGGAGGCCCCGCTGTCGCGGCGGTTCGGGGGGAAGGTCCTCTCCAAGCTGGAGAACCTGCAGAACACCGGTTCGTTCAAGATCCGGGGGGCCGCCAACAAGCTGCTCTCCCTGGACCGCGACCGGGTGAAGGGCGTCATCACGGCCAGCGCGGGGAACCACGCCCGGGGGGTCGCCCGGGCGGCGAGCGAGGCGAACATCCCCGCCACCCTCGTGATGCCGCTGTGGGCCCCCGTGTCCAAGGTCACCGCCGCGCAGCGCGAAGGAGGCGAGTTCGCCCACATCATCCAGCACGGCGATACCTTCGCGGAGGCGCTGCAGCACGCCGCCACGCTGGCCGTGGGCTCGGGGCTCACGATGATCCACGCCTACGACGACCCCATGGTGATCGCGGGCCAGGGAACCCTGGGACTCGAGATCGTCGACGGGATCGGCGGCCCCCCGGGGACGGTGTACGTCCCCGTGGGAGGCGGCGGGCTGATCGCGGGAATCGGGGCGGCGATCAAGGAGAAGTACCCGGACGCGGAGCTGGTCGCCGTGCAGGCGGAAGGCGCCTCGTCGCTCATCCCGTCGCTCGCGGCGGGCAAGCCCGTGGCGTGCGCCGAGACCCGCACGATCGCGGACGGCATCGCGATCAAGCGGATGAGCGACCGGACCTTCGAGGCGGCCAGGCGGTGGGTGGACGACGTCGTCACCGTGGACGACGAGGAGATCGCCGCGGCCATCCTCTACGCCCTCGAGGAGATGAAGACCACGCTCGAGGGGGCGGGCGCGGCCCCGCTGGCGGCCATGCTCTACAAGCGGCCGCCGACCCGGTTCCCCGCCGTGATGGTGCTCTCCGGCGGCAACATCAACGTCAATTTTCTGTCCCACATCACGGAACGGGGGCTGTTCCGCTCCGGGCGGCTGGTCCGCCTGCGGTTCCTGCTCCCCGACGTGCCCGGCTCCCTGGCCGCCCTCCTCGTCTTCATCGCCCGCGAGCGGTCCAACGTGGTGAGCATCGGTCACGACCGCCTGCCGCAGGACTGCCCGCCGGGGTATTCCACCGTCGAGCTCCTGCTGGAAACGCGCGACCGGCCGCACGGTGAAGAGCTGTCGGCGCGGCTCCGCGAGGAGGGGTTCCGGGTCATCGATTGACGCCGGGGCAAAAGGGGCGTCAGAAGTATTTCATCCAGCCCCAGGTCCTGGCGCTCTTCTTCCCGCAGTACCACCGGCAGACGGGGTACAGGACGATCAGGCCGGCGATCCAGACCGAATACACGTAGCCGATGCCGCCCTTCAGGCCGTCCATCGTGAGATCGCCGATCGGGACGCCTTTCAACACGATCCCTCCCGCCGCCATCACCAGGAGCAGCACGGGGAAATGGACGATGTAATAGAACAGCGGGACGCGGCCGAACAGGACAAACGGCTTCCCGATGCGGGGCAGGCTTTTTTCCAGGCCGGCCAGCAGGCACAGCCCCGGACCCAGCGTCATCAGCAGGAAGCTCAAGGAGGGGGGGTACTTGTTGCAGTTGAGGAACGTGAGAAGCGTGCGGATGGAATTCCTCCGCACATGCCACGGGTGGGGATCCCCGTAAACGTTCAGCATCCTCAAGGCGACGAAGGCCGCGATCGATGCCACGCCCAGCACGATCATGATCCGGGCCCTTCGCTCCTTCTCCAGCGTGAACAGCTTCCCGAAGAGATACCCCAGCGCCATGACTCCCGTCCAGGGGATCAGCGGGTAGACCACCCGCACATGCAGCGTCGGGGAAAGGGACACCTCCTGGCTGACCCGGTGCAATACGCTCCAGGCGAGATACCAGGGCGAGGCCGGCTCCACGGCCACGCCGTCCAGGAGATTGTGCCCGAACACCATCACGATGCCGTACGCCAGGATCGCCCGATCGGGCAGCCAGACCAGGAGCGACAGCAGGATCATGGAGATCCCGAGGACCCAGATCACCTGGAGCAGGACCATGGACGAGGAGAACGTCAATACCCGGGAAAAATAGGCGATCTCCAGCGTAACGAGGATCATCCCCCGGATGAGCAGGTATTCCGACAGCTCGGCCCTCGTCTTGCCCCGATACATGTAAAGGAACGCGCTCGCGCCCGCGAGGAAAACGAACAGCGGCGCGCCGAAATTCGCCATCCATCGCATGAAGAAGAGGAACAGAGTCGTCCGCTTCAGGTCCAGGAAATCGAACGAGCCGGCGAACGCGTAGCCCCGGGCATGATCCAGCGCCATGAACGCCATGATCAGCCCGCGCAGGCAGTCGATCGACTCGACCCGGGGTTTCCGGTACCCGTTTACCCCGTTCTGTCCGTCCGCCGCGGAAATGTCCATCACGCCGCACGTCCCCTCGTGTTCCCGTCCTGCTGGTCTTTATCGCCGAACGGGGGAAAATCTTGAAGGAATAAAACGGCGCAGGCGGGCCCGGCCGGCCCGATGGTTCTCATCCAGGCGCGGGGCGACTCCTTCTTGTACCGGAGGGCGACGAACGCCAGGGCAAGCGCCGCTCCCGTCCGCAAAAGGATCCGGATCCTCCTTTCCCGTTCCAGCACCAGAACCTTCCCGAACAGGTATCCCAGCGCCATCACGCCCGTCCAGGGGATCAGCGGATAGACGACCCGGCAGAAGATCGCCGTGGCGATCGTGAACGCCCGGTCCGGAAGCCGGATGAGGAGAGGGAGGAGGATCATCGACAGCCCGAGCACCCACAGGACCTGCAGAACGATCCTGCCCGGCGACAACGCCTGCATCCCGGAGACGTAGAACAGCTCGAAGGCGATCCGGATCGCGCCCCGGACGGCGAGGTATCTTTTCAACTCACCCTTCGTCCTGCCCCTGGACAGGAACAGGAACGCGCCGGTCCCCGCAAGGAAAACGAACAGCGGCGCACAGAAGTGCGTCACCCATCTCGTGAAGAACAAGGCAACGGTCGTCCGCTTCAGGTCCAGTGGGTCGAACGAGGCGCCGAAGGCGTAATCCCTGGCGTGGTCGAGCGTCTTCAGGACCATGATCAGCCCGCGCGCGCAGTCCGGCGAAGGGATCCTTCCCCCGCGCGCGCCGGTTTTCCCGGTATCGACCGATGATCCGCCTGCCGACGTCTTCGTCAAGGCCCATCCAGCCGGCTGCACGCCGGGATCCCGGCAATAACCGGCATCATTATCCCCGCGCCGCCGGTGCGTCGATAAATCTTCCCGAATCGGGGCAAATCGGATAAATTGGCCCACATTGCCGTTCCAACGATTCCCGTGCGAGGACACCCCGTTGAAGCGACCCGGCATTCCACTGCCGCTCTTCCTGCTGCCGCTGATGATCGTGGCCGCGCTCTCCGCGTTTTCTCCGGCGCGGGCGGACGAGGTCCCCTACGAGACGACCCCGGAAAACGTCGTGGAAGCCATGCTGGCCATCGCGGGCGTCGGGGCCCAGGACAACCTGGTGGACCTGGGTTCGGGCGACGGGCGCATCGTCATCGCGGCCGCCAAAAGGCACGGCGCGCGGGGGCTGGGGATCGAGTACGACAGCGAGCTGGTCGAGCTGAGTCGCAGGAACGCGAAGCGGGAAGGCGTGGCGGACAGGGCGAAGTTCCTGAAACAGGACATCTTCGACACCGATATCCGGAAGGCCACCGTCGTGACGATGTACCTGCTGCCGGAGGTGAACCTCGACCTGCGGCCGAGGATCCTGTTCGAGCTCGCGCCCGGAACGCGCGTCGTGTCGCACGACTGGAACATGGGCGACTGGGAGCCCGACGACCATGCGGTAGTTTCCGTGGAGGACAAGAAGGTCTATCCCCTGGCGCACAGCACGGTGTACCTCTGGATCGTCCCGGCGCGCATCGCGGGGTTCTGGCGCGGCACGCTCTCCGGCCCGGACGGCGAGGAGCGGGTCGTGATCGAGTTCGCCCAGCGGTTCCAGGAGGCCACCGCGACCTTGTGGCTCAAGCGCTGGACCATGGCGGGGAGCGCGCGCATCCGGGGCGACGCCGTTTCCCTGACCGTCGACCGGTCGTCGTGGAAGGAAGACGCGGCGCCGCTGCTCTTCAAGATGCGTGTGGCGAAGGACCGGATCGAAGGAGAAGCCCGCGTAGGCGGCGAGCGCTACCTGCTGCGGGCGAAACGGCTGACGAACTGAAAGGGCCACCCGACCCTTCCCGCCAATCTCCTCCCGCGGCGAATCCCGCGATCGCGCCGGCAAATCCAATGTTTTGAGAGGCTGCACCCGCAACGGTTTCGGGGGAAGGAGGACCCTTATGGCCGAGGAATTGGCGCGGAAAAAAAATACGATCGTAAACGGGATCAACGTGGATCAGCTGTTTGGCACCGTGGAGGCGATCAAGGACAACCCGGAAATCGCCCGGTTCAGGTTCCGCGCGAGGAACAAGTGGGTCGCGGGCACGTACAACCGGGCCTCCGTCAGGGACTTCTACGGCGCGCTGCGGGAGGACATCTCGCGGGAGCCGGCGGTGTACGACATCGACGAGCCGCCGGTCCTGCTCGGGTCGAACCTGGGAACGAACCCGGTCGAATACCTGCTGGTCGCGCTGTCGGGCTGCCTGACGACCACGCTGATCGCGCAGGCCTCCGTGCGAGGCGTCGAGATCCGGAACGTGGAATCCCGGTTCGAGGGGGACCTGGACCTGCGGGGGTTCCTGGGAATATCCGAGGAAGTTCCCGTGGGCTACGAGAGGATCTCGGTCCTCATGAGGATCGACGCGGACATTTCGGACGCGGAGAAGGAGGAGCTGATCCGGGCGGCGAAGAAATATTCGCCGGTCTACAACAGCATCGCGAAACCGGTTGCGGTTTCCGTGGATCTCGACGGCGCCTGACCCGCCACGGACGGCCGGGGAAGGGGCGCGGGAGTGCACGGCGCGGCGTGTCGCCGCGCCGTGCCCGTCACCCGGCGGTCTCCGGCACCACGAAATCCTCCCGCTTCATATATTCACGTGCGTACCGTGCGATCTCGAGCTCCGCCAGCTTCGAGATCCTTCCGATCTCCCTCAGCGTGGGGTTCTGGACCTCGAACCGCTGCCGCTTCGCGTGGTAGTACTTGCGGATGGGCGATTCCGCCTGGAGTGTCAGGGCGCATCCGCCCATCTTCCTCCATTCCAGCCATTTCATCTGCCCGGCGGTTTCCGAAAGGACGTATACCATGTCTCCCCCCCCTCCTGATGGAGTGATAGATCGGATGCCGGCCGAAAATCTTTAGCATTTCTTCAGTAAAAGGCGAACCGGGCGCATTTTCCCGGCCGGCGCCCGCGTCCGTCCGCACCCCTTGAACCGGAGCCGTTTGTGGGCGAAGATTGAGACATAAACCAACCAATCAACCCGCGAACCAACTAGAACCTCGACGACCGGAACCGGAAAGGAGGTGAGCCGGAAGAATCTCCCCACAGGAACCCTTCTCCTTGGTGTTCGGCGCAGTGGTCCAACCGAAGACATGGAGGCGCCATGAGCGACGGGAAAAGGAAAGAAAGGAGTGGCCAGGGAATCGACCGGCGGAACTTCCTCAAATACGCCGGCGCGGCGGGCGCGGCTCTCGCGATCAGCGAGATCGCCCTACCGAAGGCGCACGCCGCCGAGGCGAAGAAGGCGAAGGTCACGGGCAAGACCCACGTCCTCGCCTGCAACGAGAAAACCTCGCATGACGGATTCTGGGACAATTCGAGGCCTCCCGTCCTGACCATCAAGTCCGGCGAGACGGTCTATATCGAGACCGGCACCCACCTGATGAGCAAGATGAAGCCGGGGTCCGACATCAACGACTGGATGAAGTGGTACAAGGAGGCCATCGCCGCGGCGGAGGAGGTATACATCTTCCCGGACGATTTCACCGGCGCGAAGAAGATCAAGAAGGGCGCCGGCCACCACCACCTGACCGGCCCGATCTACATCGAAGAAGCGGAGCCGGGCGACTTCCTCCAGGTGGAGATCCTCGACATCGTCGCGGGCGACTACGGGTTCAACCTGAACCCGATCACCTCGTTCATGAAGCTGGGACTGCTGGCGGAAGAATACCCGGACGGAAAGGTCCGCTGGTACCAGGTGGACCGGAAGGACATGTCCTTCGAGTTCCAACCGGGGATCAAGCTCCCCATCCGGCCGTTCCCGGGAACGATCGGCGTCCAGATTCCGGAACAGGGGATGTGGAGCAACGTCCCGCCGGGCAAGCACGGCGGCAACCTCGACAACAAGGACCTGGTCGCCGGGACCGTCCTGTACCTCCCCGTCCACATCAAGGGCGCGGGATTCGAGACCGGGGACTCCCACTTCGCCCAGGGGCATGGGGAGATCAACCTCAACGCGCTGGAGGGCTTCTTCAAGACCATCACGTGCCGGTTCACCGTCCGCAAGGACCTGAAAGGGGTGCTGGACTGGCCGTTCGCGTCCACCCCGACCCACTGGGTCGCGATGGGGATGCACACCGACGCCTACAAGTCGGCCCAGATGGCGGCGCGGCAGGCGATCGAGTTCCTCCACAAGCATTACGGGATGGACAAGCTGGAGGCCTACGCCTACGTCTCCATGGGGGTCGACTTCCACGTGACGCAGCTCGTCGACTACACGATCGGCATCCACGCGATGATTCCCAAGGGCAGCTTCGTCGGGAAGCAGTACGCGGGAAAGAACGGTCTACTGATCCCGAAGTTGGCCTAAAGGGAAAGCAACCCGCAAAGGCGCCGGGGATCCGCGGCAAGGTCCCCGGCGCGAAAATCCCGGGAGGGACCATGGCGCTGAAGACGGAGTACGACATCCGGTGCAGCTGCGGGGCCGCTTTCACGGCGGAAGCCTGCGAATACCTGCTCGCGGAGCACGATCCCGGGCTGAAAGACGCCATCCTCTCCGGGGAGTTCAACCGGGTCCGTTGCCCGTCGTGCGGCCACGGGCTGGCGGTCGGCAACAGCTACCTGTACCGGGACGAGACGAACCGGCTGTCCGTCTGGGTCTGCGGCAGGGAGGACCTGCCGAAAGGGAAGGAGGGGCGGAAGGAGCTGATCGAACGGCTGCGCTCCCGCCTCGAATGCCACTATACGGACGGTGCGGAACCCGGGAAGGAGCTCGTGGTGTTCGGCCGGGAGGCGCTGATCGAGCTGCTGCTCAAGGAGGACCCCGCATTGAGGAGAAATGAGGCGGGGCACCTCAAGCGGAACCCCGCCTTCCGGCTGATCCCGGAGGGAGGGAACGGCCCGGGTTTCCTTCTGCTGCAGGGGAGGAAGATCCGGGTCGCCATCCCGCTCCACCTGCCGGGAGATCCCGACGGTCCGGCGGCCGACCCGGGAAACCGCAGGAAATGGCTGAAGGCGTATTCCGACGGGATGAACATCCACAATCCCTACAGCTCCTTCCTGGACCGGCGGAGGATCTCCGGCTGGGACCGGGTCCGGAAGGAAGAGCCGCCGGGAGGGCTGAAGGGCGAATTCGAGGATTTCGCCGAAAGCTGGGCCCGGAGCAGGGTGGACGCCAGGCGATTCCGTGCCCGGTACCCCGAACGGGCGAAATTTCTGGACCGGCTGTCGGAGATGGACGTGCCGAGGAAGGTCCGCCCGCTCCGCGCGGGACCGCGGGGATGAAGCCCGCCGGGATCGCCGCGCTGCTCGCCTTTCTTCTCGTCCCCGCCGCCGCCCCGGCGGACCCGATCCACGAGGCGGCCGGGGCGGGAAAGATCGAAGAGCTGCGCCGGCTGATCGCCGCCGGGACTGACGTCAACGCGCGGACCGCCGGAGGCGGCACCCCGCTGCACGACGCGGTGTTATGGGGCCATCGCGATATCGCCCTGCTGCTCCTTTCGAAGGAAGCGGACGTCGACGCGAGGGACGGGAACGGCATGACGCCGCTGCACCTTGCCGCGAACGGGGACCACAGGAAGATCGCGGAGCTCCTCATCGGGAAGGGCGCGGCGGTCGACGCGAAGGCCCGGAACGGCTGGACGCCGCTGCACGTCGCGGCGATCTGGGGGCACGAAAACGTGGCCGGGGCGCTGATCGCCGCCGGCGCGGACGTCAACGCCCGGGCCCTGCCGGACGCTCCCCGGCTTCGCGCCCCGGAAAGCGCCGCGAGGTGCCACAAGGACGTCGCCGCGCTCCTCGGGAAAAAGGGGGCGAACGGCGGTCCCGGCGCGAAGGCCGGCCTGACGCCGCTGGGCGCCGCGATCCTGAACGGCCAGAAAGATATGGCCTCACTGCTCCGCAAGCACGGAGCCGGGGAATGACCGCCGATCAGAAGGTGATCACTTCCCTGCCCTGCTCCATGTATTTCGCCAGGCTGGGGTGTCCTTTCATCTCGTCGCACAGCGGAAGCCGCTGCGCCTCGACGCCCGGAAGCGCCCCCATCTTGGCGGCGCAAGCCCGGCAGACGCAGTCGATCATCCCCTTCGAACGTACCTTCGCGTAGAGGTCCGCGAAGGGCGCCCCTTCCGCCGCCAGATCGTTCACGACCTTCGTGGCGCTCCCCTCGATCACCACCTTCACGTCGTACCCCTTCTCTTCCATGTCGATGGCGTTCAGCAGCACGTGGACGAAGCACATCGGGTCGCCGTTGAACGCCGCCAGGACCACTTTTCTTCCCATCTCCTTGCCTCCCTTCCTTTAATCGTCCCGCCGGCAATGACGGGAAACGGCTCCCGTCCGGCGGCTTCCCCCCCACGACAGGTATGCTATCTTTGTGCGATGATCCGCGGCAAGACACTCCCCCCCTTCTCGCCCCGCGCCGAGGCGGTCACGCCGTTCCTTGCGATGGAGGTCCTCGAGCGGGCCAAGGAGCTGGAGGCCGCGGGGAGGGACATCGTCTACCTCTGCGTGGGGGAGCCCGACTTCCCGACGCCCGCGGTCGCGTGCGAGGCCGCGGTCCGGGCGATCCGGGAAGGGGACACCAAATACACCCACTCCCTCGGCCTGCCGGAGCTGCGCGAGGCGATCGCGAAGCATTACCTGCGGCGGTACGGCGTGCCGGTCGACCCCGGGCGCATCATCGTCTCCTCCGGGACCAGCCCGCTGCTCCTGCTCCTGTTCTCCGCGTTGCTTACGGAAGGCGACGAGATCGTCCTTCCCGACCCGTGCTACGCCTGCTACCCGAACTTCATCCGCTTCCCCGGCGGCGTCCCCCGCTTCCTGCGGACCCGGGAGGAGGACGGGTTCCAGCCGCGCCCCGAAGACGTCCGGAGGATGATCACCCCGCGGACGCGCGGGATCTTCGTCAACTCCCCCTCCAACCCCGCCGGGTCCGTCCTGCCGCCCGACTGGTTCGAGGAGCTGGCTTCGCTCCCGGTCCCCCTGATCTCGGACGAGGTGTACCACGGGCTGACCTACGAGGGGGAGGAGCGATGCGCCCTCGAGTTCGACCCGGACGCCTTCGTCGTCGGCGGCTTCTCCAAGACCTTCGCCATGACGGGATGGCGGCTGGGCTACCTGATCGTCCCCGCCTCCCGGATGCGGGTCCTGCAGAGCATGCACCAGAACTTCCTGATCAGCGCGGCCCATTTCGTCCAGCGGGCCGGGATCGCCGTCCTCGAAGGCGGGTGGAGGGACGTGGAGAACATGCGGGCCTCATACGACGCGCGGCGGCGCCACCTGGTCGGAAGGCTCCGCCGCCTGGGGCTCGGCGTCCGCAGGATGCCCCAGGGGGCGTTTTACGTGCTGGCCGACGCGCGGCACGTCAACCCCGATTCGCTTGCGCTCGCGATGGAGATCCTGGAGGCCACCGGGGTCGCCCTCACCCCCGGGATCGACTTCGGCGAGGGCGCGGAGGGGTACCTGCGCTTCTCCTACGCGAACTCGATCGGGAACATCGACAAGGCGCTGGACCGGCTGGAGGAATACTTCGCCGCGGCGAAATGAAGGGGCCCGCGCCGTGCAGTCCATGACGGCGAGCCGCCGGTCCGCGGCGGCCTCATCATCGCCGTATCGGCGCCACGGAAAATGTGGTAGGAATTGTTCCGAACACGATGCCCAGCCCGTCGGGGGAACGGCACACCGCGTCGCGCTGTGCCGGCGGATCCTCCCGGGGAATCGCGACCGTTCCGGAAACGATGAAGTCTGCGGAGAGGATTCATGCTGAAAGCGCTCGGCGTTTCCCGCCTGAAACCCTACCTGCATTGGATCCTGTTCTTCCTCCTGGTGGCGGCCTTGTACGCGATGCTGGTCGATTTCCTCCTGGAAAACCGGGAAACCCGCAAAAAGCAGTACCTCGACGCGAGCATGAACCGGCTGGTCTCCACCACGGAAGCGACCATCAACACCCTTGGGAATTTCTCGCGGTACGTATACGATTCCTTGGTGAATGTGCCGGAAACGGCATCCGCCGTCTGCCGCGCGAAGACATCGGGCCCGGCGGCGCGGGACGTCCTGAGGAGCCGCTTGCACGACACCATGCTCCCGGGATACGAACTCCTGAAAAGATACGGCTTCCGGCAGTTCCAGTTCGTTTTTCCCGACGGCACCAGCTTCCTGCGGATGCAGGCCCCGAACATGCACGGAGACGCCCTGCACGGCATCCGGGCGACCGTGCGCGCCGCCAATGAGACGAAGCGGCCCGCCGCGGGGTTCGAGGAGGGGCGCGTCCTGAACGGGTACCGTTTCGTCTACCCGCTGTTCCACGGGGAAGAGCATTGCGGTTCCGTCGAGCTCTCCTTCTCGATGGGCTCGGTGCTCGACGCCCTTCGCGCGCATTCGAAGGCGGAGGTGCTGTTCTCCGTGAAGCGGTCGGTCGCGGAAGCCACCGTGTTCCCCGACCAGATGGCGAATTACTCCGAAAGCACCTTTTCCCGGGAGTTCCTGTTCGACAAGGACATCAACACGGGGAACCTGCATGCCGAGCTGTTCGGACCGGGCGGCCTGCGCCTCGACGAGCGCCTCGCCGGCGGCCGCAGCTTCGGGCTCCTGCACCGCCACGGGGGGAAAACGTTTCTTGTGCTGTTCAAGTCCATGGAGAACATCCTCGGGGAGCACGTCGCCTACATCGTTTCCATATCCGAAGACAGCATCATGGACAGGATCTCGTCCCATTTCCGGGCCTCCCTGGCCTCCTCCACGATCGCGTTCCTCTTCGTCGCCGCGCTGTCCGTCCTCGGCATCCGGGAACGGATCCGGCTGAAGCGGCTGTCCAGCACGGACCAGCTCACGGAAATACTCAACCGGCACGCCATGCAGGAAAGGGCCGTCATCGAGATCGCCCGGGCCGTCAGGTACAAGGGACCGCTGTCGCTGGCGCTCTTCGACATCGACCGCTTCAAGGAGTTCAACGACGCGCACGGGCACAACGAGGGGGACCGGGTCCTGCGGACGACCGCCCTAACCGTGAAATCGCTCCTGCGGAAGATGGACGTCTTCGGAAGATGGGGCGGGGAGGAGTTCCTCGTGCTGCTCCCGCACACGGACCTCGAGGGCGCGCACGCCACCGCCGAGAAGATCCGTCTCGCCGCGGCCTCTTCCGGAAACGGCCCCTCGCGCGGCGTGACCGTCAGCCTCGGGATCGCGGAATTCCGCCCCGGTGAATCGTTCGAGCGGCTGGTCGAGCGGGCGGACGAAGCCATGTACCGCGCCAAGTCGGGCGGGCGGAACCGCACGGAGCGGGCGGGCTGAGCGTACGGCCGATCGCGATTGCGGCGAAGAACCGCCGCGCGTGTATACTTTTTCCATGGAACCGATCCCCGGGGCGACCTCTTCCCCCCGCGGCGCCCGCGCCCTCCTGGCCGCGGGCGCCGCGCTCGTCGCGCTGCTGGCCGTCTCCGGCATCGACCCGTACGACCGGCTGACGTGGGCGGCGGAGGTGTTCCCGGTCGTCTTCGTGCTGCCGGTGCTGGCCGCCACCCGGCGCCGCTTCCCCCTCACCACCCTGCTGTACTGCCTGATCTTCGCCCACGCCCTCGTGCTGATGCTCGGCGGCGCCTACACTTACGCGCGGGTGCCGCTCGGCTTCTGGATCCAGGACCTTCTGGATGCGGGCCGCAACCCCTACGACAAGATCGGCCACTTCTTCCAGGGGCTGGTGCCGGCGATCGCCGCCCGAGAAGTGCTGGTCCGCGGCGGCCACGTGCGGCGCGGGAAGATGCTCGTCTTCCTCGTCCTCTGCGTCGTGCTCGCGATCAGCGCCGCCTACGAGTTCATCGAGTGGGGCGCCGCCCTGCTCCTCGGCCAGGGCGCAGAGGAGTTCCTGGGCACGCAGGGGTACGAGTGGGACACGCAGTCCGACATGCTCTACGCGCTGATCGGCGGCTGCGCGGCCCTGGGGCTGCTTTCCCGCGCCCACGACCGGCAGATGGCGCGTCTCGACGGCGGCGACCGGGGAACCTGAGCCTTGGACGCGGGTCCCTATTCCGGGGGAAGGGTCATCCCCGGAAGGACTTTGCTGCTCTTCTTCACCGCGTCGAGCGAATCCACGAGAACCTCGAGGTACGCCGCCCGGCTTCTCCCCACGGCGTAGAAGGTCCTGCCGTCGTAGGGAACCTCCCCGTACGCGTCGGTCCACCGGTTCGCGAGGAGCTTGTATTTCCGCTCGGGATCCCGATCCGCGGGAGGGGAACCGAAATACAGCGATTTCCCCGGCTCGAAGCTGATGGCGATGTACGTGTCGCCCACCTCCGTGGCGACCCCCGGGGTCCGGGCGCGAACGATCACCTCCTCCACGAGCCCCGTCTCTTTCGTCACGAGCTTGTGGCCCTTCGAGACTTCCGCGTCCCCCCGGACGAATTCCCTCTGCAGCGTGATGTCGTCGGAAAGGTAATACTGCAGCTTTTTCAGGTCCTCGCTCTCCAGCAGGTATTGTTCGCGGATCTCCCGGGTAAAAGCGACCCGGTAGGTCGTGCAGCCGGCCAGCAGGAAGAAAGCGGCGAGGATCGCCGCGGCGAAAATCCTGCCGGTCGATGCGTCACGGCAACGCATTTTTCCCTCCATTCCTTTTTGGACGCCGAACCCCTTCATTCCGCCCCGAGCGGGCCCGCGCCCCAGATGTCCCGGCAGTACTCCCGGATCGACCGGTCCGACGAGAACTTCCCCATCCGCGCGACGTTGCGGATGGACATCTCCGCCCAGCGGTCCGGGTCGCGGAAGGCGGCGGAGACCCGCTCCTGGGCGTCGACGTACGACTGGTAGTCGGCCATCAGCAGGAAGTCGTCGTGCCGCAGCATGTGCGACACCAGGGGCCGGAACAGCTCCCGGTCGCCCGACGAGAACGCCCCCGAGGCGATCCGGTCGACGGCCTCGCGCAGCCCCTCGTTCCCCTCGTACCAGCGCGTCGGGTTGTAACCGCTTTCCTTCAGGTTCCGCACCTCCTCCGCGTTCAGGCCGAACAGGAAGAAGTTCTCCGCCCCGACCTCCTCCAGGATCTCGACGTTGGCCCCGTCGAGCGTGCCGATCGTCAGGGCGCCGTTGAAGGAGAACTTCATGTTGCCGGTCCCCGACGCCTCCTTCCCCGCCGTGGAGATCTGCTCGGAGAGGTCGGCCGCCGGGTAGATCAACTGGGCGTTCTTGACGTTGAAGTCGGGGAAGAACACCACCTTGAGTCGCCCGGCCACGTCGGGGTCGGTGTTGACCACGTCCCCCACCGCCGTGATCAGCTTGATGATCCGCTTCGCCATGAAGTACCCCGGCGCCGCCTTGCCGCCGAAGAGGAACGTGCGGGGGAGGATGTCGGCGCCCGGGTCGCGCTTGATCCGGTTGTAGAGGGTGATGATGTGCAGGACGTTCAGGTGCTGGCGCTTGTACTCGTGGATCCGCTTGACCTGCACGTCAAAGAGCGAGTCCGGGTCGACCGCCACGCCGGTGCGCTCCCGGATCACGGAGGCCAGCAGCCGCTTGTTCCCTTCCTTGACCCTGCGCCACTCCGCCCGGAAGGAGCGGTCGCGGGCGAAGGGCTCGAGCCCCCGCAGCTTCTCCGTGTCGCGCACCCAGTCGTCGCCGCCGAGCCGCTCCGTGATCAGCCGGGAAAGGCCGGGGTTGCTCCGGACCACCCAGCGCCGCGGGGTAACGCCGTTGGTGACGTTGTGGAACCGCTCCGGGTACAGCTCGAAGAAGTCCCTCAGGACGGTCTGCTTGAGCAGCTCCGTGTGGAGTGCGGCCACCCCGTTGACGGCGTGGCTGCCGACGACGGCCAGGTGGGCCATGCGCACGTACCGCTCCCCCTGCTCGTCGATGATGGAGAGGCGCCTCGCCCGGTCCTCGTCGCCGGGGAAGCGCTCCCGCACCTCGTCGAGGAAACGCCGGTTGATCTCGTAGATGATCTCCAG
>DCUH01000026.1 GCA_002327765.1 bacterium UBA2219 | reverse complement strand
CCGCCAGATGACCGCTTCATCCGATTGGCCGAGGGCAAACCCGAGGGAAACCACCCGGAGTCCGTCCGCCGTGACCAGGGGCATGATCCCGCCCCCGTCGTCTGATTTGAGCAGCTCCCCTTGCATGTTCAGTAGCGTGGGAACGCTGGGGCCGTGGAAATCGACATCCAGCAGTCCGACCTTCATCCCTGCCATGCCCAAAGCCACGGCAAGATTCACCGCCACCGTGCTCTTCCCCACGCCTCCCTTCCCCGAAAGGATGAGGATCTTGTGCTTGATGCCGGACATACGTCTGACGAGCGCCTCGTCCTCCGTAAACATTTTCAGCTTTTCATCAGCCGGCCGGCCGCCGCTTGTTCCACAACTACCTTTTTTTTCACCGCAGTTCATCTCTATCTAAACCTCCCTCAGTCTTGTAACCATCGACCGCTGTCCATGACGGATGCCGTAAGAACGCATGTCATCGACACCGGTATCTTGTGTCTGCATAATGTGTTATCATAATCCATGCCATGAACAATCGGCAAGAGAAATATTTGTAAATCTTAATGAAAATAAACCGATGAACCATGGCAATTTCGGCATTCGCAAACAGAATAGCAATAATGCTACCCATTTGCCGTTATTGTAGTGCAAAAACGCAATCAACACAGAAAAGACCAGTTTTGCAGAATATTCAAGCCAAATCAATATCGAAAGACAATATCGAATGGCCTTGACGAACCGGTTTATTCTCCCTAAGCTGAGATAACGGGTATTTTAAAAGGGAAGGATACGAGGTCATCACCTTCTGAAATGCCCATCCGTAAGTGGATCATCGCTTTGGACTGCGTTTTGTGAACAATCCCTCAAAATATAAAAGCCCTCCAAGGGCACAGATCTTTATCATTGCACGATCCCTTCACCTTCAATCCTGGGCCGTTGCTGTCCGGCATCAACGGACTGGATACTTGGGATACGATTTTAACGAAGACCGGATACCAATCCTGGATAGAATCTATCCGCCTGTGGAATCGGTTGTGGATATCTGCACGGCTGAAAATATAAAACAATAATTATATTCGATAGCCACGTATTGCCCGTCGGAATGGCATGTGGGATGCATTATATTTCAGGGATTGAGGTTGGCTGATGCAAATCAATATGCAAAAGGCGATCATCCTGGCGACAATTCTGCTGAATCTGATTGCCTCCCCATTGGCGGTGGGTGCAGACGAAAACCAGGAGAGGCGTCACCGGGGGCCGGATCGTTTCGAGAAAATCATTGCCCTGTCCGGCCTGAACCTGACGGCGGAGCAGACGGAAAAGATCATGGCCCTGCATAAAGCCTATCGCGAAGAGAGCGAACCGTTTCGAGAACAGCTGATCGGCAAGGGACGAGAGTTAGTCGTTATCCTGAGCGAAAGAGACATGGCCGTTCAAGGCCATGAAAGAAGCCCGGAGGCAAGGCCAATCAAAAAGATCCTAAAGGAGGACACAAAATCGTGGTGTTGATTCGAGCGCAGCAGGTTTGCAAGGAATACCAGGTGGGCGAGGTGGCGGTTCAGGCCCTCAAGGATATCCATTTTGAGATCGAACCCGCCTCGTTCGTCTCTTTTGTCGGGCCGTCCGGAAGCGGGAAAACAACGCTCCTGAACCTGATCGGATGCCTCGACAAGCCGACTTCAGGCACCCTGACGGTCGCGGATACCGATGTGTCTTCTCTGGATCGCGCATCCGGCGCGGCTTTCCGTGGCCGGACGATCGGTTTCATTTTTCAGGATTTCAATTTACTGCCGGTGTTAACCGTCTACGAGAATATCGAATATCCGTTGCTGATGGTCCAGAAGATCCCCCCCGGAGAGCGGAGTCGCCGGGTAACCGAACTGCTTTCGGCCGTGGGCATGGCGGACCAAAAAGAGAAAATGCCCGACCAGATCTCCGGAGGACAGAAGCAGCGGGTGGCCATTGCACGTGCGCTGGTGACCCAGCCAAAATTGGTTCTGGCAGACGAGCCAACAGCCAATCTGGATCACGATACCGCCTATCGGGTACTGAATTTAATGAAGCGGATGCGCGACGAATTCAAGACAACCTTTATCTTCTCGACCCACGACCAGAAAATCGTCGGTGAGGCGGAAATCCTTTTCACACTCGAGGACGGCGAAATCAAAGGAATCCAGAACAAGGGAGGGAACGGCCATGGTTAATCTCTTTAAAATCGCAATCCGCAACCTGCTGCGATACAAGCGGCGAACGCTGCTGACCGCCTCGCTGATCACCGTCGGGGTGGTCTTCGTCCTGGCCTTCATCTCCGTCTCCGGATCCTTCAAGAACTTGATGATCGGCCAGATCACCGACTCGATGATCGGCCATCTCCAGGTGCACCGCAAGGGCTTTGTCGCCTCCATCGAGACCCTGCCTCTCAATCTCAACCTAAAAGGGGGCGCCGTTGACCGTCTGGAGAATATCCTCAACAATCAGCCCGAAATCGAGGCCTACTCGCCGAGGATCAAGTTCGGCGGCATGTTCAGCAATTTTACCGAGACATCGAGTATCCGGCTGACGGCCATTGANNGAACTCCAGCGGGGCGGCATATTGATCCCGGAGCTGCTGGCCCGGGGGATGAAGGTCAAGCCCGGAGACATGGCCGTTATCGTGGCTACCAACGCCGACGGTTCCGTAAACGGCAAGCAGTTCACGGTCACGGGTATTCTGGAAAGCGCCACCGGTCCCGGCGGCCGGGACGGCTACATTCATCTGGAAGACGCTCGTGAAATCTTGCGGATGGAGGACAAGCAGGTGAGCGAGTACGCCGTTCGGATCAAGGACTTTGGGAAACTGACGGACTTCGGGGCCCGGTTCGACGGCCTGTTGGCCGGGGATGTCAACAAAGAGGGGAAACCGCTCTTCGAGCTCCACACCTGGGAGAAACTCTCACCCTTCTTCAACATTGCCCAGATGATCGATCTGATGACCTTTTTCATCAAGCTCATGCTGATCGCGATCGTCCTGATCAGCATCATGAACGTGATGATCATGGCCGTCTACGAGCGGATCCGGGAGATCGGCACCATCGCGGCGATCGGCACGCTGCCCGGCCGGATCCTCTCCCTGTTCGTCCTGGAGGGATTGAGCCTCGGGATCGGGGGGGCGATCCTGGGAAACGTGGTCGGCGCGATTGTCCTGTTCGTTCTGAACATGGCCGGGATAACCTACGACTTCGGTCGGCAGAAGGGCCTTGTTCTGCAGGCCAAGATCGACCCGGGCGAAGTCCTCTTGCTGTCTGCAATCGTCATCGTCATTTCTGTCGCCGCCAGCATCCAGCCTGCCTTCAAGGCGTCGAGGATGGAGCCGATCAAGGCATTGCGGCATGTATAGGGCGCCCTGCAACCGGAACACGGACAAAGGAGGTCTGCCATGAAACGTTCGGCCGCTTTGCTTGTTTTGGTGCTGCTTGCTTTTCCCTTGGCCGCCTTGGCCGCAGGATCGGCGTCCATCGGCGTGGCCGCCGAAGGGAAAGACCCGTCGTCCCGGGTAAGCGGCGTCGCCGCGCGCGCGCCGTATTTCCTTCTGTTCGATGGGAAGGGGACGTTGGTCGAAGCGGTGGCCAACCCGCACAAGGATGTCCGGGGCGGTGCCGGTACTCAAGTGGTCGACCTTCTCGCCGGGAAGGGCGTAAAGGCCGTAGTCGCCGGGGAGTTCGGCCCCAGGATGATCGATGCGATGAAGGGGCGGGGGATGCGGTACCTGACATTCCAGGGAAGCGCCACCGACGCCGTGAAAACGGCTCTTGCGAAATAGGGGGGCCGAATGCTCAACGCCGTCGCCGTCGTCCTTGTGATGCTGTTTGCGTTCCCCGCCCATGCTCTCGACGGGGAAGCGCTCCTGAGGCAGGTGGACCGGAACCTTAGCCCCGAGTCGTACGAGTCGTATCGCAAGCTCATCAACGTGGAGCCCGACGGCCGCAGGAAGGAATTCACGCTCTTCACCGTCAAGAAGGGGGTGGACCGTGTCGCCTCGCTGTTCATCGCCCCCGCCAGCGAAAAGGGCAGGAGCACCCTGCGGCTCGGCGACAATATGTGGCTTTACATCCCCAACGTGGGGAAGCCGGTCCGGATCACGAGCCTGCAGTCCGTGGTCGGGGGGGTGTTCAACAACTCGGACATCCTGCAGCTCGATTACGCCGCGGAGTACAACGTGGAGAAGGTGGAGGAGCAGGGGAACGAGTACCTTCTTCACCTCAAGGCGAAAACGAAGACCGTGGCGTACGACCGGCTCCGGCTGTGGGCCGACAGGGGGAAGAAGCTCCCCACGAAGATCGAGTGCCTGACGGAAGCGGGCCTGCTGATCAAGACGATCTATTTCAAGGACGTCAAGGACTTCGGGGGAGGCATCGTCCGGCCCGCGGTGATCGAGACCGACAGCCCGCTCTATAAAGGATACAAATCGGTGATGATCTTCGCGAAGGTGAAGGCGAAGGACTTCAAGGACGAGGTGTTCACCCTGACCTTCCTGCCGAACATCGAATCGCTGAGATGAAGACGCTCCCCGGCATCCTGTTCGTTTTCCTCTGGTTGCTGGGGAGCTTGCCGTGCGCGGGTTTCGCGGAAGAGTACGCCTTCGACGAGTCGGAGATCGAGAAGAAACCGTATCACATCGGCGGTTACGCCGAATTCCGGCCGGTGCTGTACGGGCTCGACCGGGACGCATCCCTCTACAAGTTGAAATTTTGCGATCGGGAGGAAGGCTCGGCTCTGGAGGAGTACAACGCCGCGCTCCAGCTGGAGGGTTCGCTGGAGGCGGGGATCGCCCGGCTGTTCGTCCGCACGAACACGGATTACCAGAATTCCTATCTCGGCGGCCATACCAGGACGAGCGTCTACGAGGGGTTCCTTTCGATCAAGCCCACCTCGTCCCTGACGGTCGACATCGGCAAGAAGACGCTCAAGTGGGGCAAGGGGTACGCATGGAATCCCGCGGCGTTCGTGGATCGGCCCAAGGACCCGGACGATCCGGGACAGAACCTGGAGGGGTTCGTCGTCGCCTCGGCGGATTACATCAGGAGCTTTTCAGGCCCCTTGAAGACCGTTTCCTTCACGCCGGTCGCCGTGCCCGCGTACGAAGATGTCAACGACGACTTCGGCCGGACCGGCCACATGAATTTCGCGGCGAAGCTGTATCTGCTGCTGTACGACACGGACATCGATTTCATGTTCCTCGGCGGGGCAAGCCGCCCGAGACGGTTCGGCGCGGACTTCTCGCGGAACCTCCGGACGAACCTTGAGATCCACGGAGAGTTCGCATTCATAAAGAACCACGGGAAGAGGTACCTGGCCGAAAGCGGGGAAGCGATCGTGGCGGAGGGCGACGCGACGAGTTACCTGGCCGGGATCCGGTATCTGACGGAAACGGATACGACGTACATTCTCGAATATTACCGGAACGGCACCGGGTACTCTGAAAACGAGATGAGCGTTTTTTTCTCGTTTGTCGACAACGCCTGCGACGCATATGTTTCCACCGGGAACGGCATGCTCCTGCAGAAGGCGGGCAATGTCGCGGCGGGGAATTACGGCCGGCCGAACCCCATGCGGGATTACCTCTATTTCAGGGCGAGCCGGAAAGAGCCCTTCGACATCCTCTACCTGACCCCGGCGATCACCTGGATCCTCAACCTGGACGACGGGAGCTTTTCCCTCTCCCCCGAAATCGAGTACGACGGAGTGAAGAACCTCGATCTCAGGCTGAAGGCTTCCCTCCTCAAGGGGGATCGATACAGCGAGTTCGGGGAAAAGCCGAACGACTGGAAGGTGGAATTCCGGGCGAGATATTATTTCTGAATCAGTGGAGAAAATACAGGGCGGCGGGGAGGCGGTCGATGAAATTGATCCAGATCCTGGGAACCGGGTGTCCCAAGTGCAAAAAGCTCGCGGATGTGACCGAGGAGGCGGCAAAAGCCCTCGGCCTGGAATACAGGCTGGAGAAGGTGACGGACATCGGAGAAATCATCCGGTTCGGGGTGATGACGACCCCCGCCCTCGCGGTGGACGGCGTCGTGAAAGTGGCCGGGAAAGTGCCGTCCCCGGAGGAGATCCGGCAAATCCTTACGAGCTGACGGGGACCGGATCGGCTGTTCCCTATGCGCCATCCGCGGAGCAGCACCGCCTGCCGCCCCGGCGGGGGAGGGTCATGCCCCGCTTGCAGATCGCGGCCGGCCCCGTGTCTCTCGCCAGCGCCGTGCGTTCCCGGTCCCGGGCGACGACCGGGTCGTCGTTGAGCCATTCCCGGAGGGTCCGGAGCATCTCCCCGGCGTAGGGGTTCCCGCTTTTCCCGTCGAGGGAGTAGTGGACCCATTTCCGGTCCTTGCGGTCCTTGATGAGGCCGGCGGCCCGAAGGAGGAAGAGGTGCTTCGAGATCGTGGACTGCCCGAGGCCGACGACCGCGATGACCTGGCAGACGCACAGCTCCCCGCCCTCGAGGATCTTGAGGATCCGGACCCGGGTGGGGTCGGAGACCGCTTTCATGACGTCTTCGTAGGCGCGCAGGGTCATGTCACTTCCTCATATCGTCATTCGGCGTGTTGACATCATACCGGGCCGGCCTGAAAATATCCACTTTGCCCGGTCGTCCGCTCCCGGGAACCCGGGGGCGCCGACCCAATGGAGGAACGTCATGACAGTGGAAGAGATCGAAAAGGAATTCCTTGCCCTGCCGGAGCCCGAACGGATGGAGGTCCTGCGCAGGATCATGCCCCCCTTCTGCCAGGATATGATGCGGAACGAGGACAAGCTCAAGGAGATGTTCTGGCTGTTCACGCAGGATTGCGGCAGGCCCGTGAGGAACATGTTCTCCGCGATGGCGACGATGATGGGGCACAAGGGCTGCCAGTAGGAAACGGGAGGGAACGGGCGATGCCGAAGTACAGCTATTTTTGCAGGGCGTGCGACGAGGCGTACGACGTCCGCCTGTCGAGCGAGGAAAAGGAGTCCTTCGTTCCCCGGTGCCCGAAATGCGGGAGCGGCGAGGAGAAGCAGGAGCTCTTCGGGATCGCCGGCGACGGCGGCGGCGGGGGAGGATGCTGCGGCGGCGGCGGGCGGGGCTGCTGCGGTTGATCGGGTCCCGGTGAAGCTGGTTTCGTACGAAGGGGTTTTTCCGCGCCTCCATCCCACCGTCTTCGTCGCCGAGGGGGCGAGGATCGTCGGGGACGTGGAGATCGGGGAGGAATCCGGCGTCTGGTTCAACGCCGTGATCCGGGGCGACATCCAGCCGATCCGGATCGGGAGGCGGACCAGCGTCCAGGACGGGTGCGTGCTTCACGTGCGGAAAGGGCTGTCCGTCGTCGTGGGGGACGACGTGACCTTCGGCCACGGCGTCATGGCGCACGGCTGCACGATCGGGGACCTCTGCCTGCTCGGGATCGGCTGCGTCGTCCTCGACGGGGCGACGATCGGGCGGGGGAGCGTGATCGCGGCGGGGGCGGTGGTCCCCCCCGGGATGACCGTCCCCCCGCGTTCCCTGGTGATGGGGGTGCCCGGGAAGGTCGTGAAGGGCCTCGGGCCGGAAGCGGAGGAGGAGAACCGGCGGGTCGCGGCGAACTACGTCGGGTACACGAAGGGCTACCTGCGGGGGGAGGGGTGATGGACCGCGTACAGGAGATCTACCGGGGCGACCGGCTGATGCAGGATTTCGGGATGAAGCTGATCGAGGCGCGCGCCGGCTACGCGAAGCTGTCCGTGGTCGTCGAGGAGCGGTTCCTCAACGCCCACAACATCGGCCACGGCGTGCTGACGTTCGCGATCGCCGACGCCGCCTTCGCCCTGTCGGTGAACGCCGAGTCCGACGCCACCGGCGTCAACTGGGGTTTCAACATCATCCGCGCCGCGAAGCCGGGGGAGACGCTGGTCGGCGAGTCGCGCGTCATCCACAAGGGGCGGCAGCAGGTGGTGTGCGAGCTCACCGTGACGACCGCGGAGGGGAAGCTGCTGGCCCGGGGGATCTCGACGGCGCTGCCCGTGACGCGCGAGGCGCTCGCCGGCGGAGGGAAGAAGGGCGCCTGACGGGGTCGCCCGGTTTTTTTCAGCGCCCCATCGCCCGCAGCAGCGAGGCCTTGGACACCGCGTAGTCGAAGGCGGAGTTGACGGTTTCCGTGTCGGCGCTGACCATCTGCGTCTGGGCGTCGGTCATCTCGATGATGTCCCCCGCGCCGACCTCGTACCGGGCCGTGGCGAGCCGCAGGTTCTCCTCGGCCGCCTCCCGCTGCTTCCGCCGGGCCGCCAGCCGCTCCCCCGCCTCCTGCACGCTGTAGGCGGACCGCTCCACCTCGAGGCGCACCCGCCGCCGCATCTCGGTGATCTCGTGCCGCACGGAGGAGAGCGTCGCCTCGGCCTCTCTGACCTGCTCGCGCGTGAGGAAGCCCGAGAAGACCGGCTGGCTCAGCGTCACGCCGACCGAGTAGTTCTGCTTGAGGGGGAAGTCGTCCGCCGCGTACCCGTACCCCGCGCCGCCCTCGATGTACGGGCGGTAGCCGGCCCGGGCCAGCCGCAGCGATTCCGCGGCGCCGCGCTCCTTCTCCAGCAGCGCGCGCAGCTCCGGCCGGTTCCTGTGCGCCTCCTCGATCCACTCCGGAAGCGAGCCGGGAAGCACCGACTCGTCGAAATCCCCGCGCAGGATGAACTCGCTGGAGATGTCGAGCCCCATCCGCTGGAGGAGGATGATCCGCGCCACGCGCAGCTCGTTGCGGGCCTGCCCCAGCAGGGCGCGGGAGTCGTACAGGTTCGCCTCGGCGCGGACGAAGTCGATCCGGGCCCGGACGCCGGTCTCGTAGAAGGCCTGCGCCTGCCGCAGGAGCGTTTCCCTCTGCCCGACGTTCCTCTGCTGGAACTCCAGGGTGTTCTCCGCCCGCAGGACGTTGTAGAAGGCGACCTTCGCGTCGAAGACCACGTCTTCCCGCGTCGTCGCGGCGTTCTCGCGGCTCAAGGCGGCCAGCGCGTCCGCACGGTCCACCGCGGCCCCGGTGCGCCCGAAATCGTACAGCGTCCAGCCGAGGTCGCCGCGGAGGAAATCGTTTTCCGTGGTGGTGCTGAGCTTCGTCGATGAGGAATAGGCCCGGTAGCGGCTGTAGCCGGTGGAGAGGCTCACGTCGGGGTACCAGGCGGAACGCGCCTGCCCCTTCCTCGCCACGGCCGCGGCGACGTCCGCCTCGGCCTGCTTGATCAGCGGGTGGTTCTTCAGGGCGACGTCTACGACGTCGGAGAGGGTCCAGATGACGGGGGCCTGCGCGCTCCCGGCGGGCGGGAGGGCCGCGTTGTCCTGCGCCGCCGCGGACGCGGCGGCGGCGAGCAGCGCGAGCAGCGCGAGCAGAGTCAGGGCGAGTACGGCCGGGACGCGTCGGATCACGGTGACCTCCAGCGTCCCATCGTATGGGCCGCCCTCGGGGGGTGTCAAGATGGACGGGAGGACTTCCACGGGATCGGGAGGAGCAGCGCGAGTAGCGCCCCGGCGGCGGGGAACACGTTGACGAGGAGCATCGCGGCCGGGATCCCGTGCCGGTCGGCCACCGCCCCCAGCAGCGTCACCCCGATCCCGCCGGTCCCGATGGCGAACCCCGCGACGGCGCCCGAGGCCGTGGCCAGTCGCCTGGGGAACAGCTCCTGGGCCATCACGATGGAGACGGAGAAGGTGGAGATGATCGCCCCGCCCGTCAGGGCGGCCGTGGCGAAAACCGCCCATCCCGAGGAATGCAGGAACAGGTAAATGAGGGGGATCGTGATCGCCGTCGAGATGAAAAGGAACCGGCGGTGCCCGACCCGGTCCGCCAGCGGCCCGCCGATCACGGTCCCCACCGTCCCCGCGCCGAGGAAGGCGAGGAGGAGGGTTGCGACGTACCCCGGGTCGCTTGCCAGCTCCGCCCGGTAGATGAACGGGATGTACGTGGACAGCCCGAGGTGGGTCCACGAGCGCAGGACGACGATCAGCAGGAGCAGGGAGACGGTGTACCAGGGGCGTTCCGGCATCGCCGCGGAGGTCCGCCGCTCGGACGCCGCGGCGTCGTCCACCCGCCGCCGGATGGCCGGGAGCGCCTGGAGGAAGAGGACCGCCGCCGCGACGGCGGGCAGGATGACGGCCGTCGACCCGTGCAGCCCGTGCCGGGAGACGAGCCAGATCGCCGCGGGCCCGCCGAGCGCGATCCCGATGTTCCCGCCCAGGGAGAAAAGGGACATCCCCGTGGCCCGCTTTTCCGAGACGATGCAGGCCGTCGCCTTGAACCCCTCGGGGTGGTACGCGGCCGTCCCCAGCCCCATGAACACGACGAAGGCCAGAAGCCACGGCATGGAGGGGGAGAAGGGGACCAGCGCCAGCCCCGCCGCCGAGACCAGCAGCCCCATCGGCAGGAGGAGCGGGAACGGCCGGCGATCGGTGAAGTATCCGAAGAACGGCTGGACGACCGAGGAGGTCAGGTGGGCCGCCATCAGCAGCATCCCGGCGACGGCGTACGACAGGTCGAACCGGTCCTTCAGGAACGGCAGGAGGGCCGGCAGCGCCCCCTGGATGAAGTCGGTGCAGAAATGCCCGAGGGAGAGCAGGAAGACGAGGAACCCGGGGGAGCTCACCGGTACATCCCGTCCGCGATGTCGTCGTTGCCGAGGAGGAGCATGACGAGCCGGTCGACGCCCAGCGCCGCGCCGGAGCAGGGCGGGAGGCCGTGGCGCAGCGCGTCGATGAATCCGGGGTCCACTGGAAGTCGCTCGCCCGTAGCCCGGAAGTGGCGCTCCGCGAGCTCCGAGAGGCGGGCTTCCTGCTCCTGCGGGTCGGTCAGCTCCCCGTAGCCGTTCACGAGCTCGATCCCGCCGAGGTACCCCTCGAACCGCTCCGCGACCTCCGGGTCCGAGTCGCGCCGCCGCGCCATCGCTCCCAGCGCCGCCGGGAACCCGGTCACGAAGCACGCCCCCCGCCTCGCCGCGTCGGGCTCGATCGCCTCGATGCAGGCGCGGAAGAACAGGTCCTCCCACGACTCCCCGGGCCCGGGGCGCGAACCCAGTCGGGAAAGCCCGGCCCGCAGCCCTTCCGCGTCCGTCATCTCCGCGCCGAGCAGCTCGCGGAAGGCGTCGGACAGCCCGCGGCGCTCCCAGGGCCGGTCGAGGGGGATCTCCCTCCCCCCATGGGAGAGGGCCCGCCGGCCGCCCGTTTCCAACGCCAGGCACCGCACCAGCTCCTCCACGTCGTCCATCACGCCTTCCACGGGGCCGAGCCGGTACCATTCGAGCATGGTGAACTCGGGGGAGTGGAGCGGGGACCCTTCCCGGTCCCGGAACACCTTCCCGAGGAAGAAGATGTCGCCGGACCCCGCGGCGAGCAGCTTCTTCATCGCGAGTTCCGGGGAGGTGTGCAGGTAGAACCGGGCGCCGTTCCCCGCGGCGTCCTCGATCCGCACCGGGAAGACGTTGGGGTCGATGTTCGGGAAGGGGGACGCGATCGGCGGGTCGACTTCGAGGAAACCCCGGTCGCGGAAGAAGCGCCGGATCCCCTCCAGGATCCCGGCCCGCGCGCGCAATCCTTCCCACCGGAGACAGCCGTCGGCCAGGCGGCGCCACGTCTCCGACGGGCCGCGCCCGCGCGGCATGCCCTTCGCTTCTCCGTACATACCCATCATTTAGAGGCCTTCGGGCGAATTCCGCAATACCTCGAGGGGGGTGCCGGCATGATATAAATGATATATGGCGAAACTCCCGGGCGACGACCGGAAGGGACGCGGCGAGCCGACGGTACTGCGGTACGACGGGCGCCGACTGGTTCCCGTCGTCCACACGCCGATACCGGAGCTCTCCGTCGTCCTCTCGGTGAACGGGGCGCCCTTCGCGACCCTGGTAGCCTCGCCTCACGACCTCCATTACCTCGTTGCCGGGTTCCTCCGCCTCCAGGGGGTGGTCCGTACGCCGGCCGACCTGCTATCCCTGACGGTCAGCGAGCGGCAGGGCTCCGTGAGCGTGCGGGTCCGGGGCGAGGTCCCGGAACGCCCTTCCCCCGTCCCGCTCCGGGTGCTCGGGGGGGAGGTCGACCTCCCGCCGCCGGAGGCGTTCCCGCCCGGTGTCCGGCTTCCGGGGGCCGGTCCGTTCTTCCGGCCGGAAAGCGTGATCGGGACCATGGGGCTCCTGGCCCGGTCGGAGGAAGGGTGCCGGGAGACGGGGATGCACCGGGCCGCCGCGGGGGACGGGGAACGGCTGCTTCTGTTCGCCGAGGACATCGGCCGCCACAACGCGGTCGACCGGATCGCCGGGGAGGCGCTGCTGAAGGGGATCGACCTCTCCGGAAGGATCCTGGCGACCTCCGGGCGGGTCTCCTCCGGGATGGCGGCGAAGGCGGCGATCCTCGGGGTGTCCACGGTCATATCGCGCGCCGTTCCGACGGACCCCGCCATCCGGATCTGCGGGGAGCTCGGGATCACCCTCGTCGGCTGCGTCCGCGGGGAGCGTTTCAACGTCTATTCCAATCCCGAACGGATCTCGGCCGCCTGGCCGTCGGGGAAGATCGCGGGGGTCACCGGCGCGATACTGTCCGGCGGTCCGTCCAGCCGCATGGGGTGCGACAAGGCGCTGTTGCCGTACCGGGGCGGGCGGTTCATCGAGGCGATCCACCGGAAGATGGCGGAGCTGTTCGAGGAGGTGATCGTCGTGGGCTCCGAGCCGGGGCAGTACGACTTCATGCCGTGCCGCCTCGTCCCGGACCTGTTCCCCGGGATGGGGGCCCTCGCCGGGATCCATTCCGCCCTCTTCCATAGCGACACCGACCGGGTCTTCGTCGTCGCCTGCGACATGCCGCACATCAAGGGGGAGCTCATCCGGTACCTGTGCGGTTTCGGGGGCGAGGCCGACGTCGTCGTGCCGGAGGGGGAAAGCGGGCCGGAGCCGCTGTACGCCGTATACGGCAAGGGCGCGCTGCCCGCCCTCGAGCAGGCGCTCCGGGACGGGCGCAAGGGGCTGTGCTCCTTCCATGAGGGGCTGCGGGTCCACCGCGTCGGGCGGGACACGGTGGAGTCGATCGACCCCGACATGTCCTCCTTCCGCAACATCAACACCCCGGAGGACTATTACCGGTTCCGGCGGGACGGCGAGTCACCCCTGGGCTGACCCCGGGATTTCCCGAAAAACGCTCCAGGAGGCGCATGAGGATGGAAAGCGGCCAGAAGCAGATGGAGATCCAGGTGATGTTCCCCGACCACCTGAAAGGGGGCGTCTACTCGAACAACATGAGCGTCGCCCACACGCGGGAGGAGTTCGTTCTCGACTTCCTGATGGTGGCGCCCCCGGCCGGCTCCGTGACGGCAAGGATCATCCTTTCGCCGGGGCACGTGAAGAGGGTGGTATCCGTCCTCGCGGAGAACTTGCGGAAATACGAAGAGGCCTTCGGGATCATCCGCGCGGCGGAGGAGCCGGCGGGGAAGATCGGGGTGAACTGAAAAAAATGGATACGCGATTCGCCGTCGCCCTCCTCCAGATGTCCATGGGGCCCGAGCCGGAAAAGAACCTGGAGAAGGGGATCACGATGGTCCGCGAGGCGGCGAAGGGTGGGGCCCGGGTCGCCTGCCTGCCGGAGCTGTTCCGCACCCGGTACTTCTGCCAGCGGGAGGACGTGGCGTTCTTCGACCTGGCGGAGAAGCTGCCGGGCCCCACGACGGACGCCCTCTCCCGCGTTGCGCGCGACGCCGGGATCGTCGTCGTCGCGCCCGTCTTCGAGCGGCGCGCCGCCGGCGTTTACCACAACAGCCTGGCCGTGATCGACGCCGACGGGAAGGTTGCGGGGATCTACCGGAAGATGCACATCCCGGACGACCCGTCGTACTACGAGAAGTTCTATTTCACCCCGGGCGACCTGGGGTTCCGCGCCTTCGACACCCGGGCGGGGCGCATCGGCGCCCTCATCTGCTGGGACCAGTGGTACCCCGAGGGGGCCCGGCTCACGGCGCTGGCCGGCGCGGCCATCCTGTTCTACCCGACCGCCATCGGCTGGCACCCCCACGAGAAGGAGGAGCACGGCGGGCGGCAGCTCGACGCGTGGCGCACCGTCCAGCGGGGGCACGCGGTCGCCAACGGCGTGTACGTGGCGGCGGTCAACCGGGTGGGGCGCGAGGCGCCGGAAGGCGACGGCGCGGGGATCGAGTTCTGGGGTTCCTCGTTCATCTGCGACCCGCAAGGGCAGGTCCTGGCCGAGGCGTCCGCGGACCGGGAGGAGATCCTCTTCGCCGAGGTCGACCTCGCCCACCTCGAGGACGTCCGGAGGAACTGGCCGTTCCTGCGCGACCGCCGGATCGACGCCTACGGCGGGATCACCCGGCGATATCTCGACGATGGGGAGGGGAAAGAAGGGTGAGCCCCTTCCGGATGCCCGCCGAGTGGGAGCCGCACACGGCCACCTGGCTCGGCTGGCCCCACAACGCCTCGGACTGGCCGGGCAAGTTCGCCCCCGTGCCGTGGGTCTTCGGGGAGATGGTCCGCAAGATCGTCCCCGGGGAGACCGCCCGGATCATCGTGGAGTCGCCCGCGCACGAGGCGAAGGCGCGGCGGGTGCTGTCCCGGGCCGGCGTCGACCTGTCCCGGGTCGAGTTCTTCCGGTTCCCCACCGACCGCGGCTGGACGCGCGACTCCGGCCCCGTCTTCGTCGTGCGCGAGCGCCCCGTTCCCGAGGCGGTCGTCGCGGCTTTTCGCTTCAACGCCTGGGCGAAGTACCCCGACTGGAAGAAGGACGCGAAGGTGCCCGTGCGGGCCGCGAAGGCGCTGGGGCTGCGCCTGATCCGCCCGGAGGCGGGGGGGAGGGAGGTCGTCCTGGAGGGCGGGGCGATCGACGTCAACGGGCGGGGGACGCTGATCGCGACCGAGGAATGCCTGCTCGACCCGAAGGTCCAGGCGCGCAACCCCGGGATGGCGAAGGAAGAGCTCGAGGGCGTCTTCCGCGAGTACCTGGGGGCGCCCAACGTGATCTGGCTGGGGAAGGGGATCGCCGGGGACGACACCCACGGCCACGTGGACGACCTGTGCCGGTTCGTCGGGCCCGGGACGGTGGTCCTGTGCCGCGAGAGGAACGCCCGGGACGCGAACCACCGGCCGCTCGAGGAGAACCTCGAGCGGCTCTCGGGGGCCCTCCTCGAGGACGGGTCGCGGCTCGAGGTCGTCCCCCTGCCAATGCCCGCGCCGCTGCACATGGACGGCGTGCGCCTCCCCGCGAGCTACGCCAACTTCTACGTCTGCAACGGGGCCGTCCTGGTCCCCACGTTCAACGACCCGAACGACCGCGTCGCCCTGGGGATCCTGGCCGAGCGATTTCCCGGCCGCGCGGTTGCGGGGATACACGCCGTGGACCTCGTGTGGGGGCTTGGCGCGGTCCATTGCCTGACGCAGCAGCAGCCGGCCGTCGGACCGTCCCGAAAGGAGGAAGGCCCGTGAGCAAGTGGGTGGTCCTGTGCCCCGAATGCGGGCAGGAGTTCAAGGTGGACGTGGAGGCGACCCCGGAGAGGTGCCCCCTCTGCAAGTACGAGGGGGAGTTCGAGATCGTCGATGAGGAGGATTGATCTCTAGGGGGACAGGATCTCCCGGATCTTCTTCCGGAGCTCGTTCGGCGTGAACGGCTTCCCCAGGAAAGGCACACTGTCGTCGATCAGCCGCTTCCTGCCGATGGCGTCCTCCGGGTAGCCCGACACGAAAAGGACCTTCGTCCCCGGACGGATCTCGCGGATCCTGGCGGCGACCTCTCCGCCGGTGATCCCGGGCATCACGACGTCGGACAGCAGCAGGTCGATCGGGCGNNTCGTAGCCGCTGGTCCGCAGGATCTCGGCGGTGTAGCTGCGGACCACCTCGGAATCCTCCACCAGCAGGATCGTCTCGTTCCCGCCCCCGGGCCGGTCGTCGCCCCCGCCCGCTTTCGCGGCCGCCGCCGAAGGCGGTTCGACCCGCGGCAGGTACACCCGGAAGATGGTGCCGAGGCCCTGCCGGGACTCCACCTCGACGAACCCCCCGCTCTGGCGGACGATCCCGTGCACCGTCGACAGCCCCAGGCCGGACCCCTTTCCCGGCTCCTTGGTGGTGAAGAACGGCTCGAAGACCTCCCGGACGGTGGCCTCGTCCATCCCGCAACCCGTGTCTTCGGCCGACAGCGCGACGTAGGGCCCCGGTGGGCAGTCCGGCGTCCTGGCCGGCGCCTCCTCCGGCACATCGACGTTCCGGGTGCCGATCGTCAGGCGCCCGCCGGAAGGCATCGCGTCCCGCGCGTTGATCGCGAGGTTCATGACGACCTGCTGAAGCTGGTGGATGTCCGCCCGCACCGTCCACAGGTCCGATGCGAGGTCGGTCGCCAGCACGATGTTCTCCCCGATGGTCCGGCGCAGCATGTTCTCCATCTGCCCGACGAGGTCGTTCAGCGCCGTCGGTTGGAGGTTCAGCACCTGCTTCCGTCCGAACGCCAGGAGCTGGCGGGTGAGGGCGGAGGCGCTTTCCCCGGCTTTCCGGATCTCCCGGAGCTCCTCTGACCCGGGGTCTTCCGGCTTCGCGCGGGAGAGGAGGACGTCGCAGTAGCCGATGATGACGGTCAGCAGGTTGTTGAAGTCGTGCGCGATCCCTCCCGCGAGGCGCCCCACCGCCTCCATCTTCTGCGCCT
>DCUH01000021.1 GCA_002327765.1 bacterium UBA2219 | reverse complement strand
AACAGGTAGGTCAGGCCGAATTCCTTCTGGAGATCCTGCAGGAGGTTGATCACCTGGCCGCGGATCGAGACGTCGAGGGCGGAGACCGCCTCGTCGCAGACGATGAGCTTCGGGTTCAGGGCGAGCGCCCGGGCGATGCCGATCCGCTGGCGCTGGCCGCCCGAGAACTCGTGGGGGTATTTCTCCCCCGCCTCCGCCGAAAGCCCCACGCGCGCGAGCAGCGCCGACGCCTTCTCCCGCAGCTCGAGCCCCTTGGCCAGCCCGTGGACGAGCCACCCCTCGCCCACGATGTCGCGCACCTTCATCCGCGGGTTCAGGGAGGAGTACGGGTCCTGGAAGACGATCTGCATCTGGCGGCGCGTCGTCCGGAGCTCTTCGCCCGCGAGGCGCGTGACGTCCCTCCCCTCGAACCGGATCGCCCCCGAGTCCGGGTCGATGAGGCGGATCGCCAGCCGGCCCAGCGTCGTCTTCCCGCATCCCGATTCGCCCACCAGCCCCAGCGTCTTCCCGGCTTCGACCGACAGCGAGACGCCGTCGACCGCGCGGACGCGGATCTGCTCGGCCGAAAAGAACGATTTGCGGACCGGGAAGGTCTTGTAGATGTTGGACAGCGACAGGAGCGCGCCGTTTTCGTCGGGGCGGTACAGCTTTCCGCTCATCGCGCCCCCTCTCCCCTGGCCGACCGCTGGTGGTGGCACGCCGCAAGATGCCCCGGCCCGTATTCGGACGGCGACGGGTCCGTGCGGTCGCAGATCGCGAGGTCGTCCTGCGCGGAGGTCCCCGACTGGTACCGCCGGATCGCCCCCTGGCGGAACGGGCAGCGCGGGGCGAAGGGGCATCCCGGCGGGACGGCGGAGAGGTCGGGCACCGTGCCGGGGATCGACGGCAGCCGCTTCTCCCCCCGGTTCCTCCCGGGCAGCGAGGCGAGCAGCCCCTGCGTGTACGGGTGGACCGGGTCGGCGAACAGCTTCCTCGTGGGGGCGATCTCCACGATCCGCCCCAGGTACATGATCGCGGTCCGGTCGGCGAAGTCGTGGACCACCCCCAGGTCGTGGGTGATCAGGAGTACCGCCATCTTCTCCTGCTCGCGCATCTCCTGCAGCAGCTCCATGATCTGCGCCTGGATCGTCACGTCGAGCGCCGTGGTCGGTTCGTCGGCGATCACGAGAGAGGGGGAAAGGGCCAGCGCCGTCGCGATCATCGCCCGCTGCCGCATGCCGCCGCTCATCTGGTGGGGGTATTCCCGGGCGCGCCTTTCCGGGTCGGGCATCCGGACCTTCCGGAGCCACTCGACCGCCCGGTCGGCCGCCTCGCGCTTGCCGCAGGCGCCGTGCGCGGTGAAGACCTCCGCGACCTGCTCCCCGACGGTGAGCACCGGGTTGAGCGAGGTCATCGGCTCCTGGAAGATCATCGAGATCTCCTTCCCCCGGACGTCGCACATCCGCTTCTCCGGCAGGGGCAAGAGGTCCTCCCCCCGGAAGAAGATCTCGCCGCCCTCGATCCGCGCGGGCGGGGTCTGCAGCAGCCGGAGGACCGCGAGCGCCGTGACCGTCTTGCCGCAGCCGGACTCGCCGACCAGCCCCACCGTCTCTCCCGGGGCGACCGAGAAGGAGACGCCGAACAGCGCGCGGACCGGCCCCTTCTCCGTGTCGAAGCCGACCTTCAAGGATCGAACGGAAAGGAGCGCGCCCGGGCCTTCCGCCCCGGACGTTTTCGGCGTCCCCGGCGTTTCCGGCATTCCCGTCACCGACCTTTCAGCCGCGGGTCCACGGCGTCGCGGATCCCCTCGCCCAGGAGATTGTACCCGAGGACCGTAAGGAAAATGGCCAGCCCCGGGAAGAGGGAGAGCCACCAGGCGAACTCGATGTTGTCCTTGCCCGCGGTGAGGATGTTCCCCCACGACGGCGTCGGCGGCTGGACGCCGATCCCTAAGAAAGAGAGCCCCGACTCGACGAGGATCGCCCCCGCCACCCCGAGCGTGGCGGCCACCAGGATGGGGGCCAGCGTGTTCGGCAGGATGTGGCGGAACAGGATCCGCGCGGTCCCCGCCCCCTGCGCCCGCGCCGCCGCGACGAAGTCGCGTTCTTTGAGCGACAGCGTCTCCGCCCGCACCAGGCGCGCCACCCCCATCCAGCCGGTCACCCCGATGATAAACATGATGTTCCAGATCGAGGGGCCGATGAAGGCGATGACCGCCAGGATCAGGAAGAAGGTCGGGAAGCACAGCATGATGTCGACGAAACGCATCAGCAGAGAATCGACCTTGCCGCCGTAATAGCCGGCCAGGAGGCCTATGACCAGCCCGATGCCGATGGCGATGCTCTCCGCCACGAAGCCGACCGACAGCGAGATCCGCGCGCCGTGGAGCATCCGGGCGAGCACGTCCCGCCCCAGGTCGTCGGTCCCCAGCGGGTGCGCCCCGGAAGGCGGCTCGAGGATCTTGAGTATGTCGATCCGGTTCGGGTCGTGGGAGGAGACCAGCCACGGGAACAGCGCCAGGACGCAGAAGAACAGGACGACCGCCGCCCCCGCCACCGCGAGCGGGTTGCGGGAGAGCCGCCGCAGCGTTTCCCGGAGCATCGAGTGCCCGTTCATCCCGCGCGCCCCTTCATCCCGCCCGCTCCGTCTTGATCCGCGGGTCCGCCAGCGCGTAGCCGACGTCCGCCAGGATGTTGCCCAGCAGCGTCAGGAACGCCCCGATCGTGAGGATCCCCATGATCAGCGGGTAGTCGCGCGACATCACGCCCTGGAAGAAGAGCTGCCCCATGCCGGGGATCGCGAAGATCGTCTCGAAGATGACCGACCCGCCCAGCAATCCCGGCACCGACAGCCCGAGGATGGTGATGACGGGCAAAAGCGCGTTGCGCACCGCGTGCCGGAAGACGACCGCCCTCTCGGGCAGCCCCTTGGAGCGCGCGGCCGCGATGTAGTCCTGCCGGATCACCTCGAGCATCGTCGACCGCATGTAGCGGGAGATCCCCGCCAGCCCCCCGAACGCCATGAGGAAGACCGGCAGGACGAGGTGCGCCGCCCGGTCGAGGATCTTCCCGGCGAGCGGCAGTGTGTCGTATTCCAGCGACACCAGCCCCGAGATCGGCAGCCAGCCGAGGCGGACGCCGAACAGGATCATCAGCAGCAGGGCGAGCCAGAACGTAGGGATGGCGAACCCGGTGAACACGGTCACCGTCGCGACCCGGTCGAAGACCGACCCCTTCCGCACGGCCGAGTAGATCCCCAGCGGCACCGCCACGAGGAAGATGAGTGCCATGGAGAGGACGTTGATCGAGAGCGTCACCAGGATCCGCTCCCGGATCTTGTCCCAGACCTTCCGGCCGTCGGCGGAGAAGCTATCGCCGAAGTCGAGGACCGCCATCCGGCCGAGCCAGCGGCCGTACTGGACGTAGAGGGGCTGATCGAGCCCGTAGTACGCCTTGAGCCGCTCCCGGTACTCCGCGGTGGCCTTGGGGTTGAGGTCGGAGGAGATCCCGATCGGGCCGCCCGGCGCCATGTTGATCACGCCGAAGGTGATCAGGCTGATCCCGATCAGCAGCGGGACGGAGACCAGGACCCTGCGGACGACGTAGCGAAGCATCGCTCTCCTACTGCTGGAAGGTGGTGTACCGCTGCTCCCCCTTCGGGACGTACCACTGGATGAAATTGTACGAGATCCCGGCCGGCGCGGGGACGATGCCGCGGATCCGCTTGTGGACGGCGGGCAGGGCGTCCGGGTAGTAGAGGAAGACCAGCGGCTGCTCCTCCGCCAGGATCTCCTGGATCCGGGAGTACGCTTTCTTGCGCCCCTCGATGTCGAAGGTGCGCCGCCCCTCCTCGAGGAGCCGGTCGACCTCGGGGTTGGCGTAGCCGACGTGGTTCAGCTCGTCGGGCCCGGTCTTGGACGAGTGCCAGATGTCGTACTGGTCGGGGTCGGGCGTGATGCTCCACCCGAGGATCAGGGCGTCGAATTTCCGCTTCTTCACGAACTCGTTTATGAAGGCCGCCCACTCCAGCGTGCGGATTTCCATCTTGATGCCCACCGCCGCCAGGTTCTGCTGGAGGATGGCCGCCGTCTTGGCGCGGCTCTCGTTGCCGGCGTTGGTGAGTAACGTGAACTCGAAGCGCCGCCCGTCTTTCACGAGCACGCCGTCCCTGCCACCCGGCTTCCAGCCCGCCTCGGCGAGCAGCTCCTTCGCCTTCGCCGGGTCGTGCGGGTACCGCTTCACGTCCGGGTTGTATGGCCAGGTCCCCGGCTTGAAGGGGCCCGTGGCCTCCTGCCCCAGGCCGAACAGGACCCCCTCGATGATCTCCTTCTTGTTGACCGCGTATGCGATCGCCTGCCGGACCTTCTTCTCCTTGAAGTAGGGATGGGAGAGGCGGAAGCCCAGGTACGTGTAGCCGGAGGATAGGTATTGGTACTTGTTGAACGATTTCCTGAACTGCTTGGTCTCGGTCTGGCGGGTGCGCTGGAGGGGGGTGAGGTTCATCAGGTCGAGCCCGCCGGATTTGAGCTCCAGGAACATCGTCGCCAGGTCCGGGATGACGCGCGTGACGACGCGGGCGATGTACGGCTTCCCCTCGTGATAGTCGGCGTAGGCGTCGAAGACCGTCTTCTCGCCCGTCTTCCACTCCGCGAAGCGGTAAGGGCCCGTTCCGACCGGCTTCTTGTTCAGCGGGCTCTTCGAGATGTCGGGGTGCCCCTCGAGCAGGTGCTTCGGGAGGATGTGCATCCCCCACGACGCGAGTGCCGGGGCGAAGGGGCGGTCGTACTCCGCCACGAAGGTGTGCGGGTCGGGGGCGTGGGCGCGGCGGACCTGCCGGAAGTCCTCGCCGTACGCAGTGGGCGTCTTCGGATCGATCATCTTCCGGTAGGTGAACAGGACGTCCTCGGAGGTGAAGGGGGCGCCGTCGTGCCACTTCACGTTCTTGCGCAGGTGGAACGTGATCTTTTTCCCGTCGGGGGAGATGTCCCACGACTCCGCGAGGTCGCCCTCGAGCTTGAGGTCCTTGTCGTACCGGACCAGCCCGTTGAAGACGTAGGCGGCGGCCCCGTGGGAGGCGGAATCGGTGGTGACGGCGGTTAAGAATCCGCTGACGTCGCCGATGCTCCCCTCGACGATCGCGTCGCCGTGTGCGGGAACGCCGGGGGACGCGTCCCCCGTGCCCGGGGCGTCCCCCCGGCCGCCGCACCCGGGAAGCAGCGGCGCGGCCAGGGCGAAAAGCAGCAGGGCGAACAGGGCGGGAAGAATGCGCGGGGCGGCCGCGCGGCGGCGCGGGCGGCTCTTCGTCTTCACGGGTCCCTCCGCATCGAGATCGGGATCCCCCGGACCTTCATCGCGATCACCCCGGGGGGCGCCGCGTCGGAGCGTTCCGGGTATTCCACCGTCGCCTCCACGTCGCCGACGCGGTACTCCGCCCGCGACAGGAACCGGCGGCCGGGGTCGGAAAACAGCGTCTGCCGCTCGTCGGACAGCACCCAGCGGCCGTCCCGGTCGCGGGATGCCTCGCCGCCGGAGACGGGGAAGCCGGGGGCGCCGGTGAGGATCCGCGCCAGCGACACGGGGCCCGGGTGGAGCTTCATGTCTGCTTTCAGTTCGGCGAGCTCCGCCATCGGCCCACGCGACACGGTGAGGGCCCGGCCGTCATTGGCGAGGAACGCCACCGCCACTCCCGTCGGGTCGTAAAGCCCGAGCGTCTCGGAGGCCGGCCCGGGCGCGTTCACCCCGGCGATGAAGGGCAGGGCGCCCCGCCCGCGCGGCCGCGCGATCCCCGAGAACGAGGCCTTTACGGGAAAGGGGGCCTCTTTTTCGAGGCGTGCGAAGAAGCGGGCCGCCTGCGCCCCTTCGGGCCCGGTGAGGACCGTGCGGGACGGCGCGCACCCCGCGGCGGCCAGGAGGGCGGCGCAGGCCAGGAACGGCAGGAGGCGCGGGCGGGCGCGTCCCCTCACTTCCCGGGGGACCTCGCGTTGCGGACTTTCTTCAGCTTGGCCTCCACCTCGCCCTTGTTCTCGTGCCCCTTGGCGATGGCCTTCTCGTACTGCGCGGCCGCCTCCTCCTTCTTCCCGAGGGCGGAGAGGATGTCCCCCATGTGCTCCAGCATGACCGGGTCGTCGGGGTTGATCGAGAGCGCCCTGCGCTGCGCGGCCTCCGCCTTCGCGAAGTCGCCCTTCCGGTAGTAGACCCACGCCAGGCTGTCGATGAAGAAGGCGTCGTCGGGGCGAATCTCCAGCGCCCGCAGGACGAGCTTCTCCGCCTCGTCCAGCCGGATGTTGCGGTCGGCGTAGGTGTAGCCGAGATAATTGAGAGCGGTGGCGTGCTTCGGGTTGAGGGCGATCACCTTCTCCATCGAGGAGATCACGTTGTCCAACCGGCCGAGCTTGTCGTTGACCACGCCGAGCGAGAACCACGCCCCGGCGTGCTCCGGCGCCCTCGCGGTCGCCTCGGTGAGGACGGCCAGCGCCTCGTCGTACCGCTTCGCCTCCTCCAGCAGGCCGCCGAGGAAGATCAGCAGGTCCGAGTCCTCCGGGTGCTTCTCCCGCAGCTTCCGGGCGATCGCGATCGCCTCCTCGTCCTTCTTCTGCTGAGAGAGGATAAGCGCGAGCCGGAGCTGCGCGTCGCGGTACAGGGGCGCGTCCGCGGGGATCGCGCGGAGCGCCTCCATCGCCTCCGCGAAGACCCCCTTCTCCTCGTACGCGGTGCCGAGGAAGAACCGGACCTGGTGGTTCCCCGGCTCCTCCTTGAGGACGAAGGTGAACTCGTTGATCGCGGCGTCGAACTGGTCGCGCTCCAGGTACAGGAGCCCCAGCTTCGAGCGGACGTCCGTGCTGGAAGGCGAGAATTTTTTGAGCTCTTCGTATTGCCCGACCGCCTGGTCGATCTTCTTCTCGCGGACGAGCAGGCGCCCGAGGCGTTCATGGATGAACAGGTTGTTCGGGGAGAGCTGCAGCGCGCGCCGGTACCGCTCCTCCGCGTCCGCGCTCCGGCCGAGCATCTCCAGTACGGTGCCGGAATCCAGCAGCGCGGCGTCGAACGCGGGCGCGATCGCGACCGCCTTGTCGAAATCGGCGAGGGCGGGCTCGAACTTCTTCTGCGCCGCCCGGATCCGCCCCCGGTAGTAGAAGCCCAGGTGCGAATCGGGGTTCTTCCCGACCAGGGAGGTCAGGACCTCTTCCGCCTTGGCGGTCTGCTTCTGCTCGGCGTACAGCGTGGCCAGATGGAGGTAGGCCTCCTGGTTCTGCGGGTCGTCCTTTGCCACGCGCTCGTACTCCCGGACCGCCCTGTCGCGGTCGCCCGTGGCGGCGAGCACCCCGGCCAGGAGGTAGCGCGACCGGGCGTGCCCCGGGTCCGCCGCAAGAGCCCTCCCCAGCGACTCCCGGGCCTCGGCGAGCTTCCCCTTCTTCACCTGGATGTTGGCGATTTCGTAAAGGATGTCCGGGTTGCTCTCCGAGGATTTCAGCGCCTTGCGGTACCAGTCCAGCGCCTTGTCGAGGTTGCCCGCGCGGTACTCGAGGTGCCCGGCGAGGAAATCGGCGTAGGCGCCGCCCCGGACGCGGGTGCCCTTCGCCGGGGCCCGGCCTCCGACCGCGTCGCCGCCGGAGGTAAAAAGAATGAGGGCCAGCGCCCCCAAGGTCACGTAGCTTCTCATCGTCGCCCTCGGATAAATTACGCAAAAAATTATTATACACTAGCGAAATAACCGCAGGAGGGACCCTTGGCCTCGACCCGGACGCTTGCCGATCTGCCCGTAGGGAACATCCTTTCCGCCCTTCTTTCCCGGGGGGGAGAGCACGGCGAGCTGTTCCTGGAGGAGGTTCGCTCTCTGTCGGTCCTGCTGGACGACGGCCGGATCGAGCGGGTGGTGTCGGGCACCGACGCCGGGATCGGCGTGCGGCTCCTCTTCCGCGGCAGGACGTACTATGCCTACACGAACGACTTCTCGGGCGGCGCCCTCCTCTCCCTGGCGGGCGATCTATCCCGGTACGCGGAGGGGGGCGGCGTCCCCGTCGAGCTCCCCGCGGGGCCGCGCGCCGTCGCGGGGCCGACGGTCGTCCGCGTCCCGCCCTCCGCGCGCGGCGTCGCGGAGAAGGTCGCGATGGTGCGGGAGGTCGACCGCGTGGCGAGGGGGCTCTCCGGAGAAGTCCGACAGGTCCGCGCCACCTACGCCGAGTCGGACCGGCGCATCGAGATCGCCGCCCACCCGGGGGTCTTCGTGTCCGAGGAGCAGACGTACGGCGTCCTCGCGGTGCAGAGCGTGGCGGGGAACGACACGGGGCTCGCGATGGGATACGAGTCGGCCGGCGGGACGCAGGGGCTGGAGTTCCTCGACGGCGGGGTCCCGGAACGGCTGGCCCGGGCGTCCGCGGGGCGGGCCGTCCGGACGCTGCACGCCGCGAAGCTCCCCGGGGGGAGGATGCCGGTGGTGCTGTCGTCCGAGGCGGGCGGGACGATGGTCCACGAGGCGGTGGGGCACGGCCTCGAGGCGGACCTTGCGCTGCGCGGGATGTCGGTCTACAAGGACCGCCTCGGGGGACGGATCGCGAGCCCCCTGGTCTCCATCACGGACGACGCGACCCTTCCGGGCAGGCGCGGCTCCTTCGGCATCGACGACGAGGGGGCGCCGGGGGAACGGACCCTCCTGGTCGAAACCGGGGTCCTGAAAGGGTTTCTGCACGACCGGCTCTCGGCGATGGAGGCGGGCGTCGCCCCGACGGGGAACGGCCGCAGGGAGTCGTACCGGAACAAGCCGATCCCGCGGATGACGAACACCGTCATCCTCCCCGGCGCGACGCCTCCGGAAGAGGTGCTCTCCGGCGCCTCGGGGGGGCTGCTCGTCGTGAAGATGGGGGGCGGGCAGGTGAACACCGTCACCGGCGACTTCATGTTCGAGGTGGCGGAAGGGTACCGGATCGAGGGCGGGAAGCGCGGAGAGCCCGTCCGCGGAGCCACGATCACCGGCAACGGCCCCGAGGTGCTCTCGATGATCGACCGGGTCGGGTCGGACCTGGGATTCGGGATCGGGACGTGCGGGAAGGACGGCCAGGGGGTCCCGGTCGCGGACGCCCAGCCGACCCTCTCCATCGGCCCTCCCTACATCACCGTCGGCTGAGCGGGGGGGAGGCGGGAGAACTCCTCCGCGTAGGCCCGCTGCGCCTCCGCCCGCCCGCGGTCGATCGCGTCGAAGTCGTCGATCAGCGCCGGGACGATCCGCGGGTCGAGCGACCCGTTCGCCGCGAATTCCGAAAGCAGCGCCACCGTCTCCCCCTTGTCCATCCCTTCCCGGTACGGCCGGTTTTCGGTGAGCGCGGTGAAGACGTCCGCCGCCGCCATGATCCGGGACCCGAGCGGGAGCGCGTCCCCCTTGTGATGGAACGGGTAGCCGGTCCCGTTCATCCGCTCGTGGTGGAAGGCCGCCCACTGGGTGATCTCCTCGAAGCCGCCGATGTTCGACAGGATCCGCCAGGTGTGGTAGGCGTGCCCCCGGACCACGTCGAACTCCGACGACGACAGCCGCGCCGCCTTCTCGAGGATGGCGTTGGGCACCGCCACCTTCCCCAGGTCGTGCAGGTGCCCGGCGATCCGCAGCAGGCGGCATTCGCGATCCTCGAAAAGCAGCCGCCGCGCGAGCATCTCCGCCGTCGCCGCCACGCCGCTCGAGTGGCAGGCGGTGTACGGGCTGCGGTAATCCACGACGCGGGAGAGGACCCGGCCGATCTGCTCGAGCCCGTCCATCTTGATGGTGACGCGCGGCCACTCCACGAGCCCGGCGATGACCGACCCGACGCGCGGGGAGACGATGTCCAGCCAGAACGACTCGACGCGGGAGACGTCCAGAAAGGCGTCCAGAAGGTCCGGGCTGAACTGCTCTTCGGCCATGCGACGCACCGAGGAGACGATCCCGGAGACCTGGCCGAGGACGCCGGCGTCGCGACGGATCATCCGCTCCACCGTGTCGGCGAGGTGGACGGCGTTGGCGGAGAGGCGGACGGCCCGGGGGACCCCTTCCCACGCTTCTTCCGACGTCCACGGCGTGTGGTGGAGCCGGACGATCGCGGCGGCGTTGCGGAACGGGTCGAAGCGGGAGAGCAGCTCCGCCCCGAGGACGGTGTGCCGGTCGATGTCCTCGACGTTGCCGGTCATCAGGTCGAGCCGATCCTCCACCGACAGGACGCCGATGTCGTGCAGGGCGGCGGCGTAGAGGAGGTCGGTCTGGTCGCTTAGAGGGCGGTCCGCCGGCAGGGTAAGCCGCAGGGCAACGTACGCCGTGCGGAGCTGGTGCTCCGCGGCGATGAGGTGCACCAGGTCGAGGGCATCGGACAGAGACAGCACCAGGTCCTGCAGCAGGACCACGGGGTCCCGGATCATCGGCGGCGCCTCCTTTCGGGAAGGGTTCGCCACACGGTTCCAGTGTACCGCGATCCGCCTGCGGATCGCGGCGGTCTCGCTCTCCGGCGTCGTCCGGCGCGTCCGGGGGCACTTGAAAAACCGGATCTCCTGAAGGCCCCCCCGCTCCCGGACTCACTCGTCGTCGCCGGGCTCGTCCTTCAGAAGCCGCATGATACGGAACGACTCGGTGTATTTCGGCCTGCGCGCGCGCCCCTTCCCCGCTTTCGACTGCGGAGGCGCGGTCCGCCCCTCCCCCATCGCCCAGGAGTAGATCATGGGGGCGATGTCGCGGGAGCCGAGCTGGCTTTCGTGCGCGCGAAGCGACGCGATCTTCCGCCCGATCGTCTTCCCGATGTCGATCCATGTGTCGGGCCGCAGCGTCGAGCTGATGTAGACCGCGTGGACCTTGTGGGCCTTCCCCAGCCTCGGCCAGAGCAGCTCCATCTCGGCGCCGGGGAACACCGCCTCGAGCGCCGTCTTCCCCGCGACGATGTGGTCCGGGTGGTTGATGTACTGGTTCCCGAAGAACAGCGACTGCGGGTCGCCGCACAGGACGACCTCCGGCCGGTATTTGCGGATCTGCCGGACCAGCTCCTTCCGCAGCGCCATGGTCGACTCGAGCTCGCAGTCGCCCTTTCTCAGGAAAACGACCCGCTTCGCGCCCAGGATCCGGGCCGCCTCCCGCTCCTCGCGCTCCCGGACCCGCGCCAGGCTTTTCCGGGTGTATTTCGCATCGTGTGTGCCGACGTCACCGCTGGTGATCAGGACGAAGGTGACTTCACACCCCGCGTCGGCCCACTTCGCGACGGTGCCAGCGACCGTGAACTCGATGTCGTCGGGGTGGGCGTAGATGGCCATCGCGGAGGCCGGCACGTAATCGGAGTCGAATCGGGCCAATGGTCCCCCTCCTTATCTTTTGTCTCTTATGCGGTAAGATGGCGGTTCGGGACGCTTGGATCCCAACGCGACGAAAGGAAACCGCACCGTTGGAATACGCAAGCCGGGTCACCACGATCATCACCGAGCTGGACAAGGCGCGCAAGGGGATCACCGCGTGCTTCGCACTGTTCCTCGCCCTGATCGTCGCGATCTTCCCGTTCTCCGAGCGCGCGCTGGAGGTGCTGGTGCGCCTCCTCGGGAGGAATCTCGTCTCCTTCTCGCCGGAGGAGGGGTTCCTCGCCCTGGCGTCGCTTTCGGTCTACTGCGCCTTCGTCCTGATTCTCCCCGTGGCGGGCTTCATGATCTGGCGCGGGGCGGTGCTTCCGCGCGTCCCCGCCTGGCGGAAATGGAGCGTCCCCGTCTTCGCGACGGCGACCGCCCTGTTCCTGTCCGGCGTGCTCCTCGGGTACTTCATCATCCTGCCGGCCGGGATCGGCTTCCTCGTGGGGTTCGAGACCGGCGAGCTGAAGCCCTACCTCTCCGTGCGGAAGTTCATCGCCTTCTGCGGCGGGATGCTCATCGCCCTGGGGCTCGCCTTCGAGACGCCGCTGCTCTCCCTCTTCCTGGCGCGGCTGGGCTGGCTGAAGACCGGTTTCTTCGTGAAACACTGGCGCACGGCCGTGATCGGCTGCACGGTCCTCGCGGCGGTCATCACCCCGACCCCGGACATCTACAACATGGGGCTCATGATGGTCCCGCTGATGGGGCTCTACTTCGTGTCGTTACTCGTGGTTCTGATCGCAGAACCGAAACACAGAACCGGGACGTAGATGAGTTCTCTCACAGAACGGGGACAGAGATGGGGAGCGCAGAACGGGGACGTAGATGAGAAGTCCCGCATATCAGGCAGTCGGACTACCAGGCTTTTGGACTTCTCATCTACGTCCCGGTTCTGCGGTTCTGCTATCTTTTTTCCGTCCCGGTTCTGCGGTTCCCATCTCTGTCCCCAAACTGGCGGAGAACTCATCTACGTCCCGGTTTTGCGGTTTTAGCCCCAGGTCCTCCAGCATCCGCAGGTCCTCCTCCGCCGGGCGGCCCGCCGTCGTGAGGTAGTCGCCCGCCATCGCGCCGCTCGCGCCGGCGGCGAACATCAGCGGCTGGAGGGAGCGCAGGTTCACTTCGCGGCCGCCGCAGACGAGGATCTCCTTCGCCGGGTTCGTCAGCCGCAGCATGGCGAGGATCCGCAGGCAGCCGATCGGGGACAGCTCGCGTCGCCCCTCCACCGGCGTGCCCGGGATGGGGTTGAGGAAATTGGCGGGGATCGAGTCCACGTCGAGCTCGCGCAGCGTCAGCGCCAGCTCCACGCGGTCCTCCGGCGACTCGCCCAGGCCGAAGACCCCCCCGGAGCAGACCCGGGCGCCGGCCGCCTTGGCGACCCGCAGCGTCGCCACGTCGTCGTCGTAGTCGTGGGTGGTGCAGACGTTCGGGAAGTAGGAACGGGAGGTCTCCAGGTTGTGGTGGACGCGGCGCAGGCCGCGGGAGACCAGGTACTGCGCGTCGGCCGGGGAAAGGGTGCCGACGCTCGCGCACGTCTCCAGCCCCAGCTCCTTCCCGATCCGCTCCACCGCGTCCCCCACGCGGACCAGCTCCTCTCTGCTCCGCAGCGACAGGCCGGACGTGACGATCGAGAACGACCGGGCGCCCCAGCCCTTCGCCTCCACCGCCGCGCGGAAGATCTCCTCTCCCGGAAGGAGCGGGTAGGTCGGGATCTCCGCCCGCGACCGGCTCGACTGGGAGCAGAAGGAGCAGTCCTCCGGGCAGGCGCCCGACTTGGCGTTGAGGATGGAGCAGAGCCGGACGGAGTCGCCGTGGAACCGCCGGCGCACGGCGTCGGTCACGTCGAGCAGGCGCCAGAGCGCCTCGTCGGGCAGCGACAGGACCGCCAGGGCGTCGGCCGCCCCGATCCCCTTCCCCGACATCGCCTGCGCGCGGAGCTTCTCGAAGAACGTTTCCATGGCGGTCCCCCTTCAGCGGTACTTTACGGAGAGGAACGGGCGGCGGATCCCTTTATGGAACGGCCCCGAGGGGCGCCCCAGGAGGAGGACGATCCTCGGGGTGTGCCCCTCCGGGATCCCGTGCTTCGCTTTAAGGTCCTTCCTCCGGTCGAGCACCGGCGGCAGGCAACCGATCATGCAGGTCCCGAGCCCCAGCGACTCCGCCGCGAGCATCGCGTACGTGCAGGCGATGTAGGCGTCCGCCCCGTCCGAATAAGGCGAGGTATGGAACAGCAGGGCGGCTGGCGCGCCGTAGAGGACGTAGTCGATCCCCCGCTTCCTCCCGTCGACCAGCGCCCTCCCCAGCGGCAGGATGAAGCTCTCCAGAACCTCCCGTGCTGTTTTCTTCATCATCTTCCGGTAGATACGCCCCGCCGGCCCCTCGAGGAACTTGAGCAGCTTCACGTAGGCGTCGGCGGTGTCCGCCGCCAGCGCGCGCACCTTGTCCTGCCCGTGGAAGACGAGGATCCCGACCTCCCACGGCGGGACGCCCATCGGGGCCGTCGCGGCGGCGCGGATCACCTTGTCGATCGTCTCGCGCGGCACGTGTTCCCGGCGGAACCGGCGGACGCTGCGCCTCGCGAGGAAGAGCGCTTCCAGCCGGTCGAAGTCCGCGCGCAGCTCCGGCGGCGGCAGGTCGACCAGGTCGGCCGGGGAGACTTTCCGCCCGGTCACGGCGACGCTCCCCATGGGGCAGACCATCATGCACTGGCCGCAGGCGATGCAGTCGAACGGCGCGGAATGGTCGACCCGGATCTCCCGGTCGCATTTGACCAGGACCCCGCCCACGCAGACCGCGGCGCATTCGCCGCAGACCGTGCAGGTCGACCGGTCGATGACGGGCCTGCCCGCCGCGTTCCCGGAACTGCCGATGACGCCCATCCCGCACCCCCGGGGCGCCCGTGACCGCCGGCCGCCCCCCGATTTTTCAGTATACCCCGCGGCCCTGCGCCCTTCCGAATCCGGCGGCGGTTCCCCGGGGAATTCCCTGTACAATGAAGGCATGGAATACCCCGTGCGCCTGCTGGTTTTCGATCTGGACGGCACCCTCGTCGACTCGAAGGAGGACCTCTCCGTCGCGGTCAACGTGGCGATCGGTTCGCTCGGCATCCCACCGCTGCCGCACGCGTCGATCTACGGCTTCATCGGGGACGGCGCGGCGACCCTCGTCCGGAGGTCGCTGCCGCCGGACCGGCCGGACCTGCTGCCGGACGCGCTGGAGCGGTTCCTCTCCTACTACGGAAGGCACCTGCTGGACACCACCCGGGCCTACCCCGGGGTGGCCGATTCCTTGAGGAAATGGTCCGGGACGTACCGGATGGCGGTCCTGACGAACAAGCCGCTGGCGATGACGGAGGCGGTCCTCGCCGGGCTCTCCCTGTCCCACCACTTCGCCGCCGTCCGCGGCGCGGACAGCTACCCCACGAAGAAGCCCGACCCGCAGGGGCTCCAAAGCCTCATCGGGGAGCTCGGGTCGACCCCCCGGGAGACGCTGATGGTGGGGGACGCCAAAAACGACGTCCTGGCGGGAAAGGCCGCCGGGGCGGTCACCTGCGGCGTCACGTACGGGCTGGGGGCGGAATCGTTTTCCGCCTACGCGCCCGATTTCACCGTCGACCGGTTCCCCGACCTGTTCGGCCGGATCCGGCCGGCGGGGTAGAAAGGGGCGGGCCATGGCCGCCGGGAAGCCGTTCCCGACGAAGGCGGTCCTGGTCTTCGCCGGCGTCATCCTGCTGATCCGCCTTTCCTTGTACCTGGAGTCCTCCACGCGCTTCTTCTCCACGGCGCTGCTCGCCGCCGTGCTGTTCCTCTACGTTCCGGTGCAGATCTACTGGAAGCGCGGCCTGCCCTCGTGGGCGCGCGTCGCGGACCCGCGCAGGACCTTCGGGACGGCGCTGCTCCTCGTCGTCGCGGGCGCGGCGGCCTACTCGCTTTTCGCATGGCTCCCGCTGCCGCCGGAGCTGTCCCCGCGCGGAAAGGGGTTCCCGGTATCCCCGGCGCTGGCGGGGCACATGATGCTGCTGGTCGCCCTCCCGGAAGAGGTCTTCTTCCGGGGATACCTGTACGACGCCTTCGAGGAGAACGGATGGGAGCCGATCATCCCGGCCGCCCTGCTGTTCGCCGCCGGGCACGTGGCGCTCCATCCCACGCCCTACCGGCTGCTGACCTTCTTCCCGGGCCTGCTGTTCGGGTGGGGGCGGAAGAACTCGGGGAACGTCTACGCGCCCGTCGTCGTCCATTTCGTTTTCAACCTGTTTCCCTCCCTGCTCGGAGGGAGCGCGTAAAGGGGGAACCGGCATGAGCGAAGACGGGGCGCGCCCGGCCTTGACCGTTTCCGGCCATCTGTTCTTCTTCTACGCGTACGAAGCGGGGTTCGAGATCGACCTCGAGAAGGCGCGCACCCTGTGCGAGGCCTCGGACGCACCCGGGATCGCGAGGCTGCGCCCCTCGCCGCCCCACCTGCAGTACCGCCCCAAGCCGCTCGCCGTCCCCGCCGGGACGGTGGAGGCGGACGCCGGCGGCGCGCCGCGGCGCCTCGACGCGGCCGTCAAGATCTTCGATTTCGGGGCCCTCTCCGTGACGCTGGCGCTTCCCGTGCGGGACGTTCCCTGGGACGAATACCGCGCGGCGGCGCTCGCCCTCTCCTCGGGGACCGGGCTGGAACGGTCCGCCCGGGCCGCGGCGGAAAAGGTGTTCGATCGGATCCTTCCCGCCGTCTCCCGCCCGAAGCTCCAGGACCTCGTCGAGGAATATTCCCTGTGGCACGTGTCGGAGTTCTCGCCGCCCATGACCGGCACGCAGGCGCTCGCGCGGCTGCCCCAGGACATCGCCCGGCTGCTGACGCTGGAGGAGGGGGAGTTCAGCGATGCGGCGATCGCTGAGATCCTCAAAAACCCTATCCGGTACTTCGACAACGACCTGTTCGTCGCGGACTGGTGCGCCTCCTTCGCCTACGACCCGAAGTTCCAGGACACCGTGGAGGTGCTCGAGTTCCTCAATGTGCAGGTCCTCGAGCTGCGCTTCTACGACCGGCTGCTCCACGAGGCGATCGACGTCACGGCGGAAGAGCTGCGCCCCCGGCGGCGCATCTACCACATCCTCCACGACCCGTACGAAAAGCCGCTGCACAAGCTGTCGCAAATCGGCACCGACGTGTCGCTGGTACGCGAGCGGATCTACAACTCCCTGACGCTGTTCGGCGACGCCTACCTGGCGCGCGTGTACGAGGAGGCGCGCAGGAAGGTGGGGGCGGAAAGGCACGAGGGGTCGGTGCGCGACAAGCTGGCGGTCCTTACCGGGATCTACACGGTGCTGAACGACCGGGCCCAGGCGTCGCGGACGGAGACGCTCGAGATGATCATCATCCTCCTGATCGCCTTCGAGATCGTCATGGGGATCCTGAAGTGGTGACCGGGGCTAGGGGAGCGGGTTCCCCCGGACCTGAAACGACACGGCGTCGACCCTCGCCCCGCCGCGGTCGACGAGCGCCAGGCGGTGGCTTCCCGGGGCGGGCTTCCAGGGATACGGGGCGTCCGCCGGCCCGAGCGGGACCCCGTCGAGCTCCCAGGAGCGCCCCGCCTCCCTTCCTTCCGCCTCGAAAAATACGAGCTGCCGCCCTTCGGGGATGTCCGGGTCGATGGCGACGATCGTCCCGTCGACGGGGTAGCGGATCCCCCCGGCCGGCGGCTCCGCGGCGGCGATCACCGCCGCGGGCGGCTCCGTGCCGGAAAGGAACCACTCGTCGCGCACCTCGGCGGGGCCGCCGGGGAAGGCGACGCGGCGCTTCGCGACGCCCGGCGGCGGCGCGGGCGCGCGGCCGGGGCGGCCGGCGTGGAGCCGGAGCATGATCTCCGACCACGCGGGCGCGGCCCCCGAGACGCCGGAGACGTCCCACATCGGCTCGCCGGAGAAGTTCCCGGCCCAGACGCCGACCGTGTACCGGTCCGAGTACCCGACGCACCAGTTGTCGCGCATGTCCTTGCTGGTGCCCGTCTTCACCGCGGACCAGAACGGGGTCGTCAGCGGGTTGGAAAGCCCGAACGCCTCCCCGCGCGCCCCCCGGTCGGACAGGATGTCGGAGACGAGGAACGCCGCCTCGCGGCTCGACGCGCGCCGCGCCTCCCCCGGCCGCGCCGGCGCGACGCCCGGCGGCCGCAGCGTCAGCGGGCGCCACCGCCCGCCGTCGGCCAGCGCCCGGTAGGCGGAAACGAGCTCGAACAGCGTCACGTCGGCGCTCCCCAGCGCAAGCGACGCGCCGTAGTCTTCCCCGTCGCCGGGCAGCTCGAACCCGAAATCCGCCAGGCGCCGCGCCATCTCGTCGGGCCCGAGCAGCAGGATCGTCCGCACCGCGGGGACATTGAGTGACGAGGCGAGCGCCGCCCGCGCCGTTACCGGCCCGCGGAACTCCCGGTCGTAGTTCTGCGGGGCGTAGAGCCCGCGCTCCGTCGGCACGTCCAGCGGCGAATCGGAAAGGAGCGACGCGGGGGTCAGAAGCCGCCGGTCGAAGGCGGCGCCGTAGAGGAAGGGCTTCAGGGTGGATCCCGCCTGCCGCCTCGCGCGTACCCCGTCCACCTGCGGGCTTTTCGATGCCGGCCCGGCGCTCCCCACGTACGCGAGGATCTCGCCCGTGTCGTTCGCCACCACCAGCGCCGCCCCGTCGCGGACGTTCTGCCCGGAAAGGGCGGCGATGCGCCGCGCGAGCGCCTCCGCCGCGAACTCCTGGATCTCCGCGTCGATCGTCGAGACGACCCGCTCGCCCGGGCCAAGGCGAAGGATGCGCGCCGCGTGCGGGGCCAACGCCTGCCGCGGAGGCAGGGTGTACGGGACGCGCAGGCGCCCGGCGGACGTCGCTGCCGCGGCGGCGGACGCCGCGTCCCACCCGAGGGCGGCGGACAGCCCCGCCGCGCGCCGCGCGACGACATCCGGCGCGGCGTTGGGGGAGCGGAGCAGGCACGCCAGCACGGCGGACTCCGCCCGGTCGAGCCCGCCCGGCTCCTTGCCGTAGATGCCGCGCGCGGCGGCGGCGATCCCGCGCAGCTCGCCGCGGAAGGGGGCGCGGTTCAGGTACGCCTCCAGGACCTCCGCCTTCGTCCAGGAGCGCTCGAGCCGCAGCGCCGCCCGCGCCTGCCGGGCCTTCGCGAGGAGCCGGCCGCCCGCGCCGCGCCGGCGCGCTTCGCGCCCGCGACCGTTGCTCCCGGGCCCGAGGAGGCCGGCGAGCTGCATCGTGACCGTGGAGGCGCCGCGCGCCCGCCCGCCGCCGAGGGCGTCGGCCGCGGCCGACAGCAGGGCGATCCCGTCGACGCCGGGGTGCCGGAAGAAGCGCTTGTCCTCGGAGCGCAGGACCGCCGCGACGAGCGCCGGGGAGACCTCCGCGAGCGGGACCCACGGGAGGACCCGTTCCCGGAAGTCGGCCCGCACCTCCTGGAGCGGCGCGCCGCGGCGGTCGAGGAGGAACCCGTCGGAGGGGCGGTGCGCGGCGCGGACCGCCTCGAACGACGGCGGCGCCTCCCCGCCGCACAGGAACAGGCGGACGCTCGCGGAAAGCAGGAGCGCCGCCAGCGCCGCCGCGCACGCGAGCGTCGCCGCGGCGGCCGCGGCCGTCCTCCACGGGCGACGCGCGGGCCCGGCGCTCATCGCGCGACGACGAACGCGCCGTTGGGGCTCTCCCCGAACATTTCCGGCGAGTAGAGCGCCTCCACGCGCGTGGGGGGAAGGAGGAACGTCCCCGGGTTGTTGAGCCGCACGGTGTACTCCACGGTCCACCGGCCCTTGGGCACGTACGCGTAGTAGGAGCGGAACGCCTCCCTCCCGCGCTCCGTGAACGCCGGCCAGGCCCACCCTTCCCGCTTCTCGCCCTTCGTCAGGAGGCGCGGGTCCCGGCCCAACCCCGTCCCGAGGATCGTCCCGCCCGCGGGGATCGGGTCGTTCACGACCACCCACGTCATGTCCGCTTGCGCATCGATCGCAAGACGCACCCGGACGACGTCACCGCGGCTCCAGGCGCCCTTCTTCTTCTGCTGCACCGCCGATACCGTCTTCCGGATCGCGTACCCCGAGGAGAAGGGCTGCTTCAGGGGGACCGCCGCCATGGAGCGCACGGTCACCCACGGACCCCCTGCCCCCTTGTGGGACACCCGGAGCGTCCCCTCCCCCTTCGGCCACGGGAGGAGGATGTCGTCCCCCTTCGGGCTCTTCGCCCAGTCCACGGAGCCGCTCGCGCCCCCCAGCGCCGCCGTGGTCGTCCCGGATACGACTTCCGCCTCGTACTCCCTCGAGAACTTCTCCATCGCGAGCACGCCCCATGCGTTGGCCACCGTCGTGCTCCACTTGCCCCCCCGCTGGCGGGCCAACGCGCCGCGGACCATCCGCGGAACGTCCTCCTTCCACCCCGGGCGCCCCTGCAACGCGAGGAGCGAACGCACGGCGTTGACGTCGCCCGAGACCATCAGCCACCAGAGGAAATCGGTCCGCTCGGTCGAGAACCCCATCGTCGTCCCCTGGAAGTTCATCCGGGTCCGCAGGATCCCTTCCGCCTCCGCGATCCGCTTCTCCCGCTCCGGGACCTTGTCGAGCCGGGACAGGACGTTCAGCCAGTCGACGACGCCCGAGGTCGGCCACAGCTGCGGGTCCGGCGCGATCGCGTCGAGGTGCGACGGCTTTCCCTCCCCGTACCGGGTGATCGCCTCCAGGGCGGCCATCTTCCGCAGCGACAGGTCCGCCGTCGGAAGCGAGCCGTACCGGACGAGGCGCCCCTCGACGAACCGGGTCAGCGCCGCGGCCATCCGCTTCCTTTCGATTTCCGGGATCTCCAGGCCGGCTTCCGCCGCCACGGAAAGGACGTAGGCCGTCAGGACGTCGCTGCCTTCCGTCATGGAGGGGAAATACTTCGCCAGCCCGTCGCGGTCGAGGTGTGCGCCCAGGTTCGCCGCGACATACTTCCAGAGGGCCGGGTCGCGCAGCGCGACCGCCCGCGACACCCTCTGCTCGAGGCAGGTGTACGGGTACTCCCGCATCGCGTGGGTCACGCCGCCCAGCCCTTCGGAGAGCCGCGCGCGCATCGACACGTCCACTCCGCCCCGCCCGGGCAGCGCGCCGGCGGGGAGGCGGGCCGGGACCGAGAGACGCGTCGCCGCCTGCGCGAGCGTCGCCTGGAAGGCGCGCACCGGGACGGCGGGCACGACGGCCTGGGTCGCCCGGATCCGGTCGGAGGAAACGCCGTCCTCCGAGGAGGCCGACACGTCCCACGAAAGCGTCCCCGCGCCGGCGGGGACGCGCGCGGACCACGCCGCCTCCTTCGCCTCGCCGGGCGCAAGCGTTAGCGCGATCGGCGCCAGCGGCCCCTCGCCGGGCACCGGCGTCGCCTTCGCTTCCGCGCGGACCTTCATCGGCCGGTCGGTGGCGTTGCGCACGGTGAAGGCGGCGCGGAAGACGTCGCCCTCCCGAACCATCGCGGGGAGCCCCGAAAGCACCATGACGTCCTGCGTGGTCCGGACGGACGCCTCCCCCGTGCCGAAGAACTCGGCGCCGCCGCTGGCCACCGCGACGATGCGGAAGGAGGTGAGCGAGTCGTTGAGCGGGATCTCGACCGTCGCCTCGCCATTGGCGTCCAGCGGCACGCGCGCGTCCCAGAACAGCGTCGTGTCGAAGCGCTCGCGGGCCGCCTGCCCGCCGGCGCCGGCCCGGGCCATCATGGCCCCGCCGCCCCCCTGCGGCTGCGCCTTGATGCCGAAGTGCCGCTTCCCGACGACCTGCATCTGCGCCGTCGATGTGGCCACCTCGTAGGAGCGCCGCCGCATCATCGCCTCGAGCAGCCCCCAGCTCGCGTTGGGGGCGAGCTCGAGCAGCCCCTCGTCCACCGCCGCCACCACGGCCTCCGTCCCCTTCGGCAGCGGGCCGCCGTCGGCCCGCGCCGCGCGAACCGTGACCTTCGCCTTCTCGCGGACGCGGTAGACGCCCCGTTCCGGCGTCACGGCGACCTTCATCTCGTGGACCTTCCAGCCGACGTCGATCGCGGCGATGCCGAGCTTGAACGCCGGCTTCCCGAGGTCCACCGTCGCGGTGGGGGCCGCGTCCCCGACGCGCCCCCGGACGCAGAGGACGGACACGTAGACGTTCGGCGCGTGGTACGGGCGAACCGGCACCAGGACGACCGGGGACTTGCCCGAAAGCTTACGCACGAAGACGTCCGCGATCCCTTCCCTCTCCACCGTCACGAGCGCCGTGGCCTCGCGGAACGGCATCCGGACCTGGAAGACGGCCGTCTCCCCCGGCTCGTACCGATTCCTCTCCGGGAGGAGGTCGATCCGGTCCTGGCTGGAGACGTCGAACCACCAGTCGTCCCTGCCGGCGACCCAGACGTCCCGGTGCGCGAACGACGCGTTCCCCTCCGCGTCCGCGCCCGACGCCTGGAGGATGACGTTGCCGGAGACCGGAGAAGTCGTCTCGCACGCCAGCAGCCCGAGCTTGTCCGTCGTCCCGCTGCAGAGCGCCCCGACCTTCACGATCTCCTCGGTGTGCTCGTAGGCGTACACTCCGCCCAACAGCCGCTTGCGGTGCGTGTACGACTTCCTCTGGAACAGGTCGACCGCGACCGCGGCGCCCGTTACCGGCGCCCCCGAGAGATCGAGCGCGGCGACGTGGAATTTGAATGCCTCCTTCGAGGCGGCCCAGGAGTCGGGCTTGACGCCCAGCAGGACGCGCGACGGCCACAGCGGAACGCGCGCCGACACGGCCTGGATCTCCCCGTTTGGGTCCGAGTACTCGAGCTCCGCGACGAGATCCCGCGCCGCCGGCGAGCGCGCGATCCCGGCCACCTTCGTGCGGAGCGCCCCGTGGGCGTCCAGGACGAGCTCCCGCGTCCGGACGGCGGGCCTCCCCGCCGCGCCCGTATCCCCCGCCCCGGCCTCCTCCTCCCATTCCCCTTCCTCGCCGCCCTCGCGCCGCGAGACCCCCTCGACGACCCGCCCGTTCGCGAACACGTACTCCTCGTACCCGGGGAAGCTCGCGGCCCTCGGAGATATGTCCGTCCGCAGCCGGACGGCGGCGCCGCCCGCGCCGCCCCCCGAAAGGTGGGCGACCAGCAGGTCGAGGGCGACCTCCCGCGCGTTGACCGCGGGCGCCCCCGCGGGGGTAACGGACGCCTTCATCAGCGGCACCCGGTACTCCTCCACGCGGAACGACCCGGCGTACCGGTCGCCGCGCCCCATCTGCGCGTACTCCTCGTCCCCTTCCGCGTATCCCCCGACCGCGGTCCGCGTTCCCTTGGCGCCCTGCGGCTTCTCCCGCAGGAAGACGCCGTACACGCCGAGCTTCGCCTCCTTCGGGATCGGCCACTCCGAGACGGCGGAGCCGTCGGGCGACCAGGAAAGCGGCATCTCGAACCGCTGGCCGCTTCCCTCGTGCCGCAGGAGGACCGTCTTCGGCAGCTCCCCGCCGTAATTGAAGAGGCCGTCGAGCGCGTGGCGCCGCAGGAAATGCTTCATGCGCACGGTCTCGCCCGCCTGGAAGAGCGTCCGGTCGAAGACGGTGTGGGCGATCGCCGGGTCCGCCCGGTACGACGTCGGGACCCGGAACCGGTACGGCTCGATCCCTTCCTGCCACTCGGAGAAGACGACCGTCAGGTCGTCCCCTTTCCGCGCGGTGACATGGAGGCCGCAATACGGGCCGCAACGCTCGGGCTGCCCGGGGTCCGGAAGCGGCTTCGCGATCCGCGCGATCCCGTCGGCGTCGGTCTTCCCTTCCCAGAGCGCCTTGCCGGAAGGGTCCCGGACCGCGACGTCGGCCCCCTCGACCGGCTCCCCGCGGTCGAGGGAGGTGACCCAGACCAGCGACGACTCGCGCCCCCGCTTCAGGTGCGCGGAGAGGTTCGTGACGAGCGCCGCCGCGGAGACGTGCATCCTCCCGCCGCCCTCGAGGAGCGACCCGCCCAGTCGTTCGCTCGCGATCTCCACGACGTAGAACCCGGGCCGGGGAAAGGGGATCCCCACCACTTCGAACGCCTTCTCCCCCCCCGGCTTCGGGACGGAGAACTCCACTGCCTCCTTCACGTCGGCCAGCAGCGGGACGCTCCGGCCCACCCTCCGCTCCTGCCCGCGGTCGACCTTGCGCATCCATTCGGCGATCCGCTCCTCGCGCCGCTCCTTGAGCTCGAAGATCCGCCCCGTCGCCTTCGCCTCGATGTTGCGCACGGTCAGCGGGAGCGCCGCGTCGCCCCGGGACTCGACGATACCGAACGGCGCCGGGAACTTGGCCAGCGGCGGGAACGGCCCGGTGGCGACCGCGAGCGGGAACTTCGCGCGGTTGGCGGGCGCCCTGCCGGCGTCGTCGACCAACCCGGGCGGCAACTCGACGCGGAAGCGGGAATTCTCCGGGAACGGCCCGTCGAACGTCGCGCCCGACACGAACGGGTCCCCGGGAATGTCGTCCGGGAGCCCCGGCGCGCGGGATTTTCCGTCCACCCCCTGCAGGACGATCTTCGAGGCGAGCGACCGGTCCACGGGGGCGGAGAATTCGAGCCGCATCGGGAGGACCGGCAGGCAGTCGCCGCCCTTCTTCTCCCGGTCGCAGCGGAAAAGCACCGTGAAGGCCGGGCGCACCTTGAACGACAGCTTCCGGGATTCCTCCGAGGCGACGCCGCCCGCCGTCCGTACGCCCGCCCCCCACCACAGGGCGACCTTCGCCCCGGGCGGGAACGCCTGCCCCGGCTGGAGGACCAGGACCCGCCGATCGGCCGCCGCGTTCCCCTTTCGCCACGTCTTCGCGTAGCCGGCCTCGATGAGCGTCTCCCTCTCCTTCCCCTTGACGATCCGGACCCCGATCGCCTCCTTGAGGCCCGCGGCGGAGAAGTACGCGTGGGCGAGCACCGATTTTTCGTCGGCCTCCGCGTCGAGCAGGAGAAGGAAGGCCTGGTTCTCGTCGATGTGGTTATCCCCGTCGTAGGGGACGGACTGGACGATCGCGGGGCCGCCCGTGGTGAACGAGAACTCCCCGCGCCCGGCGATCGTCTCCCCGGAGAGCGACCGGGTCCCGGCCTTGAGCGTGAACGTGCACCAGATCCCTGCCGGAAGCTCCTCCTCGAAGTCGTACGCCCAGCTCCTGCCGTCGGCCCAGCGCCCCCGCCCCTTGACGCCGCCCGTGCAGGAGACCTCGAACGGGTCGGAAAGGCGCGGATCGCCGAACGGGACCATCGCCTCCGTGAACCGGGCCGTCGCCTGCCGGACCTTCCGGGCCGTCCCCTGCGGGTTGAAGAGGTCGACAGACGGCGCCTCCCCCCCGATGGAAGGGGCGGCGGCGAGGAGCAGGAAGAGGGTGAGGATGCGGTGGGAAAACCGGGACGCGACGGACGCTGGCATGCGGATCCGCCTCCGGGGAAGGAGTGGCTGCTGGTGGGATTCTACTCCATTTCCGCACCGGGGCCGGGGCGTGAATCGCCCCGCGGATTCTGATAAGATTTTTAAGCGGATGGCCCCGACAACCGCGAGACCCGAAAAAGGAGATCCGATAATGAAGATCCGGACCGTGGACCAGCTCGATCTCTCCGGGAAGAGAACGCTTATCCGCGTCGACTTCAACGTGCCGATCGACAAGTCCGGGAACATCACGGACGAGACACGGCTCAAGGCGGCGGTCCCCACGATCCGGGCGGCGATGGACAAGGGCGCGAAGACGATCCTCCTTTCCCACCTCGGGCGCCCCAAGGGGAAGCCGGTCCCCGAGATGAGCCTGGCCCCCGTCGCGCCGGCCCTCTCGAAGCTGCTCGGCAGGCCCGTGGCGTTCGCGACGGACTGCGTCGGGGAGGCGGCGGAGAAGGCGGTCGCGGCCATGAAGCCCGGCGACGCGATGCTGCTCGAGAACGTCCGCTTCCATGCCGGGGAGGAGAAGAACGACGAGGAGTTCGGGAAGAAGCTCGCCGCCCTGTGCGACGTCTACGTCAACGACGCCTTCGCCACCGCCCACCGGGGGCACTCCTCCAACGTGGCGATCCTGAAATACGTGAAGGAGCGCGCCGCGGGGTTGCTGATGAAGGACGAGATCGCCTACTTCGAGAAGGCGCTTGTCTCCCCCGCCCGCCCGCTGGTCGCGATCTTCGGCGGGGCGAAGATCTCCGGGAAGATCGAGGCGATCAACAACGTGCTCGGCAAGGTCGACAAGATCCTGATCGGCGGCGCGATGGCGAACACCTTCTTCGCGGCGCTCGGGTACGGCGTCGGGAAGTCGTTGTTCGAGGCCGAGATGATCGAGACGGCGCAGCAGGTTCTCGCCGGGGCGGCCTCCCGGAAGGTGAAGCTCTACCTGCCGGTCGACGTGGTGGTCGCAGACCGGCTCGAGTCGCCCACGCAGGTCAAGAACGTGCCGGCGCAGGAGATCCCCGACGGGATGACGGCGCTCGACATCGGGCCCGCCAGCGGCCTCCTGTTCAAGGAGACGCTCCACGACGCCAAGACGATCGTCTGGAACGGCCCGATGGGGGTCTTCGAGCAGCCGCAGTTCGCAGGCGGCACGCAGGCGGTGATGCGCGCGCTGGCGGAGAGCAGCGCGACGACGATCGTCGGCGGCGGCGACACGGACACCGCCCTCCACAAGGCGGGGCTGTTCTCCCGGATGTCGTACGTCTCGACGGGCGGCGGCGCCTTCCTCGAGCTGCTCGAAGGGAAGCGGCTGCCCGGCATCGCGGCGCTGGAAGAGGCATGAAAAGCGGCGCCGGGGAACGCATCGAGGAGCTCCGGCGGCTGATCCGGTACCACAACGACCGGTACTACCGGGACGACGCGCCGGAAGTCTCCGACGCGGAGTACGACGCCCTCTTCCGCGAGCTTGCCGCCCTCGAGGCGGAGCACCCCGAGGCGTTCGACCCCGAGTCCCCCACGCAGCGCGTCGGCGCCGAGCCGGTCGATTCGTTCGGCACCGTCGTCCGCGACGTCCCGATGCTCTCCCTCGCCAACACCTTCTCGGAGGAAGAGCTTCGCGAGTTCGACCGGCGCGTCCGCCGCTTCCTTAAAAGCCGCGACATCCCGGAAGAAGCCCTCGACGGGCAGGGCTACGTCGCGGAGGCGAAGATCGACGGCCTGGCCGTGGAGCTCCTCTACGAAAGCGGGCGGTACGTCCGCGGCGCCACGCGGGGCGACGGCACCCGGGGCGAGGACGTCACAGCCAACCTTCGCACGATCGGCGACGTCCCGCTCGGCATCCCGGTCCCCCCCGCGCGATTGGAAGTCCGGGGGGAAGCGTACATGAACAAGGCCGACCTGGCCGCGCTCAACCGCGGCCGGGAGCGCGCCGGGGAGCCGCCGTTCGCCAACCCCCGGAACGCGGCCGCCGGATCGGTCCGCCAGCTCGACCCGTCCGTCACGGCCAGCCGCCGGCTGCACCTCTGGGTCTACGGGACGGGGCGGGTCGAAGGGGCCTCCTTCGACAGCCACTGGGAGGAGCTCGAGCTGCTGGAGAAATGGGGGTTCCCCGTCAACCGGCGCGCCAGTCGGCGATGCCGGACGATCGACGAGGCGATCGGATTCTACCGGGAGATCGAGGCGGCCAAGGAGGAGCTCCCGTACGAGGTCGACGGCATCGTGGTGAAGGTCGACGACGCCGCCCTGCAGAGGGAGCTGGGCGAGATCTCCCGGTCTCCCCGCTGGGCCGTGGCCGCCAAGTTCTCCCCCGACCGGGCCGAGACGACGGTCGAGGACATCGTCGTCTTCGTCGGCCGCACGGGGATCCTCACGCCCGTTGCCGTCCTTTCCCCCGTCGTGGTCCGGGGGGTGACCGTCCGCCGCGCCACCCTGCACAACCAGGACATGGTCGACGCCAAGGACGTCCGCGTGGGCGACCGGGTCGTCGTCCAGCGCGCGGGCGACGTGATCCCCGAGGTCGTGGAGTCGCTCTCCGCGGCGAAAGGGACTCCCGGGCGGGGCCCCCGCTTCGTCATGCCCGACCGGTGCCCGGCATGCGACGCGCCCGTGGAGCGGGTCCCCGGCGAGGCGGCGCACCGCTGCACCGGCGACGATTGCGCCGAAAAGCGCAAGCGCGCCCTGCGGCACTTCGTCTCGCGGGACGCCATGGACATCGAGGGGATGGGGGCGAAGATCGTCTCCGCCCTGGTGGACAACGGCCTGGTGGCGGAGTTTTCCGACCTGTACCGCCTCGACCGGGAGACGCTGGCGGCGATGGAGCGGCTGGGGGAGAAATCGGCGGACAACCTCGTGCGCGCGGTCGAAAAGAGCCGCCGCGCGCCGCTTCCCCGCTTCCTGTTCGCCCTCGGGATCCAGCATGTCGGGGAGCACCTCGCGGACGTGCTGGCCCGCCATTTCGGGTCGCTCCCGGCGCTGCGGAACGCCTCGCGCGAGGAACTGACGAAGGTGCGCGAGGTGGGGCCGGAGGTGGCCGAGTCGCTGCTTTCGTATTTCGGGTCGCCGAAGGCTTCGGCCTCGCTCGACCGGCTGCTGCGGGAGGTGGCGCCGGCGCCGCCCGGCGCCCCCGCGGGAAGGATGTCCGGAAAGACGTTCCTCTTCACCGGGACGCTCACGATCCCGCGCGCTCGGGCGCAGGAGCTGGTCCGGAAGGAAGGGGGGAGCATCGCCTCCGGCATCAGCGCGAAGGTGGACTACCTCGTCGCGGGCGAGGACCCCGGGTCGAAGCTTCCGAAGGCGAAACAACTCGGCATTCCCGTGTTGACGGAAGAGCGGTTCGTGGAGATGCTGGAAGGGAAGGGGCAGGATTAGCGATGGCGGATATCGCGGAGGTCCACGTGATCGTCTCGGGGCGGGTGCAGGGGGTCTGCTTCCGCGCCGCGACGCAGGAGGCCGCGTGGAAGGCGGGCGTGCGCGGCTGGGTGCGCAACCTTCCGGGGCGGCAGGTGGAGGCGGTGCTGCAGGGGGAGCGGACGGCGGTCGAGAAGGTCCTCGAATTCCTGAGGGCGGGCCCGCCGAGGGCGAACGTGACCGACGTGGCCCTCTCCTGGCGGGAGCCCGGGGAGACGTACCATGGGTTCGACGTCCGGTACTGACGCGAAAGTCGCTTCGTACTGGCAGCCCGAGGAGGACGCGGTGCGGTGCGGGCTGTGCCCCCACCGGTGCCGAATCCCCCGGGGGAAGCCGGGGATCTGCGGCGTCCGGGAGAACCGCGGGGGGACGCTGATCGCGACGACGTACGGGAAGGCGGCCGCCGTCGCCATGGACCCGATCGAAAAAAAACCGCTGTTCCATTTCCACCCCGGCGCATCCATCCTTTCCGTCGGATCCGTCGGCTGCAACTTCCGCTGCGAGTTCTGCCAGAACTGGCACCTGGTCCAGGGGAAGTCGCCCGTCGAGGACGTGACGATCGACGACCTGGTCGGGACCGCGAAGAGGCAGCGGTCGATCGGCATCGCCTACACCTACAACGAGCCGCTCGTCCAGTTCGAGTTCGTGCTGGACTGCTCGAAGGCGTTCCGCGCGGCGGGGATGAAGAACGTGCTGGTGACGAACGGGTTCGTCAACCCCGGGCCGCTGGAGGAGCTGCTCCCCTTCGTGGACGCGATGAACATCGACCTGAAATCGATGGACCCGGCCTTCTACCGCGAGGTCTGCGGCGGAGAGCTCTCCGCCGTCCTGGACACGATCCGGACGGCCTCGAAGAGGACGCACGTCGAGCTCACCACGCTCCTGTACACGGGGCGCAACGACTCGGACGCCCAGGTGCGCGCGGTGATCGACTTCGTCGAGGCGACGGACCCGGAGATCCCGCTCCACATCTCCCGGTACTTCCCCCAGCACCGCGCCACGGCGCCCCCCACCCCGGCCGCGCGCCTCGAGGCGGCCTGGCGCGCGGCGAAGGCGCGTCTCCCCTACGTCTACGTCGGCAACATCCGCCTCCCGGGGGCGGAAGACACCGTCTGCCCAAGCTGCCGCGCCACCGTGGTCCGCAGGGCCGGGTTCGACGCGGACCCCGTGGGGCTGTCCGGCGACCGCTGCGCCTCCTGCGGCGCGCGCCTGCGCTTCGTCTTTTACGCGTCCAAGGCATGAGGAAACGTGGTATACAACTTTTGATGGCACCTGCCCGTCGGATCGACCGCCGCGAACACGGTTCCCGAGCGCGGGCGGCCTGGTTCCTCGCCGCCGCGTTCTTCGCCCTGTTCCTGCTGCTTGCTTCCCCCTTCCCCGCCGCGGCGGACGACGGCGGGGAGATCACCTTCGAGGACCGCGCGGCGACGGAGAAGATGAGCCGTTCCCGCTACAGGAAGCTGGAGGTCGCGTCGCTGATCATCATTTTCGCCGCCGGGGCGGGCGCCGCCTGGTGGGCGGTGCGAAGGAGGAAACCCTAAACGCGATGACGAGCACCCCGCTGAAGCGCATCCTCGTGGTCGACGACGAATCCTCGATCGTCGGCCTGCTCACCACCGTCCTCGCCGAGAACGGATGGGAAGTCACCGGCGCTGGCTCCGGGTCCGACGGCATCGAGAAGCTGGAGCGCGGTCAGTTCGACGTCATCCTCACCGATCTCATGATGCCGGGCGAAAGCGGGATCGACCTTTTGCGCGCCTCCAAGGAGGTCCGGCCCGACGTCGAGGTCATCCTTATGACCGGGTACGCCACCGCCGACACCGCCATCGAGGCGATGCGCAACGGCGCGTTCCACTACCTCGTGAAACCGCTCAAGATCGAGGAAGTGCTCAACCTCACCGAGAAAGCCTACACCCAGCGGCAGCTTTTGCGGGAGAACCAGTTCCTGAAATCCGAGGTCCGAGCGGGGTACCAGATCCAGTCCGTCGTCGGGGACAGCGGTGTGATCGAGCGGGTCATCTCCGCGCTGCAGGCGATCGCCCCGACCGGCGACCCCGTGCTGCTGGTCGGCGAGCGGGGGTCCGGGCGCAGCTTCTTCGCCCGGTTCGTCCACTTCTGCAGCCCCCGCGCGGCGGGGCTGTTCGTCCCGGTGCTCTGCTCCGGCGTGCCGCAGGAGCGGCTCGCGGCGGACCTGTTCGGGCACGTCCCCTCGGCCCCGGACCGCTCCGCGGCGTTCCGGGCCGGCAGGATCGAGATGGCGAACCACGGGACGCTCTTCGTCTCCGACCTCGAGGAGGCGGGGCGCGAGGCCCTCGAGCGGCTGGCCAATTTCCTCGACACGAAGAGCCTGCCGGCGGCCGAGGGAGGCAGGGAAGTCCCGCTGAACATCCGCTTCATCGCCTCCTCCACGCTCCCCCTCGACGAGCTCCGGACCCGCGGGATCGTCCCCTCCCGGCTCGCCTCCACGCTGGAGCCCGGGACTGTCCGCATCCCGCCGCTCCGCGAACGGCGGGAGGACGTCCCCCTCCTGCTGCACCACTTCCTCGAGGAAGTGAACCAGGACCGCAAGAAGCCGCTCAAGGGGTTCACCCCCGCCGCGCTCTCGATCCTCGAGCCGTACGACTGGCCGGGGAACGTCCGCGAGCTGGCCCACCTCGTCCGGGGGATCTCTGCGAAGAAGAAGCAGGGGACGATGATCGACGCCTCCGACATCCCCCCGGAGATCGTCTACCGGCAGCTCCGCAAGAAGGAGCCGCACGAACAGGAACCGTAGGACGGGGAGGGCGCGGTGAAGGCGGCCTTTTTCCGAGAGCATGGAGGCCCGGAGAAGATCGAGGTCGGAGCCCTGCCCGATCCGGTTCCCGGCCCCGGCGCGGTAAGGGTGCGCCTCAAGGCGGCCGCGCTGAACCGTCTCGACATCTTCGTCCGGGACGGCATCCCGGGCATCGCCCCCGCGCTGCCGCACGTTATGGGCTCCGACGGCGCGGGCGTGGTCGACGGGAAGGGGCCGGGGGTAACCGGCCTCAAGGACGGCGACGAGGTCGTGCTGAACCCGGGGGTCTGCTGCGGGGGCTGCGAATTTTGCCGGATGGGGGAGCATTCCCTGTGCGTCGCCTTCCGGCTGATCGGGGAGCACCTCCCCGGCACGTTCGCGCAGTACGTCCTCGTTCCCGCGGAAAACGCGTACCCGAAGCCGGCGGGCCTTTCCTGGGAGGAAGCGGCGGCGTTCCCGCTGACCTTCCTCACCGCGTGGAGAATGCTGGTCACCCGGGCGCGCGTCCTCCCGGGGGAGACGCTGCTGATCGTCGGCATCGGCGGCGGCGTGGCGACGGCCGCCCTCCAGATCGCCCGGCTGCTGGGCATGACGGTGTTCGTCACCTCCGGCAGCCCCGACAAGCTGGCCCGCGCAAGAATGCTGGGGGCCGAGGCGGGGATCGACCACTCGAAGGCCGACTTCGCAAAGGAAGTCCGGGCGCTCACGGGGAAGCGGGGCGTCGACGTGGTCCTCGACTCCGTGGGCAAGGCCACGTGGAGGAAGTCGATCGCGGCCGCGGCCCGGGGCGGGCGCCTGGTCACCTGCGGGGCCACGACGGGCCCCGACCCGCAGACCGACCTGGCGCGCATCTTCTGGAACCAGCTCACCATCTACGGCTCCACGATGGGGACCCACGGCGAGTTCGCCGCGATGCTCAAGACCGTGGGGGATGGGAAGCTCAAGCCCGTGGTGGACGCGGCGTATCCCCTTTCCCGCGTCCGGGAGGCCATGGAGATCCTCGAGGAGAAGAGGCAGTTCGGCAAGATCGTACTTCGCATCGACTGAAACGGAACGACAACCGGAAAAGGAGGGGCGCAGATGATCACGTTCGAATACCGGTTCGACGTCCTGCCGGGGAAGCAGGCCGAGTACGAGCGGTACGTGAAGGGGCTGGGGAAGAACGTCTGGGCGAAGCAGAAAGGGGTCAAGGCGGTTCGGAAGTTCAAGAGCATGCTGGGCGGCGAGACCCCGCAGCGGATCGTCCAGGTGGACATCGAGTCGCTGGCCGCCCTCGAGAAGATCCTGACCAACCCGGATTTCCTGAAGGCGAGGGGCAAGTTCCACGCCCTGGTGACCAACGTCTCGGACTCCCTGCTCGTCTCCACCGGCGTCTGAGCAAGGCATCCCGTTCCGCTTCCGGGGGCGCCGCGGTCAGCTTTCCTCCCCGCGGCGCCTCCGGAGGATCTCCTCGTAGACCTCCTTCTTCGACAGCCCCGTCCGCCCGGAGACCTCCCGCGCCAGGTCCCTCGACGACGCGCCTTCCGAAGCGTCCGCCAGCGCCTCCGCCACGGCGTCCTCCACGGACACGGCGGCGCGCTTCGGGGCCCCCGCGACCACCACGGTGATCTCCCCGGGAACGCTCTCCCGCCCGGAGATCTCCGCAGAAAGCTCCGGCAGCGTCCCCCGGAGGACCTCCTCGTGCACCTTCGTCAGCTCCCGCACGACGCAGCCCCGCCGTCCGCCGAACGCCCTGCAGGCGTCCGCCAGGAAAGCGGCGATCCGCTGCGGCGACTCGTAGAAGATCATCGTCCGCGCCTCGCCCGACAGCGTCGATAGCGCCTTCCGGCGGGCCCCCGGGCGGTTCGGCAGGAACCCCTCGAAGGCGAAGCGGTCCGTGGGCAGCCCGGAGACGACGAGGGCGCAGATCAGCGCCGACGGCCCGGGGACCGCCTCGACCGGGACCCCCGCAGCGACGGCGTCGCGGACCAGCTCGTACCCCGGGTCGGAGACCCCGGGCGTCCCTGCGTCGGACACCAGGGCGACGCTCTGCCCGTCTTTCAGGCGGCGCATCAGCGCCGCCCCCGCCTGCAGCTTGTTGTGGTCGTGGAAGGGCGTCATCGGCGTGCGGATCTCGTAGCGGTTGAGCAGCTTCACGGTGCGCCGCGTGTCCTCGCAGGCGATCAGCGGCACCTCGCGCAGGATGCGCAGCGCGCGGAGGGTTACGTCCTCGAGGTTCCCCAGCGGCGTCGCCACGATGTAGAGAGTACCGGTGCTCATGGTCGCCTGGGGAAGCTGGAATGCCCCGTGTCGAAAAGAGGCCGAAGCACCGAGAGCGTCGATGCGCCGTTTCCGCAAGGCGCGCGACCGAGGCGTACTTGGAAAGTGCGGTGAGGGAGCGCCCCTCTCTCGAACGAAATTCGTTCCTTGGGGTACCCCGCAAAGCCGGCCCCAAACCCCTTTCCCGGCATGAGGGGCACAACTCCGCGGGAGACGGCAGCGATGGCCATGGATGGCCAAGTGCCGCGGAGGGCATGGAGGCCCGTCAGCGGCCGGCGCTCGAATGCCGGCCTGTTTCCGATACGGGACATTACAGCTTCCTGTTGTCGACGACGCGCTTCGCCTTCCCCTCGAACTGCTGGAGGCTCTTCCGCTCCACCAGCTTCACCTCGACGGTGATCCCGAGCTCCTGCCGGAGCTTGGCCCGGATCCGGTCCACCATCTCCTTCTGCTTGCGCATCGTGTCGAAGAAGATCGACTCCCCGGCGGCCACCAGCACCGTCGCCTCGTCCATCGCCCCCTTCCGGTCGACGACGATCTGGTAGTACGGCTCCGTACCCTCGATCTCCATCAGGACGTGCTCGATCTGGAGCGGGTAGACGTTGACCCCGCGGATGATGAGCATGTCGTCGGTCCGCCCCAGCACGCGGCTCATCCGGCGCCCCGTCCGCCCGCACGGGCATTCGCCCGAAAGCATCCGGACCAGGTCGCGGGTCCGGTACCGGATCACCGGGAACGCCTCCTTGGTCAGCGAGGTGAGGACCAGCTCCCCCACCTCCCCGTCCGGCACGGGCGCCAGCGTCTCCGGGTCGACTACCTCGACGAGGAAATGGTCCTCGTTGAAGTGGAGGCCGTTGCGCTCGAGGCACTCCCCGGAGATGCCGGGCCCCATCACCTCGGAGAGCCCGTAGTTGTCGGTGGCGACGATCCCGAGCTTCGACTCGATCTCCTTGCGCATCGCCTCGGACCACGGCTCCGAGCCGAACAGCCCCCACTTGAGCGACAGGGCGGAGACGGGGATCCCCATCTCGCGCAGCGTGTCGCCGAGCAGCAGGGCGTAGGAGGGCGTGGCGACCAGTGCGGTCGACTTGAAGTCCCTCATGAACTGGATCTGGCGCGCGGTGTTCCCGCTGGAGGCGGGGATCACCGACGCCCCGACACGCTCCGCCCCGTAATGGAGCCCCAGGGCCCCCGTGAACATGCCGTACCCGAAGGAGACCTGGATGACGTCGTCCTTGGTCACCCCCGCCATGGTGATGATCCGCGCAACGAGGTTGCTCCAGTTCTTCAGGTCGTTGCGCGTGTACCCCACCACCGTGGCCATGCCCGTCGTGCCGGAGGAGGCGTGCACGCGCACCACCTCCCGCAGCGGGACGGCGAACATGCCGTACGGGTAGTTGTCCCGCAGGTCGGACTTCATGGTGAAGGGCAGGCGCGCCGCGTCGGAGAGCGACTGGACGTCCTCGGGGGCGATCCCCAGCTCGTCGAACTTCCTCCGGTAGAACGGCACGTGCGCGCAGACCCGGTTGAGCGTGGACTGCAGCCGCTCGAGCTGGAGCTGCTCCAGTTCCTCCCGGTCCATGCACTCCTTGTCGGGTTCCCAGTACATCGCCATCCCTCCTTCAGTCTTCCCGCTCCCGCCCGAGGTAGGCCCGCTGGACGTCCCGGTTCGCCAGGAGGTCCTCCGACGGCCCCTGCAGCACCACCTTCCCCGTCTCCAGGACGTATCCCCGGTCGGCGATCGCCAGGGCGCCCCTCGCGTTCTGCTCGACGAGCAGGATGGTCATCCCCCGCTCCGCCCGCAGCTTCGAGATGTGTCCGAAGATCTCCTTCACGACCTTGGGCGCCAGCCCCATCGACGGCTCGTCCAGCAGCAGCACCTTCGGGGCGGAGAGGAGCGCCCGCCCGATCGCCAGCATCTGCTGCTCACCGCCGGAAAGCGTCCCAGCCACCTGCTTGCGCCGGTCGGCCAGCACCGGGAAGAGGGAGAAGATCCCGTCGATCTCGTGCCGGACCGCCGACCGCTTCGCCAGGGAGTACCGGTGGTACGCCCCCAGCAAAAGGTTGTCCTCGACCGACAGCGGCTTGAAGATGTGCCGCCCTTCCGGCACGTGGGCGATCCCGTCCCGGACGATCCGGTCGGGGCGCTCCCGCGTGATCGCCTTCCCGCCGAGCGTCACCTCGCCGGACGATGCGCGGACCACGCCGGAGACGGCGGAGAGCAGCGTCGTCTTCCCCGCGCCGTTCGCGCCGATGAGCGCCACGACTTCCTTCTCCTTCACGTGGAGCGACACCGAGCGCAGCGCGTGGATCATCCCGTAGTAGACCTGGAGGTTCTTGACCCTCAGCACGCTACTCCTCCCCCAGGTAGGCGGCGACGACCGCCGGGTCCTTCTGGACCTCCGCGGGGGTCCCGCCGGCGATGACCTCGCCGTAGTTCAGCACCAGGACCCGGTCGGAGATCCGCATCACGAGGTCCATGTCGTGCTCCACCATGACCACCGTGATCCCGCGGTCGACGATCCGCCGGATCAGTCCCCCCAGGGCCGAGGTCTCCTTCATGTTCAGGCCGGCCGCGGGCTCGTCCAGCAAAAGGACCCTCGGCTCGGCCGCCAGCGCCCGCGCGATCTCGAGCAGCCGCTGCGACCCGAAGGGGAGCTGCCCCGCCGGCAGGTCGCGGTGCGCCGACAGGCCGACGAAGTCGAGGCACCCCTCCGCCCTCTCCCGCAGCTCGCGCTCCTCGCGGAAGAACCTCCGCGTGCGCAGGAAGAAGTCGAGCGGGCCGTACCCGGCGAGCAGGTGGCTCCCGGTCAGGACGTTCTCGAGGACCGTCATGTTGGTGAAGATCTCGAGGTTCTGGAAGGTCCGCACGATCCCGTGCCGGGAGACGACGTGGGGTGCAAGCCCCGAGATCCGGCTCCCGTCGAGGTGGATCTCCCCCTCGTCCATCCGGTAGAAGCCGGTGATCACGTTGAACAGGGAGGTTTTCCCCGCCCCGTTCGGCCCGATGATCGCCTGCAGCGAGTTGCGCCGGACGTGGAACCCCACCCCCGAGAGCGCGGTCACCCCGCCGAAGCGCAGGGAGATCCCGTCCCCGTGGAAGTACATCTCCTTGTGGGCCTGCCCGCTCAACCGGCGCTCCCCCCGCCCGCCGGGCGCCCCGCCGCGCCCGCGCGCCGCAACAGTGACGCCGCCGCGCCCCACAGCCTCTCCGCCCCCTCCGCGAGCCCCCCCGGGAGGAACATCATGCACGCGATGAGGATCGCCCCGTAGACCAGGATGTCGAAGTTCTCGATGGCGCGCAGCCACTCCGGCAGGAACGTCAGGAAGAGCGCCCCGAGGACCGCCCCCCACAGCGACGCCATCCCCCCCAGGACCACCATCGTGACCAGCAGGACGGAGGTGCCGAAGGAGAAGGTGCTCGGGGAGACGAAGGTGACATAGTGCGCGTAAAGCGCCCCCCCCACGGCGGCGTAGAACGCGGACAGGACGAAGACGAAGATCTTGTACCGCTGCGTGTCGACACCCAGCACCGAGGCGGCGGTCTCGCTGGTGTGGATCGCCCGCAGCGCGCGCCCCATGCGCGACCGGACGAGGTTCTGCGCCAGGAGGAACAGCAGGATCGCCGCTCCCCAGACCACGTAGTAGTACTCCCGGTCCGATGAGAAGACCTTTCCGGCCACGTTGAGCTTGGGGATGCCGGTGAGGCCCGAGGGGCCGCCGGTCAGCTCCGTCGCCTCGTTGAAGACGATGTAGACGATGATCCCGAAACCGAGCGTCCCCATGGCGAGGTAGTTCCCGCGCAGTTTGAGCGTCGGCACCGCGATGAGGTACGCGACCGCCGTCGACAGCGCGAGCCCCGCGGCGATCCCCGCCCACACCGGCCAGCCGTGCGTGCCCGTCAGGATGCCGGTCGTGTAGGCCGACAGCCCGTAGAAGGCCGCGTGCCCGAGGGAGGCCTGCCCGGCGTACCCCATCAGCAGGTTCAGGCCGACCGCGAGGATCGTGTAGAGGCCGGAGACGATCAGGACCGTGAGGTAGTAGTCGTTGGGCAGGAGGAACGGCACGACGGCCGCCGCCGCGGCGAATGCGAGGAGCCCCGCGTTATGCCCGTCCATCGGAAGCTTCACGGCGCTCTTTCAGACCCGCTCCGCCCGGGCCGAACCGAACAGCCCCGACGGCCGCCAGAACAGCAGGGCGAGCATGATGATGAAGGCCACCGCGTCCTTGTACCCGGAGGAGACGAGCCCCGCGCCGAGCGACTCGAGGATTCCCAGGAGGATCCCGCCGACGACCGCCCCGAACGGGTTCCCCAGCCCCCCGAGGATGCACGCCGCGAACCCCTTCACGCCCAGGAGGATCCCGACGTCGTAGGCCGTCAGCGTGATCGGCGCCAGGATCACCCCGCCCAGCGCCCCGACCAGCGCGGAGAAGGCGAAGGAGAGGGTCACCATGGAGTCGACGTGGATTCCCATGAGCGACGCGGCCTTTCGGTCGCAGGCGCAGGCGAGCATCGCCTTGCCGGTCAGCGTCCGGTCGAAGAAGAACTTCATCCCGAGCACGGTGAGCAGCGTGATCCCGAAGACCCAAAGCGACTGCGGCAGGAGCGTGGCCCCCCCGAGGTCTATCGGGCCGCCCTGCGAGAACGCCGGGAGGGAGAAGGTGTCCTTGCCGAAGATCAGCATCGCTCCGCCGCGCAGCAGGATCGAAACGCCGATGGTGATGATGATCATCGTGAGCGGCGACCGCCCCTGCACGGGCCGGATGGTGAGCCGGTTGACCAGCACGCCGACGGCGGTGACGATGAGCACGGCCAGCGGGACCGCCAGCGGGAGCGGCACGCCCCCCCACCGCAGGGCGAACACCGCCAGCATCCCCCCGAGCATCACAAACTCGCCCTGGGCGAAGTTGATGATTTCCGTGGTGTTGTAGATGACCGTGAACCCGAGGGCGGCCAGCCCGTACGTCGAGCCGACCGTCGCCCCCGAGATCACGTATTGCAGAAGCGCTGAGGCCGCGGTCATCCCTACTTGAGCAGCTCCCAGTCGCCCTTGGTGATGCGCACCATCACGAACGCCTCTTCCGTCAGGCCGTTATGGTCCTTCTCCGAGAAATTGTACTCTCCCGTGGTCGCGTGGAACCCCCTGATTTTCTCGAGGGCGTCCCGGACCGCCGCCGGCTCGGAGGAGTTGGCGTTCTTCATCGCCTGCACGAGCAGCAGGACCGCGTCGTACGCGTAGCCGCCGAAGGTGGAGATCGGCTGCTTGAACTTCGCCTCGTAGTCCTTGATGTAGGTGGACAGGATCTTCTTCTGGGGGTGGTTCGCGGGCACCTGCGGCTCGCAGGTCAGCCGCCCCGCCGGGAGGAGGATCCCCTCGGCGTTCTCCGCGCCCGCCAGCTCGATGAACTTCGGCGAGGCGACGCCGTGGCTCATGTAGAGGGGGGTCCTGATGCCGAGCTGCACCCGGTTCCGGGCGATCACCGCCGGGCCGGGGTTGGTGCCCCAGCAGACGATCGCCTGCGCGTCCGTGCCCTTGATCTTCGTCAGCTGGGCCGTCATGTCCGTGTCCTTCGGCCCGTACACCTCGTCCGCGACGACCGTGACCCCCGAGGCCGCCGCCAGGCCCTTCAGCTCCTCGCGCCCCGCGGCGCCGTAGCCGTCGGACGCCGTGATGATCGCGATCTTCGAGATCCCCGCCTTGCCGACGTGCTGGTAGATCTTCTTCACCGCCAGGGCGTCGCTCTGCGGCGTCTTGAACACCCACTTCTTCACCGGCTCGACGATCTTCTTCGCCGCCGCGCACGACACGAGCGGGATCTTCGCCTCCTCGATTTTAGGCACGATCGCCAGCGTGCTCCCCGTGATGCTGGGGCCCACGACCGCGACGACCCGGTCCTTCTTGATCAGCCGGTCGACGGCCGTGACCGCCTTCGTGGCGTCGGACTCGTCGTCGTATACGATGATCTCCACGGGGCGTCCGAGGACGCCGCCGGACTTGTTGATGGATTCCTCAAGCATTTTCACCGTGTTGCGTTCGGGTTCGCCGAGAAACGACGCGGGGCCGGTCACGGAGAAGATGGCCCCCACGCGTATCGGTTCCGCCGCGCCGGATGTCGCCGCCAGGCCGACGAGCGCGGCCAGTGCGAGCAGGCAGGCGGTCGCTTTCTTCATCATTTATTCCTCCGTTCCTTCCCGAGGAAGGGTCGTGTTTTTTATTTCTGCATCTCCCAGTCGCCCTTGACGATCTTCACCATCACGAACGCCTCTTCCGTCAGGCCCGTGTGCTCCTCCGGGGAGAAGTTGAACTCGCCCCACGTCCCCTGCAGCCCCTTGACGTTCTCGATGGCATCGCGGATGGCCGCCGGATCCGTGGACTTCGCGTTCCGGATGGCCTGGACGAGGACCCGGACGGCGTCGTGGGCGTGGCCTCCGAAGGTGGAGACCGCCTGCTTGTATTTCCCTTCATATTCCTTGATGTACGAAGATATGACCTTCTTCTGCGGGTGGTCCGCCGGCACCTGCGGCTCCACGATGAGGCGCGCCGCCGGAAGCAGGATCCCCTCGGCGTTCTCCGCCCCCGCCAGCTCGATGAACTTCTTCGAGGCGACGCCGGAGCTCATGTAGAGGGGGGTCTTGATGCCGAGCTGCACCCGGTTCCGGGCGATCACCGCCGGGCCGGGGTTGGTGCCCCAGCAGACGATCGCCTGCGCGTCCGTGCCCTTGATCTTCGTCAGCTGAGCCGTCATGTCCGTGTCCTTCGGCCCGTACACCTCGTCCGCCACGATGGTGATGCCCATCTGGGGGGCGATCTCCTTCATGTCCTCCCGCCCGCCGGCGCCGTAGCCGTCGGAGGCGGTGATGATGGCGACCTTGGCGAGGTTGTGCTTCTTGAGGTCCCTGAAGATCTTCCTTGCCGCCAGGAGGTCGCTCGGCGCGACCTTGAAGATGTACGGGCGGGGAGGCGAAGTGATCTTCTTCGCCGCCGCGCAGGAGATCAGCGGGATCTTCCCCTCCTCGATCTTGGGAATGATCGCGAGCGTGTTCCCGGAAGTCGACGGTCCGATGACGGCGACCACGCGGTCCTTCTTGATCAGCCGATCGACGGCCGTGACCGCTTTCGTGGCATCCGTCTCGTCGTCGTAGACGATGAACTCGACGGGACGTCCGAGGACTCCCCCGGACCGGTTGATGTCCTCCTCGAGCATCTTGACGGTGTTGCGCTCCGGCTCGCCGAGGAAGGACGCCGGGCCCGTCACCGAGAAGATCGCTCCGATCCTTATCGGTTCCGCCGCCCAGGCAACCGCACCCGACAGCAGAACCAAAATAAATACGAAAACGAGTCCCGTCCTTCTCATTGCCCGTTCCTCCCGTGGATTGGTAACCGGTATGGCGGTTTCGCCTCGTATCTTAAAACAGGATTCCCATTGAGTCTACAACAGATCTCCTTTTCCATTAAACAATGTTATATTTCTTCTTCAGATGCCTCCTTCCCCTCCCGGCGGAGGCCGGGTCCATTACGGCTGGGTCGTCGTCTCCACGGGCACGCTTTGCGTCATGGCCGCCTTGGGCTTCGGCCGCTTCGCGCTCGGGATGCTGCTCCCCTCGATGGCCGGTTCGCTCGGCCTCACCTACTCCCAGATGGGCTTCCTCGGCACGGCCAACTTCCTCGGCTATCTCGTCTCCGCGCTGTTGAGCGCCCGGATCAGCGGCCGTACCGGACCGAGAATATTCATCTTTTTCGCACTGCTGTCGGTGGGGTTCTCGCTGGCCGCCATGAGCGCCGCGGGCGGGTTCCCCTCGGTCCTTCTCCTGTATCTGGTCGCCGGGATCGGCAGCGCCGGCGCCAACATCCCGATCATGGGGCTGGTCTCCGCCTGGTTCGGCAGCCGCCTGCGGGGGCGCGCAGCGGGATTCATCGTCATCGGAAGCGGGTTCGCCATCATGATCACGGGGTTCCTGATCCCGTACGTCAACCGGCGGGCCGGCGCGGAAGGGTGGAGGATTTCCTGGCTGATCCTGGGCGGGATCACGGTGCTGGTCGCCTGCGTCGGCTACGCTTTCTTGAGGAACCGCCCGCAGGAGCGGGGGCTCGCCCCCCTGGGGGAGGGCGAAGCCGTCCCCGGGCCCGCCCCCGGCACGGCAGGGAAGGAGACGAGCATCTACCGGAGAGGGGTCATCTACTACCTGGGGGTCATCTACTTCCTGTTCGGCTTCACTTACCCCATCTACACCATGTTCATCGTCACGGTCCTGGTCAAGGAGTGGGGGTTCCCGGAAAACGTTGCGGGGACGTTCTGGATGTGGATCGGTTTTTTGAGCCTGTTCTCCGGGCCCGTCTTCGGGACGCTTTCCGACCGGCTCGGCCGGAAGGCGGGGCTGATCGTCGTCTTTTCCCTTCAGGCCGTCTCCTACCTGCTCGTCGCCGCGCGGCTCCCGGGCGCCGGCCTGTACCTGTCCATCGGCTTCTTCGGAGTGGTCGCATGGAGCATCCCGTCCATCATGGCGGCGGCGATGGGCGACTACGTCGGCGCCGGCAGGGCGGCGGAGGCGCTGGGGCTGGTCACGTTCATCTTCGGGCTGGGGCAGATGTCGGGCCCCGCGATCGCGGGGATGCTGGCGCAGAGGGCGGGCGGGTTCTCAATCAGCTTCTACATGGCGGCGGCGATCGCCGGGCTCGCGATCGTGCTGACGGCGTTCCTGCGGAAGCCTTCGCCCGGGGAGGGACGCGCCCTTGCTGCGCCCCCCCCGGAAGCGTGACGATTACAACGCGTACACCTCGTCGGCTTTCAGGACCCGGACCCCCGCGTCGACCAGGACCCGCGCCGCCTTGTCCAGCTCGTCGAACCGGAAGATGATGATCGCGTTGGCCCCGGAATGCTGGACGAACGCGTACATGTATTCCACGTTGATCCCCGCCTTGTCCAGGATGGAAAGGATCCCCGAAAGCCCCCCGGGGGTGTCCGGGACCTCGAGGGCGACCACCTCGGTCTTGGCCACCGTGAACCCGTTCTCCTTCATGACCTTGTTGGCCTTCTCGGTGTCGTTCACGATGAGGCGCAGGATCCCGAAGTCCGCCGTGTCGGCCAGCGACAGCGCCCGGATGTTGACCCCCGCCTTCGCCAGGGTCCCGGTGACCTCGGCGAGCCGCCCCGACTTGTTCTCGAGGAAGATCGATATCTGCTCTACCTTCATGGGAACCCCCCTTTTCAGATTTTCCGCTGGTCGATGATCCGCTTGGCCTTCCCCTCGCTGCGCTGGATCGTCTTGGGCTCCACGAGCTTGACCTTGCAGGAGACGCCGAGCACGTCCTTGATCTCGCGCTCCACCTTGCGGGCGAGCCCCTCGAGCCCCTTCACGGCGTCGGTGAAGACCGACTCGTTCACCTCGACCTGCACCTCGAGGACGTCGAGCGACTCCTCGCGGGTGACGATGAGCTGGTAGTGCGGCTCCACCCCCTCGACCGCCATCAGCACCGTCTCGATCTGCGACGGGAAGACGTTGACGCCGCGGA
>DCUH01000047.1:409-42435 GCA_002327765.1 bacterium UBA2219 | reverse complement strand
GGTCAACGCCAGGGACGCCATGCCGAACGGCGGGAAGCTGGTCATCGGGACGAAATCGGTCGTCCTTCCCGAATCGTTCGTCCGGGAGCACCCGAACCTCCTGCCGGGGGGGTACGTCGAGCTGTACGTTTCGGACACGGGCGTCGGGATGGAGAAGGGGATCATCCCGAAGATCTTCGAGCCGTTCTTCACNNAGGGGAAGGGGACCGGCCTCGGGCTGGCCAGCGTGGAAGGGATCATCAGCCAGAGCCGGGGGCACGTCTCGGTGGATAGCGAGCCCGGGAGGGGGACGACGTTCCGCATCCTCCTGCCCGAGGTGAAGCGCGAGCCGCCGAGGGCCGCGGATCCCGTCCCCGAAGGCTCCGTCGGCGGGCGCGAGGCGATCCTCCTCGTGGAGGACGACCCGGCGGTGCTGGACCTGGTCCGCCGGGTGCTCGATTCGAACGGCTACGCGGTCATCGCGGCGCGCGACGGCGCGGAAGGCGTGANNTCACCGACGTGGTGATGCCGGGCATGGACGGGCGCGCCCTGTCGGAGGAGATCCGGCGCGACCGGCCCGGGATCCGGGTGCTTTTCATGTCCGGCTACACCGCGGACGTCATCGGCCGCAACGGCATCCTCGACGAGGGAGGGGAGCTGATCGAGAAGCCCTTCACTCCGTCGGAATTCGCCGCGAAGGTGCGCAAGGCGCTGGGCGGCTGACGCCCGGCCTCTCCGTTCTCTGGTATCATGTCCCTTGAAAAATCCCGGAGGTTCGTCATGAGGAGACATGCCGCTTTCGCGGTCCTTGCCGCATTGCTGGTCGCGACCTTCGCTTCCTGCACGGTGATGAAGAGCACCTACCAGAAAAAGGCGGACGAAGCCGACGATCTGGCGAAGAGGTACTCCGCGTTGCAGGCCGAGCGCGAGGCGCTCGCGGCCGAGTTGGCGGGGACGAAGCGGCAGAGAGACAAGCTGGCCGCGGACCTGGACTACGCGTCGGGACAGGGGAGCATGGTCCGGAAGGAGCGGGACGAGCTGCGGGGGAAGGCGGCCGAGCTCGAGAAGGAGAACCTCCGGCTCGCCCGGGCGAAGGAGGAGCAGGCCCGGAAGGTGGAGAAGGAGGTCGAGAAGGAGGTCGAGAAGGTCAGCTCCACCTACGAGGACCTGCTCGCGAAGATGAAGACGGAGATCGAGCGGGGGCAGGTCACGATCTCGGAGCTCAAGGGGAAGCTCTCCGTGAACATGGTCGACTCGATCCTCTTCGATTCGGGCAAGGCCGNNCCGACAACGTCCTGATCTCGCCTTCCCTGCAGAAGAGGTACCCGACGAACTGGGAGCTGTCCGCGGCGCGAGCGATCAACGTGACCCGCTTCCTGCAGAAGCAGGGGATTCCCGCCGACCGGCTCTCGGCGATCGCCTACGGGGAATGGAAGCCGGTGGGCGACAACGCCGCGCCGGAAGGGCGCGCGAAGAACCGGCGGATCGAGATCACCCTGGTGGACCGGGACCAGCCGTGATCCGCAAGGCGCTCCTCCTCAAGCTGTTCGACGCCGCGTACATGCAGCGGTGGAACGACAAGATCCGCCCTGTGGAGCTGATCGAGCTCGACAAGCAGGCGCACAAGATGATCATCGCCCACTTCCTCGCCCGGTTCGAGGAGGAGGCGGGGAACCCGGTCCCGTGGCAGAAGATGATCGAGGCGGGGATCTTCGAGCTGCTGCAGCGGATCGTCATCACGGACCTGAAGCCCCAGATCTACTACAAGATCAAGGCCGACACGAAGAAGTACAAGCAGCTCAACGACTGGGTGTACGGGGAGCTGCGCCCGGTCATCTCCCCGCTGGGGAAGCCGTTCTGCCGGCGGTACCAGGACCATTTCGTCGAGGGCGAGGGGGCGATCGAGAAGCGGATCCTGAGCGCGGCCCACTTCTACGCCACCCGCTGGGAGTTCCGGATCGTCGAGCGGGCCAATCCCGGCGGGTACGAGATCGACGACATCCGGGCGGACCTCGACCGGAAGGTCGGGATGTTCGGGGACCTCAAGGGGATCGAGCTTCTCAACGGAGAGCGGCGGTTCCGGAACTTCATCGACCTGTGCGGCCAGCTGCGGTTCCAGTCGCGGTGGGCCCACCTCCACCGGATCCCGAAGACCTCGGTCCTGGGCCACTCCCTCTACGTGGCGATCCTCTCCTACCTCTTCTCGCTCGAGATCAGGGCGTGCCCGCGCCGCTGCGTGAACAACTTTCTCACGGGGCTGTTCCACGACCTCCCGGAGGTCCTCACGCGCGACATCATCTCCCCCGTGAAGCGGTCCGTCGAGGGGCTGTCCGAGCTGATCAAGGGGTACGAGAAGGAGATGCTCGACAAGGAGGTGTACGGCCTGCTTCCGGAAAGCTGGCACTCCGACTTCCGGATGTTCGCCGAGAACGAGTTCGAGAACTTCGTCACCGAGGAAGGGAAGGTCCGGCCCGCCCCGGCGGCGGAGATCCACGAGAGGTACAACGACGACGCCTTCAACCCCAAGGACGGGGAGCTCGTCAAGCGCGCCGACCAGCTCGCGGCGTTCGTCGAGGCGTACGCGGGGATCCGAAACGGGAGCATCAGCCAGGACCTGCAGTTCGCCAAGGGGAACATCTACCGGCAGGAGCAGGAAGCGCAGTACCTGGGGCTGAACTTCGGGGAGATCTACTCCGACTTCGACTGAAGGGGCGCGCTCCACCGGTCGTACCGGAGAAGCAGCAAAAGCCCGGGGATCGCCGCCAGCGCGGACAGGATGAAGAACGCCGGCCAACCGTAGGCCTTCGCGAGGGCCCCCGTCGGGGCGCCGACCACCACGCGCGTCACCGCCATCAGGCTGGTCAGCAGGGCGTACTGCGTGGCCGTGAAGCGCCGGTCGCACAGGCTCATCAGGAACGCCGCGTACGCCGCCGTCCCCATGCCGCTGCACAGGTTCTCCATCCCGATCGCCGCCACCATCATCGGGTAGTGGTAGCCGAGCTTCGCCAGGGCGTAGAAGGTCAGGGTGGAGACGGACTGTAGGACGCCGAAGACCCAGAGGGACCTCTTCATCCCGATCTTCGCGACGACGGCCCCGCCTGCCAGCGTCCCGACGATCGTGGAAATCATCCCGAGCCCCTTCGTCACTGCGCCGATGTCGGTCTTGGTGAACCCCAGCTCGAGCAGGAACGGGGTGGTCAGCGCGGTGGCCATCACGACGTCGAGCTTGTAGAAGACGATGAACAGCAGGATCGCGACGGCCCCTTCCCGGCCGAGGAACTCACGGAACGGCTCGACCACCGCCTCCCTGAGGGTCCGGGGGGATTTGGGCGGCAACACCGGCTCCGGCGCGAGGAAGGACGCGGCCATCCCGATGGCCAGCGACCCCGCCATGAGGAGGTAGACGGTGCGCCACGGCAGGCGGTCGGCGAGGATCAGCGCGATCGCCCCCGAGGTGAGCATGGCGACCCGGTACCCGAGGATGTGGACCCCCGCTCCGGGCCCCAGCTCCTCCGGGAGCAGGATATCGGTGCGGTAGGCGTCGATCACGATGTCCTGGCTCGCGCTGCAGAAGGCGACGAGGAGGGCGAGGAGGGCGAGCGCCCCGGGGTGCGCCTTCGGCTGGGAGAACGCCATCGCGGCGACGGCGGCGAACAGCGCCGCCTGGGTCACCAGCATCCAGCCGCGGCGGCGGCCCAGGAACGGCGGGACGAAGCGGTCCATCAGGGGGGACCAGAGGTACTTGATCGTGTATGGGAGCCCCACGAGCGAGAAGGCGCCGATCAGCGCCAGGTCCACCTTTTCCGTCGCCATCCACGCCTGGAGGGTGGTCCCGGTGAGCGCCAGCGGGATGCCGGAGGAGAATCCGAGGAGGAGAACGAAGAAAATGCGCCGGTTGGCGAACGCATCCAGGATCACGGACATGGCAAATATCCTACACCGGGATCGAACGATTCTTGTATACATTGCGTTCCGGTAATAAAATCGAGCGGATGGAAAACATCCAGGGGATGATCTGCGCGGTCGGCGGCGGGAAGGGGGGCGTCGGCAAGAGCCTCGTCTCCGTCAACGTCGCGTGCGCGCTCGCCCGGGAGGGGCACGAGGTCGTCCTCGTGGACGCAGACCTCGCGGGCGCCAATGTCCACACCCTGTTCGGGATCAAGCATCCGCCCCTCACGCTGAACGAATTCGTGGGAAAGACGGTCGGGACGATCGAGGACCTCCTGGTCCCGACGCCGATCCGGACGCTCCACCTCATCTGCGGCGCGACCGACTTCATCGACCTCGCCAACCCCGGGCACGCGCGGAAGCAGCGGATGTTGCGGGCGATCGGCAAGCTGCCGGCCGACTACATCCTGGTCGACATCGGCGCCGGCGCCACCTTCAACAACCTCGACTTCTTCAACATGGCCGACTTCGGCATCCTCGTGACGACGCCGGAGCCCACCGCCATCCTGAGCGGCTACGAGTTCCTGAAGCTGGCGGTCCGCCGCAAGATCCTGTCCGCCTTCAGCGGGAACCCGTCCGTCAAGGAGCCGCTGTCGGCGCTCCTTTCCGGCAGCGGCGCCGGGAAGGTCCGCAAGATCGAAGAGGTCGTGGAATCGATGCGGGACGTGGACGGGGAAGCCGCGGAGAAGGTCTGCGCGCTGGTCGGGGAGATGAACCTGCGGCTCATCGTGAACAACGCGATCGGGACCGAAGGGGAGAAGGTGCACCGGGCGCTCGCCGGCATCGCCCGGCAGTACCTCCAGGTCGACCTCCCGTTCCTCGGCGGCATCCCGCGCAGCCCGGAGATCGAGAAGTCGGTCCGGACGATGACCCCCGTCGTGATCTCCGGCCCCGACGCCGCGGCCGCTCCCTTCGTGGAGATCGCCCGGCGCATCGTCGCGGAGACCCCGCGCGCGGAACCCGGGTCCCAGGGCGCCCCGACTCCGGAGGAGCCGCCGTTGCGGGCGGAGGGGAGGCCTTCGGGCGTTTCCGCTTCCCGCGTCTGCCTGAACGAGGTGATCGTGCGCGGCGGCCGGACCCTCCAGGTCCAGACGGAGGACCTGGGCACGGAGAAGGCGATCGTCCAGACGCTGGTGTTCCTCGAAGGGCGGGTCGTGTTCTCCCGGGAGAACGGCTATGCGGAGCTCGGCGTCCGGGGGGCTTCCCACGATGCGATCTCCGAGAAGGTGCGCTGGCAGCACAAGGGGATCCTGACCGGCATCCGGGAAGGAAGGATCGACCAGGAGATCGCGAGGACCGGATGACGGGGGGAAGGGTCGGCGCGGCGCTCCTCGTCCTCCTTTCGACCCTGCTCCTTGCCGCGTGCCCGAACGTCGACCTCTCCCGCTACGGGCCTTCCGACGAGGACGTCGACGGCTTCGCGGCCGGGACGGTCGCGGGGTTCGGCAGCCTCCGGGTCGCGGGGACGGAATTCACCGACAACGCCTCCACCACGGTCGCGGACGACCGGGGGCGGGGAATCGGCGACATCGTCGCGGGGATGGCGGTCACCGTCCGCGGGTCGATCGGAACGGATTACGCGCGCGGCGCGGCGGCGTCCGTCGCGATCGAGCGGGAGGTGCGCGGCCCCGTAGACGACGACGGCGTGGCGCTAGACAACAACACGATCCGCGTGCTCGGCCAGACGGTGCTCGTGACCCCGGCGACCGTCATCGTGGACATCGGGGGAGGCGAGATCGGCCTCGACGGACTGAAGGAGTTGCAGGACGATGGCCGCCGCCCCGGGCTGGAGGTCCACGGCGGCACGGAGGACAACGGGACCATCCACGCGGCCTACATCGCGCGGGTGCAGGACAACGTCGTCGACGACGACGACGCGCAGTTGCGCGGTACGATCGCGGAGTTCGACGCCGCGTCCCGTTCCTTCCGCATCGGGGCCCAGAGGGTGAGCTACGCGGGGATCCCGTCGGACGGCAGGGTCGACTGGCCGGGGACGGGGCTCGCGAACGGGCTGGTCGTGGACGTCCGCGGCTACCTGGACGCCGTCGGCGGGTCCGGGACCCTGCGGACCGATCGTGCCGGCGACAGGGTCGCGGTGATCGACGCGGACCTCGGCGAAACGTCGGACCGCGTCGTGCTGGAGGGGTACGTGCTCTCCGGCGGCGCCGCGTCCTTCGCGATGACCGTCCCGGGCGGGACGGCCGCCGTGGAAAGCGAAGTCGCCCCCTCCGGCGACGCCTTCGGCCTCCGGAAGAAGGTGCGGGTCGAGGGGACGCTGAGCGGTTCGGGCGGCGCGTCCGTGCGGGCGCGCTCCGTCGTCGTGCTGAGGGTGCTCGATGTCCTCCTGGAGGGCGCGCCGGAGGATCTGTCCGACGCCGCCGACAACACGATCACCCTCCTCGGGAAGACGGTGGAGACCGACCGGTTCACCCTCTTCCGGGACCCGAAGGGCGGCGCCCGGGAGGGTTTCGGCCTGTCGAGCCTGGGCCCCGGCGACATCGTGCGGGTGATCGGCCGGCTGGACGGCTCCGCCGCCTCCGGGATCGTGGAGGCCGCGAGAGTCGACCGCATCGACGGGACGGCCGGCAGGGCCGGCCTCCAGGGGCCCGTTTCCTCCTGGGTCCGCCCGACGTCGCTGTCGATCCTCGGCCTGACCGTGAACACCTCTTCCGCCCGCATCGACTATTACGACCTGGGCGGCGCCGCGTTCGCGGACCGGGACGCGTTCTACTCGCGGCTCGAGGCGCTGGGGGCCGGCACGCTCGTCCGGGCGCGCGGCGGGGAGTTCGTATCCGCGCATTCCCGGATCGACGCCCCCGCGAGCGGCGACCGGATGGAGATCGAGATCGTGACCGTGAACCGGTAGAAAGGCGGGCGACGGACCCGTGACGACCACCATCGTTGCCCTCATCGCGCTGGCCGCGCTCGCGGCGGGGATCGCCGCCGGCTGGTTCCTGCGCGCCGGCCAGGTGGCTACGCTCGCGGAGCGGCTCCGGGGCCAGGAGCGGCTCACGGAGGAGAAGCTCTCCCTGCTGTCCGAGTCGCGGGAGAAGCTGAAGGAGGCCTTCCAGGCGCTCTCCGCCGAGGCGCTGAGCGGCAACAACCGGTCGTTCCTCGAGCTGGCGAAGGCGACGCTCGAGAAGTACCAGGAGGGCGCCAGGGGCGACCTGGAGATGCGGCGGCAGGCGATCGACGCCCTCCTCGTACCGATGGGGGAATCGCTGCGGAAGGTCGATTCGAGGATCGCGGAGCTCGACAAGGCCCGGGCCGCGGCCGAGGCGGCCCTGGCGGAGCAGATCCGCTCGTTGTCCGACACGCAGGGGCGCCTGCGGGAGGAGACCTCGAACCTCGTGAAGGCGCTGCGGTCGCCCGTGGTCCGCGGCCGGTGGGGGGAAGTCCAGCTCAAGCGCGTCGTCGAGATCGCGGGGATGCTGGCCCACTGCGACTTCGTGGAGCAGGAGAGCCGCTCGACGGAGGAGGGGCGCCTTCGGCCCGACATGGTCGTGCGGCTCCCCAACGGCCGGAACATCGTGGTGGACGCGAAGGCCCCGCTTTCGGCGTACCTCGAGGCGGTCGAGGCGCAGGACGACGCGATCCGGGCGGCGAGGCTCAAAGACCACGCCCGGCAGGTGCGGGCCCACCTCTCCGCGCTGGCGTCGAAGGGGTACTGGGAGCAGTTCTCCCCCGCGCCCGAGTTCGCGGTACTGTTCCTTCCCGGCGAGACGTTCTTCAGCGCGGCGCTGGAGCAGGACCCGGGGCTGATCGAGCACGGCGCCGGCATGCGGGTCATCCTCGCCACCCCCACGACGCTCATCGCCCTGCTCAAGGCCGTGGCCTACGGCTGGCGCCAGGAGGAGATCGCGGAGAACGCGCAGGAGATCAGCCGGACGGGGAAGGAGATCTACGACCGCCTCGGGAAGTTCACGGAGCACTTCGCGCGCATCCGGGACGGGCTCGACAAGGCGGTCTCGGCGTACAACGACGCGGCGGGATCGTACGAGTCGCGGGTGCTGCCGGGCGCGCGCAGGCTGAAGGACCTCCGGGTGACCCCCGACCGCGACGGCTTCAGGCCGCCGGCAATCGTCGATCGGGCGACGCGCCGCGCCCCGGAGCCGGGCCCGGACTAGGCCGCCCCCGGCCCGGCCGGGAAGACCCCCATCCCCGCGAGGTCCGCGAGGAGTCGCTCCCCCCCGGTGAACCGGATCCCGCGGATGCCGGCCGCCTTCGCCCCTTCCGCGTATTCCTCGATGTCGTCGATGTAGACGCACTCCCCCGGCGGAAGGGAGAGCTTGCCGAGCGCGTCCCTGTAGATCGCGGGGTCGGGCTTCAGCGCGCGGACCTCGTAGGACAGGGTGACGGTGTCGAACAGCGGGAAGACCGGCTCGTTCCGGATGAACCGCCGGAAATGGATCTCGTTCGTGTTGGAGAGCAGCCCGAGGCGGAACTTCCCCTTGAGGCCGCGGATGAGCGCCCGGGTGCTCTCGATGGGGGTGAAGATGTCCGTGAACCCCCGCGCGAACTCATCGGCCGGGACGGCTGCGCCGGTCATTTCCTCCACGAGCCGTTGGAACTCGCCGGACGTGACGTCGCCGCGCTCGTACCGCGAATGCAGCCCCGACCCGTAGACCTTCTCCCGGAGCGTTCCGACCGGCAGCCCCGACCACGCGTTCAGGCGCGCGAGGAACCTCCCGACGTCGAAGGAGCAGATGACGTTCCCGAAGTCGAAGATGACGCCGCGGATCACCCCGGGCCCTTCTTCCACTCGCGCGCCCGCAGCTCCACCCGGCGGATCTTCCCGGAGGTGGTCTTCGGGAGGTCCGTCACGAAGGCGATGTCGCGCGGGTACTTGTAGGGCGCGGTCACGTTCTTCACGTGCGCCTGGAGCTCTTTCTTCAGCGCCTCGGTCGGCGGGATACCGGGGCGCAGCACGACGTAGGCCTTCACGATCTCGCCGCGGATCGGGTCGGGGGAGGAGACCACCGCGGACTCCGCCACCGACGGGTGCTCGATCAGGGCGCTCTCCACCTCGAACGGCCCGATGCGGTAGCCGGAGGAGATGATGACGTCGTCGCCCCGCCCCACGAAGAAGAAGTAGCCGTCGTGGTCCCGGTACGCCCGGTCGCCGGTGAGGTACCAGTCTCCCCGGAAGCATTCCTTCGTCAGCTTCTCGTCCTTCCAGTACCCCATGAACATCGAAGGGGGGCGGCCCTTCAGCGCGATCTCTCCGACCTCGCCGGGCGCTTCCTCGTTCCCCGACTCGTCGATGACCGCGACCTCGTGCCCCGGCACGGGAAGCCCCATCGAGCCGGGCTTCACGGGCATGCCCGCGAAGTTCGCCACCAGGTTGATCGTCTCGGTCTGCCCGTACCCGTCGTGGATGGTGAGCCCGAAGGCGTCCTTCCACGTCTTGATGACCTCGGGGTTCAGCGGCTCCCCGGCCCCCACGCAGTGGCGGAGGTTCGGGACCTTGTATTTCCCGAGGTACTCCTTCACGAAGGTCCTGTAGGCGGTAGGGGGGGCGCACAGCACCGTGACCTCGTACTCCTCGATGAGCGACAGCGCGCGCTTGGGGTCGAAGGGCGCGTTCACGACCAGGCTCGCGGCCCCGTTGTTCCAGGGGCCGTACAGGACGCTCCACGCGGCCTTGGCCCAGCCGGTCCCGGCGATGCACCAGATGAGGTCCGTGGGCCGCAGGTCGAGCCAGTAATTCCCCGTGACCCAATGGGCGCCGGTGTAGAAGTGGCTGTGCTGCACCGCTTTCGGGTTCCCGGTGGTCCCGGAGGTGTAGTAGACCAGCGCCGGGTCGGAGGCCTTGTTGTCCACGATATCGAGCTGCGGGGAGGCCTTGGCCACCTCCTCGTCGAAGGAGATCCATCCCTCCCGCTTCTCGCCGATGCAGATGAAGTTCACGAGGTCGGGGCAGTCCCGCCGGATCTCGTCGACCTCCGCCGTCTTGGCATCCCAGCTGATGATGGTGCGGGCCCCGGAGTGGAGCGCGCGGTAGACCAGGTCCTTGGGGCGCAGCTGGTCGGAGCAGGGGATCACCAGGGCGCCGATCTTGTTGCCGGCGACGACGGTGAAGAACCATTCGGGGACGTTCTGGAGCAGGACGAGGATCGGGTCGCCCTTCTTCACGCCCAGGTCGCGGAGCATGTTCCCGACGCGGTTGGAAAGGCGGCTCACCTCCCAGAAGGAATATTTCGCCCTGCGCCCCTTGACGTCTTCATAGAAGAACGCGAGCTTGGTCCGGTCCTTCGCGTACCGGTCGACCACGTCCCGGCCGAAGTTGAAGTTTTCCGGCACGTTCCACTGGAAGTTCTTCCTCGTTTCCTCGTAGGTTCCGATGTTCCCCATCGCCTCGCGCCTCCGCCGGGATAAGACTGAAAGCCACCAAACCATACAAGAGATCGCGCCGCTTCGTCAACCCGGGCCCCGAACGGCGTCCTTTTTCACCAGATGTCCCGGATCCGCCCCCTTTTTGCGCTTTCGCGGTTCTGGATGTAGAAATCCCTCACCGCCACGTACGGATCCACGGCGGCGTCGGTGAGCTCCTCGTACTGGCCGAGTCGCAGGGACAGCTTGTTCACCTCTTTGTAGGCCTTCAGCCCGATGGCGGCCTCGTCCGGGTCGACGTACGAGAGCGGCTCGAGGAACGAATCCCCGAACGACCCGACGCCGTCCCGCAGGGAGGAAGGCCCCAGCAGCGGCAGAACCAGATACATCCCATGGCCGAGGCCGTATTTCCCGAGCGTCAGCCCCAGGTCCGTGTCCCTTTTCCGGATGCCCCAGTTGTCGCGCGCGGTGTCGAACAGCCCCAGGATCCCCGTCGTCGAATTGATGGCGAACCGGGCCAGCTCGGTGCCGACGGCGCGCAACTCCCCCTGGAGCAGGTGGTTGGCGACCCGCACGGGGGTGGACAGGTTCGAGAAGAAATTGCGCACCGAGACGCGGATGTCCTCGTTGACGACGAGGTTGTACCCCTTGGCCACGGGCTTCAGGACCCAGTAGTACGCCTTGTCGTTGAACACGAACATCGCCCGGTTGAAGGGCTCGATCGGGTCGGCGATCCGGACCGGCGCAGCGGGCTCCTCGCCGAAGGAGGGCTCGCGGAAATTTTCGTCGGCCGCGGCCGTTCCGCTGTCCGTCGCCTCGGGAAGGGCGGCGGGGTTGTCGATCGGGAGGACGGCGTTGTCGGTCGTGGCGGCGACGTTGTCCGCGGCCGGGGAGGGCGCCGGCGACACCAGAAGCAGCGCCGCGAGGAAAACCGCGGCGAGGAGGCGGAGAGGGCGGGCGGTCATCGTTTCCCTCCGGGGGGTTGGCAAATCGCGGACATTCCCGGTATTCTAATGGTCTTATGTGCGCAATGAAAGCCCTGGCGGTCGCGGACTCGATGGGGTCCTGGGCGATCCGCATCACGCGATACCTCGGAAAGATGGGGCTGTTCCTGGGCACCTCCCTCGGCCGGGCCGTGACGCCCCCCTACCGGCTCCGGAACATAGTGCGCCAGGTCCACTTCGTGGGGGTGCGGTCCCTGGGCGTCATCGCGCTCACCGCCGCGTTCACCGGGATGGTGCTCGCGCTCCACGGGTACATCACGCTCCGGAAGTTCGGTGCGGAGGGGTGGCTTGGCCCCACGGTCGCGCTCTCCCTCATCCGGGAGCTCGGCCCCGTGCTCTCCGCCCTGATGGTCACCGGCCGGGCCGGCTCCGCCATGACGGCGGAGATCGGCATCATGCGCATCCGGGAGCAGATCGACTCCCTCGAGACGATGGGGATCGACCCCGTCCGCTTCCTCGTGTCGCCCCGCATTGCCGCGCTCCTCCTGTCGTTGCCGCTTCTCACGGCGATCTTCGACGTGGTGGGGATCTATGGCGGGTACCTGGTGGGGGTGAAGCTCCTGGGCTTGAACGCGGGCGCCTATTTCGGGCAGATGGAGTCCGCCGTGGACCTCGTGGACGTCACCAACGGGATCTGGAAGTCGCTGGCGTTCGCCCTCATCGTGGGATGGGTCTGCACCTTCAAGGGGTACTACGTCCGCAAGGGCGCGGTCGGTGTCAGCAACGCCACGACCTCGGCCGTGGTGCAGTCCTCCGTGCTGGTCCTCGTCTGCGACTACTTCCTGACCTCGGTCCTCATATAGATGGCGGACGGCCCGAACGGACAGACCCGGGTTCGCCCGGAAACGAGGGGAGGGGGGGAGCCGATCCTGCGGCTCGTCGGCGTGGAGAAGACGTTCGACGGTAAGAAGGTGCTCGACGGCGTCACCCTCGACATCCCCCGCGAGCGGATCACGGCGATCATCGGCCTCTCCGGGGCAGGGAAGAGCGTGCTGCTGAAGCACATGATCGGCCTGCTGCGGCCCGACCGGGGGCAGGTCGTCGTCGACGGCACGGACATCAACCTCCTGTCGAAGAAGGAGCTCTACGAGGTCCGGAAGCGGTTCGGGATGCTGTTCCAGTCGGGGGCGCTCTTCGACTCGCTGACCGTTTTCGAGAACGTGGCGTTTCCGCTGCGCGAGAAGACGGATCTGCCCGAGGGGGAGATCCGGGAGCGGGTCCTGAGGATCCTGCGGACCGTGGGGCTGGAGGGCGCGGACGGCAAGTACCCGGACGAGCTCTCCGGCGGGATGATGCGGCGGGCCGCCCTGGCGAGAGCGGTCGTCATGGGCCCGGAGATCATCCTGTTCGACGANNCTCTCGGGCGGGCAGAAGAAGCGCGTCGCCCTGGCCCGGGCGCTGGCGCTGGGCCCGGAGGTCATCCTCTACGACGAGCCCACCACCGGGCTGGACCCGATCATACGGAATTCGATCCTGAACCTGATCTGCCGGACGTACGAGGAGAGCCGCTTCACGATGGTGATGGTCAGCCACGACATCCCGGACATCTTCCAGTACTGCCACCATGTCGCCGTGGTCCACGGCGGGAAGGTGGTCGAGACGGGTGCGCCGGACGATGTGAGGAACTCGAGCAATCCGTTCGTGCGCCAGCTGGTGGACGGGGCCGACGAGGGCCCCATCCGGCTGGTGTGAGCGGAAACGGGAGCGCAAGGGATGAGAGACCTGAAAATGGAAACGGCGGTCGGGCTGTTCATGATGGTCGGGATCGCCTGCCTGGGCTGGCTGTCGATCCGGCTGGGGAACGTCGAGATCGGGAGGGGCGACAAGGTTCCCGTGACGGCGGAGTTCACCTCCGTGCAGGGGCTGAAAAACGGGGCGGGCGTCGAGATCGCCGGGGTGGAGATCGGGACGATCGAGTCGATCGAGATCCGCGACTACAAGGCGGTCGTCCGGATGGCGGTCCGCAAGGACATCCCCCTGCAGGAGGACGCGATCGCGTCCATCCGCACCCGGGGGCTGATCGGCGACAAGTACATCAGCATCTCCCCGGGCGGCTCCGACCGGCTGATCCCCCCGGGCGGGAAGCTCCGGGAGACCGAGCCGCCGGTGGACTTCGAGAAGCTGATCGGGCAGTTCATCCACGGGAAGGCCGAGGGCGGGGGGGACGCGAAATGACGCGTGCGAAATGGGCGTCGCTGCTTTTGTGCCTGGCGCTCTGCGTCCCGGCCGCCGCGCGCGGCGGCGAGGCGTCCGACCAGATCCGCGGGACGATCGACCGGGGGATCGCCATCCTCATGCGCGCCGAACTGCAGGGGGACGCGAAGAAGCAGGAGCGGCGGGCCCTGCTCCGGAAGGAGATCTACCCCCGCTTCAATTTCGAGGAGATGTCGCGCCGCGCCCTCGGCGTCAACTGGAGGACGCGGACCCCGCAGGAGAGGCAGGAGTTCATCGCGGTGTTCCAGGAGCTGCTCGAGAACTCCTACGCCTCGAAGATCGAGGGGTACAAGGGGGAGAAGGTCGTCTTCGGCAAGGAGGTGCTGGACCTCCCCTACGCCGAGGTGCGCTCGATGATCGTCACGACAAAGGGCGAGGAATACTCCGTGAACTACCGGGTCCTGAAAGAGGGGTCCGAGTGGCGCATCTACGACATCGTCATCGAGGGGGTCAGCCTCGTCAACAACTACCGCTCCCAGTTCACGGACATGCTCTCCAGGTACTCGTTCGACGAGATGATGGTCCGTCTGAGGAAGACCGCCAAGTCCTCGGGCAGCGGCTGAAAGGGAATGAAAGGGCGCAACGACAAAGGGAGGTGACCGACGTGCCGTTCCTCATCCGGATGTGCGCGACCGCCGTCGCGATGCTGCTGATCGGCTACCTGCTCCCGGGCCTCGTCCGGGTGGACACCGTGATGGCGGCGCTGGCCGCGGCGTTCGTCCTCGGCCTGGTGAACGCCGTCGTCCGCCCGCTGTTCGTGGTCCTCACCCTGCCGCTCACGGTGGTCACGCTGGGGCTCTTCCTGCTCGTCATCAACGGGCTGCTCCTGTGGCTGGTGACCGCGATCGTGCCGGGCGTCCATGTGAACGGTTTCTGGGGCGCGGTGGCGGGCTCCATACTCATCTCCGTCGTTTCGGGAATCCTGACAAGGATGGTGCCGGCGGCATGAACCTGACCTTTCTCGGAGGGGCCCGGGAAGTCACCGGGTCGTGCATCCTGGTCCAGACGGAGAAGAGCCGCTTCCTGGTCGACTGCGGCATGTTCCAGGGCGGCGGCGACAGCGACCGCAGGAACGCGCGCAAGTTCCCCGTGGTCCCCTCGACGATCGACTTCGTCCTGTGCACCCACGCGCACATCGACCACACGGGGCTCCTTCCCAAGCTGGTGAAGGAGGGCTTCCGCGGCACGATCCACTGCACGCCCGCGACGGCCGACCTCATGAACATCATGCTGCCCGACTCCGGCCACATCCAGGAGCGCGAGGCGGAATGGGAGAGCCGCAAGCGGCAGCGCGGCGGGAAGCGTCTCGTGACGCCCCTCTACACGGAGGCCGATGCCCGCGCCGTGGCGAACCGCCTGAGGCCGGTCCCGTACGGGGCTTCCGTCGATCCGGGGCAGCGGATCACCGCCACCTTCCTCGACGCGGGGCACATCCTCGGGTCGGCGATCGTGGTCGTCGACGTGCGGGACGACGGCCGTTCCCGGCGGCTGGTATTCAGCGGCGACCTGGGGCACAAGGGGCTGCCGATCGTCCGCGACCCCGCGACGGTCGACCGCGCCGACCTCGTCGTCATGGAGTCGACGTACGGCAACCGCGTCCACAAGGGGATGAAGGAGTCGCTCGACGAGTTCGCCCACGCCCTGAACGACACGCTCCGGCGGAAGGGGGGCAACGTCATCATCCCCGCCTTCGCCGTGGGGCGCGCCCAGGACGTCCTCTACGTCCTGGCCGACCTCACCCGGAAGGAGCGCATCAAGGGGGTCACGGTCTACGTCGACTCTCCGCTGGCGATCGAGGCGACGCAGATCACCATGCGCAACGACAAGACGTTCGACGAGGAGGCGAAAGACCTCCGGGAGTGGTGGCTGGCCAACCCGGACGCCCTCAAGGTCGTCTTCACCAGGGACACCCAGGAGTCGATGGCGCTGAACTCGCTGCGGGGCGGGGCGGTTATCATGGCCGGCAGCGGGATGTGCACCGCGGGGAGGATCAAGCACCATCTGAAGCACAACCTGTGGCGCAAGGACAGCAGCGTGGTGATCGTCGGGTTCCAGGCGCAGGGGACCCTCGGGCGGAAGATCGTCGACGGCGCCAAGCGGGTGAACGTGCTGGGCGAGGACATCGCGGTGGCGGCGGACGTCTACACGATCGGCGGGCTGTCGGCCCACGCCGACCGGGAAGACCTGCTGGCCTGGGCGGGCGCCTTCAAGCAGGAGCCCGGGACGGTCCTGGTGACCCACGGCGAGGAGTCCGTGTCGCTGGAGTTCGCCGGGACCATGAAGTCCCGGCTGGGCTGGAGCCCGCAGGTGCCCGGTCCCGGGGAGCCGATCGCCTTCTGACCGGCGCCGCCGGGCGGGGGAGTCTGCGGGCAGGAAACCGAAAAGGTCGCGGGGGTGGGGCGATGAGCCTTCTGGTCGTCGGGTCGATGGCGTTCGACAGCATCAAATCCCCGTTCGGGGAGGTGGAGAAGGTCGTGGGCGGGTCCGCCACCTATTTCTCCATCGCGGCGAGCTATTTCGCCCCCGTGCGGCTCGTATCCGTCGTCGGGCGCGACTTCCCCAGACGGACCATCGACAAGCTTTCCTCCCGGGGGATCGACCTGCGGGGGCTGAAGATCGCGGACGGCGAGACCTTCCACTGGAAGGGCTACTACGAATACGACCTGAACACGGCGCATACAGTCCGCACCGACCTGAACGTGTTCAGGGATTTCGTGCCGGACCTCCCGGCCGAATGGCGGGACACGCCCTACGTCTTCCTCGGGAACATCGATCCCCGCCTCCAGCTCGACATCCTGGCCCAGGTCCGCAACCCGAGGATCGTCGCCCTCGACACGATGAACTTCTGGATCGAGAAGAGCCCGCAGCTTCTGCGGGAAGTCGTGCGGAACGTCGACGTCCTCGTCATCAACGAGGCCGAGGTGCGCCAGCTCACCGGGGAGTTCAACCTCGTGCGGGCCTCCCGGATGCTGATGGACATGGGGCCGAAGCGCGTCGTGATCAAGCGGGGGGAATACGGCGTGCTGCACCTGTCCGACGGGGAGATCTTCGCCGCCCCGGCGTACCCCCTGGAGACCATATTCGACCCCACCGGCGCGGGGGACAGCTTCGCGGGCGGCTTCATGGGATACCTCGCGTCCCGGGGAACCAGGGAGCTCGCCGAGAGGGATTACCGGCTTGCCACGATGTACGGGAGCGCGATCGCCTCCTTCACGGTCGAGGCGTTCAGCACGGAGCGCCTGGAGGCCCTGTCGCGCGACGACATCGCCATGCGGGTCTCCTCGTTCCGCTCCCTCACCGAGTTCCGGGTCTGAAAGGGGGAAGTTCCGGGGGATCGGTGGTATCATTGATATCGGGTGAATGTCGCGTCCAACCGCTCCTGAAAGGCCTTTTTCAAGCAGGGAGGGCGGAAACGATGACCGCGATGCGTTATGAACCCGCCAGCCGGAAGAACGTAGACCGCACCAACGATCCGTACCTGCCGAGGAAGGGGTCCCCCGCCGTGGGGGTCTGCCCGATCTGCCACGTGATCTCCCGGAAGAAGCGCTGGTACATGGACGAAGCCGAGTCCGCCGCTCTTATGCGCTCCGGCGCCCCCTTGCGGCGCTGCCCCGCCTGCTGCAAGATCGCGGACGGGTTCCCCTCCGGCGTGCTGACGCTTCGCGGGGCGTTCCTCAGGTTCCATCGCGACGAGCTGATCCGGATCGCCCGCAACGAGGAGCGGCGCGCCCGCGGGATCAATCCCCTCGAACGGATCATGGAAATCCGGGACGGCGACCGCTGCGTCGAGCTGCTGACCACGGACGGCAAGCTGGCCCAGCGCATCGGGCGGGAGATCCGGAAGGCGTACCGGGGCACGGTCTCCTTCAAGTGGTCGGAGGACGCGGACACGCTCCGCGTCACCTGGACGAGGGAAGCCTGAATAAGAAAGAGATATACCGGCTGAATTTGTTTTAAATATTTGACGCTACCTTTCCGATAACGATTGCCGGATCCAAAATCCGCTGTCGGGGGTAGGGGAAGGTGCGCTTCTGGCGCCTGTTGGTCCGGGGGGGGGTCACGGAAGCCTGGGAGGAGCTGTCCAGGCGCCCGGATTCCGAACATGAACAGGCGCTAATCCGCGTTCTGCTGCTCGGGGCGGTCTGCGGGTACATGTCGTGGGTTCTCCCCCGGGACGGGCTGCTGGACAGGCCGGAAACCATCGCGCTCTGGATCTGCTACCTCTACGAAATCTTCTCCATCGGGCTTTTCTTCGTGGTCACCCGGTCCGCCGGCCCGTCCCCTTTCCGGCGCTGCCTGGGGGCGGTGGGGGACCTCGGGCTGACGTCGTACGGGATCTACCTCGTCGGGGAGGCGGGGGCCCCCCTGTACATCGTCCTCCTGTGGGTGACGTTCGGGAACGGTTTCCGCTTCGGGCGGAAATACCTCCTGTTCAGCACGGTCATCTCGACGGTCGGATTCGGCCTGGCCATCTTCCTGAACCCGTACTGGATCGACAAGCGGATCATCGGGGGCGGGCTGCTGATCGGGATCCCGATGCTGTCGCTCTACATCGCCGCGCTCCTGAAGAAGCTGACCGTCACCGCCAGGAAGGCCGAGGAGGCCAACCGCGCCAAGAACCGGTTCCTGGCGAACATGAGCCACGAGATGCGCACCCCCTTGAACGGGATCATCGGGCTGATCGACCTGCTCCGGGGGACGCCCCTCACGGCGGAGCAGGAGGAGCTGGCCAGGACGGCTGATTCTTCGGCGAGGACGCTCATGTACCTCATGCAGGACATCCTGGACCTCTCCAAGATCGAGGCCGGAAAGGTGCGTGTCCAGCTGTCCCGGATCGACCTCCACGACCTGGTGAAGAACGCGATGGCGATCATCGAGCCCCAGGCGCGGGCCAAGAAGCTCAACATGTTCCTCAACGTGGATCCGAAGCTGCCCTTCCTCCTGCAGGGGGACCCGCTTCTCCTGCGCCAGGTCCTCCTGAACCTCCTCGGCAACGCGGTGAAGTTCACGGAGCGCGGCGAGGTGGGGATCCGGGTCCTGCTCGAGTCGGAAACGCCGTCGACCGTCACCGTCCGGTTCGAGGTGGTCGATTCCGGAATCGGCATCCCGGCGGAGGCGCAGCAACGGATCTTCGACCGGTTCGCCCAGGCGGACGAGTCGATCACCCGGAGATACGGGGGCACGGGCCTCGGGACGACGATCTCCAAGGAGATCGTGGAGATGCTGGGCGGGCGGATCGGCCTCTACAGCATTCCCGGGAAGGGGAGCACCTTCTGGTACACCCTGGAGTTCCGGAAGCAGGCGGGGAAGCAGGCGGACGCCGAGGTGCTCGTGGCGCTCGCCGACCGCCGGGCGCTCATCGTGTCCATGGACACGGTCGTCGTGGAGGCGGTCTGCGAGGCGCTGGCGGCGTGGGGCATCCGCGCGGCGAAGGTGGGCCGCTCCGCGCAGGCCTTCGCACAGATGGTCACGGCGGCGGAAGCCGGGTTCCCGTTCGACTTCGCCGTGGTCGTGGAGCCCGGCCTCGACATGGAGGCGCTCGCCTTCGCCCACGCCGTCGAGTCCGACCCGATGATCCGCGGCGTCAAGCGGATCGTGGTGACGAGCCGGGGCGAGGACCTGGAGCGCTTCGTGAAGGGCGGGTACGTCGCCGCCCTCTCCATCCCCGTGGACAAGAGGCTGCTCTTCAACGCCGTCCACCTGACCCGCACCGACGGGGAATCCGGCGCCACCGTGGCCAAGATCGCCGATCGGCACCGGCCCCGGAAGGAGGGAGCCCGGAAGCTGCACGTCCTCGTGGCGGAGGACAACCGGACGAACCAGATGGTCATCGCCAAGATCCTGGAGCGCGCGGGGCACGATGTCACCCTGGTCAATGACGGGGAGCAGGCGGTCGAGGCGCTGGCCCGCCAGTCCTTCGACATCACCCTCATGGACCTCCACATGCCGGTCATGGGGGGCTGCGAAGCCGCGAAGGTTTACAGGTTCTCGGGAGGGGCGGGACGGCGGATGCCGATCGTCGCCCTGACGGCGGACGTCACCGAGGAAGCGAAGGCGGAATGCGAGCAGGCCGGGATGGTGGCGATCCTGACCAAGCCGATCGACGCGCGGAGGCTCTTCGACCTGTTCGACGAGCTGTTCCCCGGTTCCCAGCTGGGGGCGGCGGGACCGGGCAGGGCGGCGGAGCCCGCGCCGGAGGCGGCCCCGGCGGGAGACGAGGCGGACGACGCGGGCCGTTTCGACCCGAAGGTGCTCGACGAGCTGGAGGCGCTGTCCGGGAACGCCTTCGTGGTCCGGCTCGTCTGGACGTTCCTCAACGGGAGCCGCGAAAAGATCCGCGAGCTGGAGCAGGCGGTGGCGGAGGGAAACCCCATGCGGGCGCGCAACGCCGCCCACGCCCTCCGCGGGAACTCGGGGCAGATCGGGGCAAACGGGCTGATGCGGGAATGCGCCGGCTTCTCCGGCATCTCGGCCCCGGAGCTCGAGCGGAACGGGCAGGAATACCTGGAGCGGGTCCGGAAGGAGTTCGCCCGGATCCGGCCGTTCCTGGACCGCTACCTCGCCGGGGGGAACTCGGCCGTTTCCTGACGGGCGGGCAGCACGGCGACGCGCTCCTGCGCCCGGACCAGCTTCTCCATCATGCGCAGCTCGCGGGGGCCCATCCGCAGGGCGGTGTCGACCCAGATGTCCGCCACCTCGAGGAGCTGCTCGTACCGGACCGGGGCGAGCCGGCGGCGCACCCGGTGGATGCCCGCGGCGGCGCGGTCCTTCCCCGCCTGCCGGACGATGAAATCGTAGACGGTCCGTTCGCCGGCGCCGTCCTCGGCCAGGACGTCCACCAGCCCCTTGGCGTGGAGCTCCTCGGCGCGATACATCTTGCCGCTCAGAAGCGCCTTCTCCGTCTGCAGCACGCCGATCCGCCGCTGCAGCAGGTTGTAGGCTCCCATCCCGGGGAACAGGTTGAAGAGCACCTCGGGGAAGCCCATCTGCGCCCGGCGCTCTGCGACGAGCACGTCGCTGGAAAGCGCCGCCTCGAAACCGCCTCCGAGCGCGTCGCCCTGGACCAGCGAGAGGGTGGTCAGCGGAAGGCCGTAGCCGGCGATGTGCCGGTATATGACGTCGATGCACGCGACGGCGTACTTCCGCAGCGTGCCGGCGTCGCGCTCCTTCACGCACCGGGAGAACAGCGAGAGGTCCCCGCCGAAATTGAACACGCCGGGCGTCGAGGACGCCAGGACGACGTAGCGGACCGCGTCCCTCTCTCCCTCGCCCCGCCCCGCGAGGGCCTCGACGCCGTTCTGGAAACGCCCAAGGTCCGCCAGGAGCTCGAAGGAGAAGCAGGCGCGGTGCCCCGGGCACAGGAACACCCAGAGGGCGCCGTGGGCGGCGTCGTACCGCGTGGAGATGTGCCGGTAGACGCCGGCCGACGGATCGAGGACCGATGGGGCGGTCATGTTCATGCCTTCGCGTAACCTCCAAGAAAACCAATGAATTCTCCGTCCGGACCGCGAGCATTCTATCATGGCGGCGTGCCGGCAGGAAAGAATGCCGGTACGGCCGGATGGAAATCCCGCCCCGGCGCCCCGGGCCGTTCCCCTCCCGCGCGCTTGACGCGCGCTCGTCGCGGAGTAGTATACTTACCGGTAAGTATATAGACGGGCCGGCGGCGGCCGGGGGAGGGAAGCGTGGCGAGGACCGCTGGAAAGAGGGCCGAGGCCGAAGGCGACGTCCGCGCGAGGCTCCTCGGGAGCGCGGCGGAGCTCTTCTCGACGAAGGGGTACGCCGGCACGACGGTCCGGGAGATCGTGGAGCGCGCGGGCGTGACCAAGCCCGCCATGTACTACTACTTCCGCAGCAAGGAAGGGATCTACCTGGAACTCATGCGGGGGCCCCTGGAGGGGTTCCTCGAGTCGATCGAGTCGGCCGCCGCGGAAAAAGGCGGCGCCAGGGACCGGGTCGTGGGGGTGTGCCTTGGCGCATACGACTACTTCATGCGGCACCTCCCCCACGCGCGGATCATGTACTCGATCTACTACGGCCCGCCGCAGGGAGCCCCTTTCATCGACTTCGAATCCGTGCAGCTGCGGTTCCCCGAAACCATCCTCCGCCTGGTGAAGGAGGGGATCCGGGGCGGGGAGTTCCGGCGGGGAGACGCCGCGGACATGGCGTGGGCCATGACGGGGGCGGTCAGCGTGGCCATGGAGCTCGAGCTCAGCGCCCGGGGGCGGGGGATCGGGCGCAGCCTCGGAAGCGGAGGGATCCGGAGGATGCTGGGAGTCATCTTCCACGGGATCGCCGTGGACGGACCCCGGGCGACGGGGAAAGGGAGGAAGGGATGAAGGGGAAGATTCCGGCCTGCGCGGCGGCCCTGCTTATTCTCGCCGCGGCGGCCGTGTGCCCGGGGTGCGGTGGCGCGGAGGACGGGGCCCGCGCGGCGGGCAAGCCCCCCGTACCGGTGGAGACGGCGACAGTGACCACGGGGGACGTGGAGGAGGGGATCGACGTCGTCGGCACCCTTTCTTCCCGGTACCAGGCGGAGATCAAGTCGGATTACGGCGGCGTCGTCTCGAAGATCCACGTGCACGACTGGGCACGGGTCAGGAAGGGGGACCCTCTCCTCACGGTGGACGCGAGGGAAGGGGAGCTCGCCCTGCAGAAGTCGAAGGCGGCCCTGGAGATGGCGAAGGCGGGGCTGCTTGAGGCCGAGGCGGCGGGCAACCGGGCCGACCGGGAGTACGACCGGGCGCTGCGGCTGCTCGAGGCCGGGCTGATCACCCGGCAGGGGCTGGACGACGCGCAGACGCTGCGGGAGGCGGCGGCCGCGCGGATCGCGGCCGCGAACGCGCAGGTCCTGGCGGCGCGCGAGGACGTCGCGCAGATCTCGATGCGCCTTTCCAAGGCGGTGATCCGCGCCCCCTTCGACGGCACGGTGTCGGAGCGTCTGGTCAACGTGGGGGACCTCGTGGGGGAGATGCAGAAGGTGGTCTTCCGCGTCGTGGACAACCGGACGCTCGAGCTCACCGCGACCGTCCCGTCCATGTCGATGGCGAGCCTCCGGGCGGGGCTCCCGCTCCTGTTCGCCACCGACGCGTTCCCGGGGCGCGAGTTCCGGGGGAAGATCACCTGGATCAACCCCTCCGTGAGCCCCGGCGACCGCTCCGTGCGGGTGATCGCCGAGGTGCCCAACGACCCCGAAGTGCTGAGGGGCGGGCTGTTCGTGAAGGGGCGCATCGTGACGGGGTCCAGGAAGGGGGTCCTCCTGGTCCCCCGGGCCGCACTGGGCGGCTGGGACCCGGCTTCCTTCAAGGGGGAGGCGTTCGTCGTCGACGGCAACGTTGCGCGACGGCGCGGCGTGAGGACGGGGGCGGTCCACGGGGACTTCGTCGAGGTGGCGGAGGGGCTGCGGCCGGGGGAGAGGGTGATAACGCGCGGCTCCTTCAACGTAAAGGACGGCGACGCCCTGAAGGTGGCGGCGGCGGGGGGGAAGTGACCCATGCTGCTGTCCGACGTCTCCATAAAGCGCCCGGTGTTCGCCGCCGTCATGATGCTGGCCCTCGTGACGCTGGGGGCGTTCTCCTACCGGCGGCTCGCGGTCGACATGTTCCCGGACGTGGAGGTCCCCGTCGTCACCGTCGTCACGAAGTTCCCCGGCGCCTCGCCGGAGAGCGTCGAGCGCGAGGTGACGAAGCGGATCGAGGAGGCGGTGAACCCGATCTCCGGAGTGAAGCGGGTGGTCTCCACCTCCCGCGAAAGCGTCTCCAGCGTCGTCGTGGAGTTCCACCTGGAAACGCAGATCAACGACGCAGCCCAGGAGACGCGCGCGAAGGTTTCCGCGATCCGGGGCGAGCTGCCGGACGGCATCGAGGAGCCTGTCATCCAGAAGTACGACTTCGCGTCGATGCCGGCGGTGTCCTTCGCAATGCGCTCGGAGCGCCTCGACCGGAAAAGCCTGACCACACTGGTCGACAAGAAGGTCCGCCGCCGCTTCGAGAACCTCCCGGGAGTCGGCAAGGTCGAGGTCGTGGGCGCCTCGAAGCGGGAGGTGGCGGTCGACGTGGACCCGGCCCGCCTGGAATCTCTGGGGATGACGGTCGAGGAGGTGATCGCGGGACTTGCGGCGGAGAACGTGAACACGCCGCTGGGGCGCCTGACGCGGGGCGGCGCGGAATACCCGCTGCGGGTGTCGGGGAAGCCGGCGGAGGTGGAGCAGTTCCGGACCATGGCGGTCGCCGTCCGGGCGGGGCGGCCGGTCCCGCTGGGCGAGGTGGCCGCCGTCTCCGACGGCATCGAGGAGCAGCGGTCGCTCGCGTTCGTTAACGGCGAGCCCGCGGTCGCCCTCAACATCACCAAGCAGTCCGGCGCGAACACCGTCGAGGTGGTGGATGCGGTGAAGCGGGAGATCGCGGCGCTACAGCCGGAGCTGCCCTCGGGGACGACCGTCGAGCTGGTGCGGGACGCCTCGGTCATGATCCGCGACTCGGTCCGCGACGTCGAAGAGACCATGGTCGTCGGCGGCCTGCTCACCGTCTTCATCGTCTTCTGCTTTCTCAACTCCTGGCGCTCCACGGTGATCACGGGGCTTACGCTGCCGATCTCCGTGATCTCCTCCTTCACCGTGATGAACTTCATGGGGATGACGCTCAACGTGATGACGCTGATGGCGCTGTCGCTGGCGATCGGCCTGCTCATCGACGACGCCATCGTCGTCCGCGAGAACATCGTCCGGCACCTGGAGGGCGGGCAGGGCCACTTCGAGGCCGCGTCGAAGGGGACCTCCGAGATCGGGCTGGCCGTGCTGGCCACCACCTTCTCCATCGTCGCGGTTTTCGTTCCGGTGGCGTTCATGAAGGGGATCGTCGGCCGGTTCTTCTTCCAGTTCGGGATCGTGGTGACCTTCGCGGTCCTGGTCTCCCTCTTCGTCTCCTTCACCCTCGACCCGATGCTGTCGTCGCGCTGGCACGATCCAGACATCGACCGGGCCGGCAGAAGGCACCGTGTCGCTCGGGTCCTGGACCGGTTCAATGACGGGTTCGACCGCACCGCGGACCGGTACCGCGGGATGATCGCGTGGTCGCTGCGGCACCGCCCGGCCGTCCTCGGCATCGCCACCGCCGCGTTCCTCGCGGGGCTGCTGATCGCCGTCTTCGGCCTGAAGACCGAGTTCTTCAACGAGTACGACCAGTCGGAGTTCCAGGTGTCTTTCCGGACCGCGCCCGACGCCTCCATCGAGGAGACGCGCGGCCGCGTGGAGCTGCTGGTCGGGGAGTTCCGGAAGGTGCCGGAGGTCGAGCACACGTACGCGACCATCGGCGCCGGGGACGCCGGCACGGTGCGCGACGGCCTGATCTACGTCAAGCTGAAGGAAAAGAAGGATCGGGAGCGCAGCCAGGCGCAGGTCCAGCGGCAGGTCCGGGGGATCCTCCTCGGCGTTCCCGGCATCGTGTCCTCGGTGGAGGAGGTCGGGCGGCTGACGGGGGAGAAGCTGCTGATGGTGAACATCCGCGGCGAGGACATCTCGCTCCTGAAGGGATACGCGGCGCGGCTGAAAGGGGAGATGTACCGGATCCCGGGGATCGTCGACCTCGAGGCCACCCTGGAGCACGACATCCCCGAGTACCGGCTCCAGGTCGATCGGGAGCGGGCGATGGACCTGGGGGTGAACACGGGGACGATCTCCCGGACGGTCGGCGCCATGTTCGGCGGCCAGGTGGCGTCGACTTACGAGGACGAGGACGGCGACGCCGTCGACGTGCGCGTCCGGCTTCCCGGGGCGCTCCGGGTGGATCCGTCCCAGGTGGGGCTGCTCCGCCTGGCGGTCCCGCGGGGGCAGGCCGGATCGGGGCTCGTCCCCCTTTCCGAGGTGGTGCGGTACCGCCGCAGCTCCACCCCGTCGGAGATCAACCGGCAGGACCTCACACGCGAGGTGGTCCTCTCCGCGAACCTCGAGGGGCTGCCGCTCGGCGAGGCGATGAAGAGGGTCCGGGAGGCCGTCGACGGGATGAAAATGGAGCCGGGGTACCGCGTGGTGTTCTCCGGGGAGGGGGATACGATGACGGAGTCGTTCGGGTACATGGGGGAGGCGCTCCTGCTGGCCGTGATCTTCGTGTACCTGGTCCTGGCGGCGCAGTTCGAGTCGTTCATCGACCCGCTGGCCATCATGTTCTCGCTCCCGCTCTCGGTCGTCGGTATGGCGGGGACGCTGTTCCTTACCGGCGACACGATCAACATCATGTCGCTGATCGGCCTGATCCTGCTGATGGGGCTCGTCACCAAGAACGCCATCCTCCTGGTCGACTTCGCCAAGGCGCTGCAGGCCCGCGGGATGGACCGGACGGAGGCGGTGATCACGGCGGGGCGGACGCGGCTGCGTCCCATCATGATGACCACCCTGGCGATGATCTTCGGCATGCTGCCGCTGGCGCTGGCGCTGGGGGCGGGCGCGGAGATGCGCGCGCCGATGGCCCGCGCCGTCATCGGGGGGCTCGTCACCTCGACGCTGCTCACCCTCCTCGTGGTCCCGGTGGTCTACACACTGTTCGATGACTTCGGGCGCTGGGCGCGGCGGAGATGGGAGGGCAAGCCGGGCGCGGCCGTCGCGGCGGTCCTGATGGCCCTGTGCGCATGCGGGGCGGCCCTCTCGACGCCCCCCGCGCAGGCGGCGGGGAGCCCCGGCGCCGAGGAGCTCACGCTCGAGGAGGCGCTTCGCGCAGCCGCGTCGAGCAACCGGCAGATCCGCGCAGCCGCGGAGCAGCGGAACCGCGCCGCGGGCAGGTACGTCGAGGAGCGCGCGGCGGCGCTCCCGCAGCTCGAAGGCACCGCGGGAGGGCAGCGGACCAGCGACGGGAGCCTGGCGATCCTCCCCGGGGCGGAGACCAGCGACCGGCGGGCCGCGGAGCTCTCGCTGTCGCAGCCCCTGTACGCCGGAGGCGCGGTGTCGGCGGGCATCCGGGCGGCGAAGTACGACCTGGCGTCCGCGGGCGACCGGGTCCGGTCCTCGCGGCAGAACGCCCTCCGCGAGGTGCACGCGGCGTTCCACGACGTCCTCCTGGCCCGGGAGCTTTCCCGCATCGCCCTCCAGAACCGCGACCAGAAGGCGAGGCACCTCGACGAGGCGAAGAAGAAATACCTGGCGGGGACGGCGACCGACTACGACGTGCTCGTGGCCGAAGTCGGCCTGCAGAACTCCCAGCCGGAGGTCCTCCGCACGGAGAACCTGATCCGGACCACCCGGGAGCGCCTGCGTTTCCTTATAGGGAAGGGGGAGCGCGAGGTGGACGCGCGGGGCGACCTGTCGGTCTCCATCGGCGAATACCCCGAATACGAAAGATCGCTGGCCGTCGCGCTCGCGAACCGCCCCGAGCTCTCCGACCTGCGGCACCGGCGGGAGGTTGCCACCGAGCTCGTGGCCGTCGCGAGGTCGGGGTACCTGCCGCGGGTGAGCGCCCAGGGCGCCGTCGGCTACCAGGACCTCGACTACAACGTGTTCCGGTACCAGGGGAGGACATGGTCGGCGGGCGTGTTCGCCTCGTGGAGCCTCTTCGACGGCTTCCGCACGCGAGGGCAGGTCGCCCAGGCGAGGAGCGACGAGGCGTCCCTGCGGATCGAGGAGGCGCGCCTCAACGACGCCGTGGCCCTCGAGGTCCGGGACGCGGTGAATGCCGTGCACGAGGCGGGGGAGACGGTGGTCGCGCTGGCCGGCACCGCGGCCCAGGCCGAGCGGCTCGTCTCGATGGCGGAGAAGGGGTACGAGTACGGCGTGAAGACGCGCCTCGAGGTGGACGACGCGCAGCTGAACCTTTCCCAGGCGATGGGGAACCTTGCGCGCGCCCGGCGCGACTACCTCGTTGCGAGGTTCGCGCTCCTCCGGGCGACGGGAACGATGGAGGACGAGCTTCCCTGGATGAGGGAGCCGTCGCCGCCGTTCACGCCGGCGGCGTCGCCCCTGGGGCTGGCCGTGGAGGTGCTGAAAGGGGAACCCGCGCTGCCCGCCCGGTGATCGGGCGGCGAAGCCTCGCGCCTACTTGAAGTGGCGGTTGAGCTTGCCCTTGAGGCGGAGCACGGCCTGCGCGTGGAGCTGGCAGATCCTGGGCTCTCCCAGGTCGAAGATCCTGCTGATCTCGCGCAGGGTGAGGTCTTCGTAGTAGTAGAACGCGATGAGCTGCTTCTCGCGCTCGGGAAGCATGTCGATCGCCTTCCCAAGCATGTCCTTCAGTTCGCGCGTCAGCTCCTCTTCGCGGCTCTCTTCCTTCGCCGCGTCGGCGAGCAGCAGGCGCATCCCGGCGCCGTTCTCCTCTTCCTCGTCCTGGATGGCGTCGAGCGAGAAGACCGTGACCCCCGTGAACATCGCGAGCTGCTTGCGCAGCTCGTCCACGGAGATGCCGAGGTCCTCCGCGACCTCGCCCTCTTCGGGGGCGCGGCCCAGGATGTTCTCGAGCCGGGTGTACGAGGACTGCAGGCGCGACGAGTGCTGGCGGACCGACCGCGGGAACCAGTCCATCTCCCGCAGGTAGTCGAGCATCGAACCGCGGATCCGGAAATCGGCGTAGGTCCGGAACTTGATCCCCCGGGTGGAGTCGTACCGCTCCATGGCGTCGAGCAGCCCGACGACGCCGGAGCTGACGAGGTCGTCCGCCTCGATGTGGGACGGCAGCCGCATCTTGAGGCGCATCGCCTGGATCCGGATCCCCGGCATGAACTCCGCGACGATCTCGTCCCGGCTGGGGAGCCGGGACTTCTTCGAGGATGTCTTGCGGGACTTGGCGGGCGCGCGCTCAACCTTGGACTGCATCATGGCGTTGACCTCGTCGAGTAAATGGTGCGAACTGCAAGTGCTCCGAATAAGGAGCAAGCAGCATGCCAGAGGCCTGCGGGAGGTTAACTGACTGTTTTCTTAGAGTTATTTTGCTTGGTGCGAGGCGAGGGACGGTGAAAAAACCGCCAATTTGACCCCCAGGGGCGTCAACCGGTTGACGGTCGGACCGGGAGCAGGATCTGCACGGTGGTTCCCGCCCCCTCGCGGCTCTCCACCCGCAGGAAACCACCGTGCTTGCGGACGCAGCGGCTCACCATGGGGAGGCCGAGCCCCGTGCCCGCCTCTTCCGGCTTCGTCGTGAAGAAGGGGGCGAAGACCTGCTCTTTCAGGGAATCGGGGATGCCTCGGCCGGTGTCTGCCACGGCGATGGACACGTACTCGCCCTCGGGGACCGGGACGCCGTCGAACGACACGTCGCCGTCGGAGGCGAACGGGCCGGAGGAGATGGTCAACAACCCTCCTTCGGGCATCGCGTCCCCCGCGTTGACGCCGAGGTGGAGGAGGGCCCGGAGCAGGTTGTCCGGGTCGCCCGTCACCGGGCCGGGAGGGGCGCAGAGCTCCGCGCGGATCTCCACGTCCGGGCCGACGGACGCGGACAGGATGCCGATCGCGTCGCCGATGACCCGGTCGATGTCCACGGGACGGTGCTGCGCGGCTTCCCGTTGGGAGTAGTCGAGCATCCGGCGGGTGAGCTCCGCGGCGCGCCGGGCGGACCGTTCGATGTGGCCGGCCGCCTCGTACGCCTTGCCGTCCTCCGGCAGCAGGGTCCGGAGGTAGCTGGCGTAGCCCAGGATCCCGGTGAGGAGGTTGTTGAAGTCGTGGGCGATCTGGCCGGACACGTACCCGAGCTCCTCCATCCTCCGCGCGCGCGCGAGGCGCTCCTCGGCTGTTTTGAGGCGCGATGCCGGGTCGCCGGCTTCCGGCGCGGCGTGGACGGGCGGAACCGTTTTCTTCGCCATGGGGTCAGCTCGATCGTGGGTGGGGCTCCCTTTCGTCGATCTGCTTTCGCTTGAGCATCTCGACGAGGGTCGTCCGCTTGAGCCCGAGCAGCGTGGCCGCCCGGTTCTTGTTCCCGTTGGCGATGTGGAGCGCCTGGCGTAAGAGGGCGGTCTCGAATTCGGAGGTGGCGGCCCGGATGTCGAGGCCGCTTTCCCCCAGGACGGGGACGGCGGTTTTCAGGAACTTCTCCGACCGGCGGATCTTTTCGGGGAGGTCCGCCGTCTCGATCCACCCGTGCCCTTTCAGGACCACGATCCGCTCGACGAGGTTCTCGAGCTCCCGGACGTTCCCGGGCCACGGGTAGCGCTGGAGCATCTCGAGGGCGTCCTTCCGTATCCCCTCCAGGTAGCGCCCCTTCTCGCGGTCGTACCGCTCGATGAAGTGGGCCGCCAGCACCGGGATGTCCTCCTTGCGCTCCCGCAGGGGGGGGATCCGGATGGGGATCACGTTCAGCCGGAAGTACAGGTCGGGGCGGAACCGCCCTTCGGCGACCTCCTCCTCGAGGTCCTTGTTGGTCGCGGCGATGACCCGGACGTCCACGGGGATCGGCTTGTTCCCGCCCACCGGGGTGACCGACTTCTCCTGGAGCACCCGGAGCAGCTTCACCTGCAGGTGGGGGCTCATCTCGCCGATCTCGTCCAGGAAGATCGTCCCGTTGTGGGCCGTCTCGAATTTCCCCGCCCGGGTGATGTGCGCCCCCGTGAACGCCCCCTTGACGTGGCCGAACAGCTCGCTCTCCAGGAGTTCCGCGGGGATGGCCGAGCAGTTGATGGGGACGAGCATGCGGTACGACCGCGGGGACAGGTAATGGACGGCCCGGGCCACGAGCTCCTTCCCCGTGCCGCTTTCCCCGGTGATCAGGACCGTGGAGTTCGTGTCGGCCACCTTCCGGACCAGGGAGAGGACTTCCTTGATCGGGTCGCTGACCCCGATGATGTTCTCCAGCCCCCCCTGGCCGCGGACCAGGGTGCGCAGGTTGGTGTTCTCCTTGCGGACGCTCGTGAGTTCGAGCACCCGGTCGACGAGTTGGACGACCTCGTCGACGCTGAACGGTTTCGTGATGTAGTGGAACGCCCCCATCTTCATCGCGTTGACGGCGGACTCGACGGTCGCGTGGCCGGTCATGAGGATCACTTCGGTGTCGGGATGGGTCTTTCGGGCATGGGCCAGGACGGCCAGCCCGTCCGGACCGGGCATCTTGAGGTCCGTGAGGACGACGTCGACCGGGTTCTGGTCGATGATCCGGATGGCTTCCCCTCCCGTCCGGGCCTCGTGGACGACGAGGTCCGGGCGATCGAAGACGTCGCGCAGGAGGGACAGCGTGGTTTCCTCGTCCTCGGCGATGAGAAGGGCTTTTTTCATGGAGTAAAGTTTACCCAAAGCCGGCTCCCGGGTAAAGTTTCCCCCCCCGCCGGTCGATAAAAACTACCGGCGGAGGGGGACGTACATGCGGCGGGAGGCGGAAAACACTTGGAAGGTTTAAAGAAGTGAAGGGTTCCGACAACGGGAATTGGGAGCACCTGTTCGATGAGGCGGGACGGGCCGTCGCCGTCCTGTCCGCGTCGCGCCTCCGGCGGATCGAGGAGATCCGGGAGTCGTTGAGGGCCGGGACCTACCGGATCGACGGCCGGCAGATCGCGGAGAAGATGGTTTCCGACGCCGTGCGCCAGCTCAGGGAACGCCTGCGCTGATCCTGCGCGTCCATTCCGCTTGCCATTCCGCGAGCGGATATCGTATCTTCCCAACATGCACCTGTTGATCGACGGAACGGAAGCCGCGTGGGATCCCTCCCGCCTCGGGACGTTCGGCGCCGTCGTCGGGGAAGCGACCCGGCGCGCCGCCGCGGCGGGCCGCATCGTGCACGGGATACGGATCGACGGCAGGGAGATCTCCACGCAGGACGAGCGCGAGTTTTCCGAACGGCCGGTGGAGGGGATCGGGGAGCTCGACGTCCGCACGACGACGCCGGGCGCGCTGCTCGGGGAGGCCATCGACGGGGCGATCCACCTGTCCGAAGCGCTGCGCCACGACATCCGGACCGTCCTTTGCTCGCTGCGGGCGAACGACGTCTCCGCCGCGACGTCGCTCTACGTCTCCTGCGTGGAGTCGCTCGGGACGTTCTTCCAGCTTGCCGGGGCGGTCTTCAACGGCGTCCGCTGCGGGGCGTTCCGCCTGCCGGCGGCGGCGCCGGGGACCTCCGTGGAGCTTCCGGAGCCGCCCGGGGCGACCAGCGAGATCCTCCAGCGGCTGCTCGCGGCGCGCCAGCAGGAAGACTGGCCGCGCATGGCGGACCTCCTCGAAAGGGAAGTCACTCCCAACCTGGAGGAATGGTCCGCCTTCTTCTCGGCGATGAAGGGCGGAGAACCCGGGTAGCACCGAATCGCCCGAGATGCGGTAAAATCCTTTCATGGGGAAATCCGGGTTCGACCGGGCGCTCGGCGCGGCGTTGTCGGAGCTGCCCCCCGTGTTCCGGGATGCGCTGACGAACGTGGCGGTGATCGTGGAGGACTGGCCTCCCGACTGGCTGCTCGACGATCTGGGCATCCCCCCCGGGGACACGCTGTACGGCTACTATCACGGGGTCCCGCTGCCGGAACGGTCGATACAGGATTCCGGGAACCTTCCGGACACCATCTCCATCTACCGGGGCCCTCTCGAGGAGGACTTCCCGGACCCGGGCGAGCTGTCCCGCGAGATCCGGATCACGCTGCTCCACGAGATCGGCCACTACTTCGGGATGCAGGAAGAGGAGCTCGAGCGACTGGGATACCGCTGATCCGAAAAACCACCGGCGAAGGAGGTTCGGAATGTTTCTGTTGAGACGGGAATACCGGGATGGCGCCGAACGTCCGGAGATCGTGTTCCTGCACGCCGAGGTGTACATGGACGGCACGGAAGGGGCCCCTGCCTGCAGGACGACGCAGGTGGTCGTCCCGACGGCGGAGCCGGGCCGGCGGGCGGCGCACGTCAGTATCCCCGAGCCTCCGAAGGGCGGGCGCGTCCTCGTCCGCTACCGGTTTTCCGCCGTCCTCGACGGCAGGGAATGGTACTCGCCCGCCTATCGGGCCGAGGTCCCTTCCGGCGACCTGATCTCCGACCTGTACCGCGTCCCCGAAGAGGAGGGGGGGAACCTCGCGCCGGCGCCGGGCCGCGGGTTCTTCCGGCTGGTGCTCCCGACGGCAGAGGGGGAGCGCCCCGCCGGGACGATCCGGTTCGGCTTCGGCGCGATGCGCAAAAAACCGTCCCCCGCGCTGTGCCGGGCGGCGGTCGACGCGGGGAACGGCCCGGCCCCGGTCATCGAGATCCCCGAGACGCTATCCGTCCTGAAGAACCGCCCGATGCCGTACTTCCTCTACCATCTCTCCGGCGACGGGGAGCTGCGCGCCGACAAGATCGCTTGCGCCCGCATCACGATGACGGACCCGGCCGGAGACGTCGTGTCCGCGCGGCTGGTCTGGGGCGATCCGGCGTGGCGCGCCGTGAACATGTCCCCCATGGAAGCCAAGGGCTTCCCGGCCGGGAAGCTTTCCGCGGCCGAGGAGTTCTTCTCGGAGGATGTCGAGGAGTTCCGGTCCGGGCGCGTCGAGGCGCTCTCGTCCATTCCGAAGCCGCGCGTTTTCGAGGCGTTCGTGTACGGGGCGTCGGGAAGCCGCGTGGAGTATTGTTTCCAGGCGGTCGTCCGCCGGGCGGACGGCGGCAGCGAGGTGCTGTGGCGGAACCGGGAGGGCGGGGGGAACTGGAGCGTGGTCCTCTAAAGCCCCCCGGGGCGGGGCTGCCGGAGCTTCCGCATCGCCGCGAGGAGCGCGGCGATCTCATCGTCCGTCCCCACGGAGATCCGCAGGCAGTCCGCGAGCCGGGGCGTGTCGAAGTAGCGCACCAGGATCTTCTTCGCTTTCAGCGCCTCGTAGGCGGGCCGTGCCGTGCCGCCGCGGGCGCGCCGCGCCAGGACGAAGTTGCTCTGCGAGGGGTACGGCTCGTACCCCACCGACGGGAGGGCCGCGATCAGCGTCTCCCGGGTCCTGCGGATCCGCGCCGCGTTGCGCTCCATCCAGGCGATGTCCGAGAGCGCCGCCGCCCCCGCCGCGATCGATAGCCGGTCCAGGTTGTACGAATCCTTCACCTTGTTCAGCCCCTCGATGATCTTCGGGTGCGCGAACCCCAGCGCGATGCGCATCCCCGCCAGCGAGAACGACTTCGAGAACGTCCGGAGGACGATGACGTTGTCGCGCTCGTGCGCCAGCGGCAGGGCGGTGTCGTCCGCGAAGTCGGCGTACGCCTCGTCGACGACGAGGACGCCCCGGACCTCGTCGGCCAGCGCGGCCAGGACGGCCGTCGGCACGGCGGTCCCGGACGGGGAGTTCGGGCTGGCCACCATGGTCACGCGCGCCTCCTTCCGCGAGAGCGCCTTCGGGAGGGAGTAGTCCGCGGGAAAGGGGACGCGCACGGTCTTCCCTCCCTGGATCGCGACCAGCGTGTCGTAGAGCGTGTAGGTGGGCGTGGGGCACGCCATGGCGTCTCTCTCCCCGATGAACGCCTTGGCGATCATCGCCAGCAGGTCGTCCGACCCGTTCCCCGCGATGATCCTCGAGGGGTCGATGCCGTACGTGAGGGCGGCCTGGCGGCGCAGCGCGTTCGCCGCGGGGTCGGGGTACAGCCGAAGGCGGTCGTCGGCCTCCGCGAGGATCGCCTCCCTCACCCGGGGAGAGGGAGGGTACGGGTTCTCGTTCGTGTTCAGCTTGACGAACCCGGGCGTCTGGGGCTGCTCGCCCGGGGCGTAACCCTCCATTCGCGCGATGTTCCTGCGGAACGTGACGGTCATGGCCTGCCTTCCCCCCCCTGGAACCGCGCCGCCAGCTGTTCCCACGCGGGGATGGAGCGGCGGACCGTTCCCGTGGAGACGCAGATCGCGACGCGGAAATGGCCGGCGCGCCCGAAGCCGCTGCCGGGGACCACGAGAATCCCCTCGCCCTTCGCCGCGGACACGAAGGCCATCTCGTCGGCTGCGGGGGACTTGGGGAAGAGGTAGAACGCGCCCGACGGCGGCACGCATTCGATCCCCGTGCGCGAGAACACGCCGAGCAGGAGGTCCCGGTTCTCCTGGTACACGGACACGTCCGCCGGCAGCCCCTGGAACTTCTCCACCGCGAGCTGGAAGAAGGACGGCGCGTTCACGAACCCGAGGATGCGGTTGCAGAAGACGCATGCCTCGATCAGCTCCTCGGCGTCCGCCGCCACCGGCGACACGGCGAGGTAACCGATCCGCTCTCCGGGGAGGTTGAGGTCCTTGGAGTGCGAGTAGGCGACGAGCACGTTCCGCATCATCGACGCCGGGGGCGTGAACTGCTTCCCCCGGAAGACGATCTTCCGGTAGGGCTCGTCGGAGACCGCGTAGATCGTGGTCCCGAACCGCCGCTCGGCGGCCGTCAGGATCCCGTCGAGCGCCGCGAGCGTCTTCGCGGGGTAGACCGCGCCGGACGGGTTGTTCGGGGAGTTTACGATGATCGCCCGGGTCCTCGGGGTCAGCGCCGCCTCGACGGCATGCAGGTCGGGCTGGAACCGCTCGTCCGTCTCGACCGTGACGGGGACGCCGCCCGCGTTCCGTATGTAGAAAAGGTACTCCACGAAATACGGGCTGAGGACGATCACCTCGTCGCCGGGGGAGAGCAGGGCGCGGAGGGCGACGGCCATGGCCCCGGCGGCGCCGACGGTCATTACCACGTTCTCCCCGGTGAAGGGCAGCCCCGTCATGACCGCCAGGTCGTGGGCGACGGCCGCCCGGACTTCCGGATAGCCCGCGTTCGACATGTACTTGTGCAGCCCCGGCGGGGGGGACGCCGCGAGCCGGGCCATCTCTTCCGCGAGGGCGGGCGGCGGCTCGCCGTACGGGTTCCCGAGGGTGAAGTCGTGGATATTCTCGGCCCCGCGCTCGCTCTTGAGCGCCGCCCCTTCCTCGAACATCTTCCGGATCCACGATCCCTCCCGGATCGCTTCCCGTATTTCCCGTGCTGCGGGCATACCCCACCCCCCGTCTTCTTCAAGGCGCGCGGCCGATAATGACAATCTGTAAACATACGCCACTTTCACCGGAACCGGCAAGGGGCGGTTGAATCCTGCGGTGGCTTGACTTAAAGTGGTTTCGTCGCCCATTTTCCGGAGGGACAGTGAAGAGACCGATCCTTATTCTTTCGGCAGTCGTCTGCTCCCTTGTCTTCCTCTCCGCCTGCGCCCCACGGAGCCAGCTGGTCGTCCCCGGGCAGCTCGCCAGGCCGCCGCAGGCAGGCCCGCCCCCCGCGGGGCCCCCGGCGGTGGCGGTCACGGACTTCTCCTTCACCCCGGCTGAGAGCGAACCCGGCGTGATCGGCCGGGACCACGACCAGGTCCGTTCGGTCGTCTGGAAGGGCGAGCCTGGCAGGACGATGGCCGATCTGGTCGCCGGCGCGTTCGCCGACCGCGGCGTCCCGGCGCTCCGGTTGAAGGCGGGCGACCCCGCCCCCGACAACGTCGCCAGGGTGGTTTCGGGGACCGTCCGCCGGTTCGAGCTGACGGTGCGCCGCCGCAACGTGATGAGCGTGTACGTGGAGGCGACGGTCGCGCTGTCGCTCACCTCGTCCGGCGCGGGCGCTGCCGCCCCGTGGGAGACCTCGGTCTCGAGCAGCGCGGTGCTGCAGGACGTGTTCCCCCTCGCGGAGGACCTCCGGAAGGTGCTGTCGTCGGCGGCGAACTCCGCCGCCGAGGAGGGTGTCCGGCGCCTGCAGGAAGGCGGTGCGGCCGCGACCTCCCGATGATCCGCCTGCTCCGGCTCGAGGAGGTCCCGGCGGACGCCTGGGACGCTCTCCTCGGACGGCTCGTCTCGCCCCCTCCGTTCCTCTACCGCAGCTTCCTGCTTCCCTGGCGCCGCGCCTTCGCGCAAGGCCGCGACGTCCGCGCGGCCGTTTGGTCTCCTTCCGGCGGATCGGTCGAGGGGCTCCTGTTTCTGCTCCGCCTGCCGGGCGGCGGATGGACCTTTCTGGGGAGCGAGGAGGTGGCGGACTACCTGGACGCCGCGGTCGCCCCCGGGCTGGAGGAGGCGTTCTGGCGGGAATTCCTTTCGGAAGGCCTTCCTGCGCTCGGGGGCGGGCCGCTCGATCTCCCCGGCCTCGTCGAAGGGGCCGCGCCCCTCGCCGTGCTCCCGAGGCTGTGCGAGGGAGCGGGCCGCCCCTGCCGCGTGGAGGAGATGGACCGGGCGCCGTTCGTCGCGCTGCCCGCCACGTTCGAGGAGTACCTTGCGGCGCTCGGCGGGAAGGGGAGGCACGAGCTGCGGCGCAAGATGCGGCGGGCCGGGGAGCGCCTGCCGGGGCTCGCCTTCCGCATGACCCGGACCGGGGAGGAACTGGAGCGCGACCTCCCGTCCTTCCTCGACCTTCACCGGAAAAGCCACCCCGGCAAGGAGCGGTTCATGGACGACCGGATGGCGGCCTTCTTCCGCGAGGTCGCCGGGGGCTTCCTCCGCGAGGGGGCGCTGCGGCTGGCCTTCTTATCGAGCGGAGGGGAGGACGTCGCTTCCGCGTTCCAGTTCCGGACCCGCCGCGCCGTGCTCCTCTACAACTCCGGGTACGACCCGGGTCGGCGCGAGGCCCAGCCGGGGCTGGTCCTGATCGCTCGCTGCATCGAGCACGCCTTGGGGGAAGGGGCGCGGGAATACGATTTCCTGCGCGGGACGGAGCGCTACAAATACGACCTCGGGGGGGTCGACCGGGTGGTTTACCGCGTGACGGTGCCCATGTGACCAGGCACCTCCTCGTCTCCTACCACACCTGCCCGATGGAGGAGCCGGGCGAGGGGCTCGCGGGGGGGATGAACATCTTCCTCCGGGGGCTGCTCAAAGGGCTCGGCGCGGCCGGGATGCCCACGGACGTCGTCACGCGCGCGGCGGGGGAGACCGTGGAAGTCACCTCGCCGTTCCACGGGGTGCGGATATTCCACGTCCCCTGCTTCTGGGAGCCCTCCCCGACGCGGGAGAGCGCCTGGGAATCCCTGGACGTCTTTGTCGAGAAGGCGCGTCTCCTGCTTCAAGGGGAGCGGATCGCGCCGGACGTCGTATCGGCCCATTACTGGATGTCCGGCGTGGCGGCCCGGAAGCTCTTCCGCGCGCCAATGCTGTTCTCCTACCACACGGTGGAGGCGCGCAAGGCGGCGTCCGGGGGGGGAGGGGACGGCCCGCTCTCCGCGGCGCGCCGGGAGGCCGAGGAGCGGCTGGCCCTGGAGGCGGCCGCCGTGGTGTTCTTCACGGGGCACGACCTGGAGGAGAACCTGCGGTTCCTTCCGGCGTTGGCGGGGAAGGCCTTCGTGATCCCGCCGGGCGTCGACGAGCGCTTCCGCGTCCCTATCCCCCGGGAGGTCGCCCGGTCGTTCCTCGGGCTGCCCGCCGCGGGGGAGATCTTCCTGTTCGCCGCCCGCCGCGACTCCGGCAAGAACCTGCCGGAGGCGCTGGACGCGTTCCGCAAGCTCCGGTCCCGGTGGGACGGGAAGCCGATCCTGCTGGTCGCCGGCCAGGAGACGGACCCGGGGGAGATGGAGGACCGCGTCGTCTGCATCGGCCCCGTTCCCCACGACAGCATGGCCGCCCTGTACTCGGCCGTCGACGCCGTGATCTGCCCGTCCCGTTACGAGTCGTTCGGGATGGTCCCGCTCGAGGCGCTGTCGGCGGCCGTACCGGTGATCGTGCCGGAAGGGACATTCTGGGGCGGGAAGGTCCGGGAGGAGGGGGGAGGCCTTGCCTATTCCCCCGACGACCCCGACGGGCTGGCCGGGGCGATGCTGTCGCTGGCGTCCGCCCCGACGTTGAGGGCGCGCCTGTCCTTCACGGGGCCGAGGGTGGCGGAGCCGTTCACGTGGGAGAAGTGCACGGCGGCGTGGAGGAAGCTCCTCGCGTCCGTTTCCAGGTCCGGTGGTCCGCGATGAGCTCCTCGAGCTCCCGGCGGGCTTCGTCCTCGGGGCACTGCACCGGCGGGTGCTTCATGAAATACGCGGAAGGCGCGGCCAGGGGGCCCGAGAGGCCCATGTCGCGCCCCAGCCGGCAGTAGCGGATCGCGTCGATCCCCACTCCCGCGCTGTTCGGCGAGTCGGTCACCGACAGCCGCAGCTCCACCTCGATAGGTAGACCCCCGAACCCTTCCCCCTCGATCCGCAGGAAGCAGAGCTTGTTGTCCTTCTGCCAGGGGACGTAGTCGGAGGGGCCGATGTGGACGTCGTCGGGGTCGATACCGTGCGACAGGGCGCTGGTCACCGCCGCGGTCTTCGAGATCTTCTTCGATTCCAGCCGGCTGCGGTTCAGCATGTTCAGGAAGTCGGTGTTCCCCCCCGTGTTGAGCTGGTACGTCCTCGTGATCCGGACGCCGCGGTCCGAGAACAGCCGGGCCAGCTCCCGGTGCACGATCGTCGCCCCGAGCTGCGACTTTACGTCGTCGCCCACGAGGGGGATCCCGGCGCTGCGGAAGCGCTCGGCCCAGGCCGCGTCGGAGGCGATGAACACGGGGATGCAGTTGACGAGGCTCACCCCCGCCCGGAGGCACGCCTCCGCGTAGTGCCGGGTGGCCTCCTCCGACCCCACCGGGAGATAGTTCACCAGGATCTCCGCGCCGGATTCGCGCAGGACGCTCTCCACGTCGCAGGGTTCCTCGTCCGAAGGCAGGAAAGTCCGGTCGTCGGGATAGTCGGCCATGTGGGGCGCGATGCCGTCGAGGACGGGGCCCAACCGGACGACCGGCCCGCCCGGGGGCATGTTCTCGACGAACCGCTTCGTGCAGTTCGGCGGGGAGAAGATCGCCTCGCGAACCGGGCGGCCGACCTTCCGGCGGTCGATGTCGAACGCGGCCACGATCTCGATGTCGCCCGGGAGGTACCCGCCGACGTCCCGGCTCATCAGTCCCGGGACGAACCCGTCCCGCGGTTCGGGTCCCCCTTCGCGGTAATACTCGACCCCCTGCAGCAGCGCGCTGCAGCAGTTTCCGACCCCGGCGATCGCGACGCGAATCTGGCCCATTCCCCGTTCCCCTGAAGGCTGCGGTTGCGTGATTGACATAACCGAATTGAAAATATTATCATTTTTGCATGCAAATGGAAAAGGGCATCGATAAGATCGTAATGACCCTCCGTGTCATGCTCCTCGACAAGCCCGGGAACTTCGGGAAATTCGCTTCCGCGGTCGGCGCCGCCGGGGGCTCCCTGGGCGACATCAAGCTCGTCCGGGTCGGCAACGAATACAACACGCGCGACGTCACGGTCTTCGCCGACGACGAGGCCCACTTCCGGAAGATCCGGGAGGAGCTCGGGAAGCTCGAGGGCGTGATCGTTTCCGAGGTTATCGACCCGGTGCTCGAGCTGCACCAGGGCGGCAAGATCGGCGTCCGGTCGCGGGTCAAGGTCGACGGCATCTCCGTCGTCCGCAAGATCTACACCCCGGGCGTGGCCAAGGTCTGCAGGGTCATCGAGGCCGACCCCGACCTGGCGCACCGGTACACCGCCATCTACAACACGGTGGCGATCGTCACGAACGGGACCGCCATCCTCGGGCTGGGGGACATCGGCCCCGTGGCCGGCATGCCGGTCATGGAGGGGAAGGCCGCCCTCTTCGACACGCAGGTCGGCGTCAACGGCGTCCCCATCCTCATCCGGTCGAAGGACCCCGAGGAGATCGTCCGCACCGTCGCGGCGATCGCCCCGACCTTCGGGGCGATCCAGCTCGAGGACATCAGGGCCCCCGAGTGCTTCCTCGTCGAGGACCGGCTGTCCGCGATGCTCGACATCCCCGTGCTGCACGACGACCAGCACGGCACCTCCGTCGTCGTCCTCGCCGTGCTGTTCAACATCGCCGACGAGGTGGGGGTGAAGGTGAAGGACGACGCGGTCGGCCTGATCGGCCTGGGGGCCGCCGGCGTCGGGATCGCCAAGCTGCTGAAGGCCTACGGCGTCCGCAAGCTGTTCGGCACCGACATCAACCCCGCCGCCGCGGAGATCTTCACGAAGCACGGCGGCACGCCCGTTTCGCTCGCCGAGGTCATGGCTTCCTCCGACATCGTCATCGCGACGACGGGGAAGGCCGGACTCATAAGGAAGGAGATGGTCCGCAAGGGGCAGGTGATCCTCGCGCTCTCCAACCCGAACCCCGAGATCACGGTCGACGACGCCCGCTCCGCGGGCGCCTCCTTCGCGATGGACGGCCGCAGCGTCAACAACGCGCTGGCGTTCCCGGGCATCTTCCGGGGCGCGCTCGACGCCCGGGCACGCAAGATCAACAACCGCATGCTGTTCGCCGCCGCGAAGGCCATCAAGGCGTGCGCGCCGCCGGGGGAGATGCTCCCCTCCATCCTCGACCGGGACATGCACCTGAAGGTGGCGGAAGCGGTCGAGCGCGCCGCCTTCGAAACCGGCGTCGCCGCACCGCGGACGGAAGAGCCGGAAGAGAAATAGCCGGTGCCGCCGGACGCGTCGCCCCTGGTCGGAACCCTCCTGGTCGCGGTCTCCTACCTTGTCGGGGCCGTGCCGTTCGGCCTGGTCGTGGCCGGGTTGTCCGGCGGCGGGGTCGACCTCCGCAAGGCCGGCTCGGGGAACATCGGGGCGACGAACGTGGCCCGGACCCTCGGGAAGGGCGCGGGGGCGCTGACCCTTCTGCTCGACGCCGGCAAGGCGGTGTTCGCGCTCGCGCTGACGAGCCTGGTGATGGGCCCCGCCTCCCACGGATGGCTCGCGCTTTCCGGCGGGGCCGCGTTCCTCGGGCACGTCTTCCCGGTCTACCTGCGGTTCAAGGGAGGCAAGGGCGTGGCGACCGCGCTGGGGATCGTGGCGTTCCTCTCCCCGGTCACGGTCATCGTCCTGCTGGCGCTCTTCGCGGCGGTGGTCTACTTCACCCGGTACATATCGCTCGGTTCGCTCTGCGCCGCCGTCGGCCTCCCGGTCATGATGGCGGTGCTCGAGGGGCCGCGTTCCTACCTGAACCTGGCGCTACTGATCGCGTTCGTCGTCTTCTTCACCCACCGGGGGAACATCCACCGCCTCCTGGCGGGGCAGGAGCCCCGCTTCGAGTTCTCCCGCAAGGCCTGAAGTAAAAAGCCCGGCTACTTCCCGAAATCGACCTTCGGCGCGTCCTGGGCCTTCGCGTCCGCCTCGAAGAACGGCTTGGCGGCGAAGCCCGTGAGCTTCGCCACGACGCTCGAGGGGAACGTCCGTACCCCGGTGTTGTAGGCCTGGATCGCCTCGTTGTACCGCATCCGCTCCACGGCGATCCGGTTCTCGGCGCCCGCCAGCTCGTCCATCAGCCGCGCGAACGTCTGGTCCGCCTTCAGCTGCGGGTAGTTCTCCACGACCACGAGGAGCCGCGAGAGGGCGGAGGTGACCTCGGCGTTGGCCTTCATCGCCTCCTCCGGCGTCCGGGCCCCGGCCAGCTTCGCGCGGGCGTTGGCCACGTTCTCGAAGATCTCCTTCTCGTGCGCCGCGTACCCCTTCACCGACTGCACCAGGTTGGGGATGAGGTCCGCCCTCCGCTGGAGGACGTTCTGCACCTGTCCCCATCTCTCCGATACCGCGACGTCCTTCCTGACGAGGCCGTTGTAGATGCCGACCCCCTGCATCGCCGCCAGCACCGCCAGGATCCCGAGGACCACCACGACGACCAGACCTTTCTTCATGCCTTTAGCCTCCTTGGGCCGTGATCCTTCCCGTCACCATCCGCCTCCCGCGCCGCCGCCCCCGCCCCCGCCCCC
>DCUH01000047.1:0-397 GCA_002327765.1 bacterium UBA2219 | reverse complement strand
CCGCCGCCGGACCGGCCGCCGCCCCAGCCGTCGTCGACCCTGCGGGAGCCCCTCCCCGCGCCGCCACGACCCGCGGTGAAGATCTGGTACACGAACAGGGCGAGCAGGAGGGCGAGGAACAGCAGGAAGAGGGGCGGGGGCGCGAGATCGCCGCGGGCCTCCGCGGGCGGGACGGTCCCTTCGCCCCGCAGGGCGTCTCCCAGCCGGGAAACGCCCGCGTGGATCCCTTCCCCGAACCGGCCCTCCCGGAAGGGCGGCAGCATCGCCCGGTCTCGGATCTCGCCGACCCTGCCGTCGGGCAGGATCCCTTCCACGCCATACCCGGTGGCGATCCACATCCGCCGGTCGTCGACGGCGACCACGACCAGGATGCCGTTGTCCTTCCCCTTCTTCCCGA
>DCUH01000117.1 GCA_002327765.1 bacterium UBA2219 | reverse complement strand
GCGACGAGGAGTGCTTGGGAGACGAGAGCGCGCGGTACCCATAATTTCGGATTCATCACCCCAATCTGTTATGCTTGCGTAGCAAGCATAACAGATTGGGGTGATGAATCCGAAATTATGGGTACCGCGCGCTCTCGTCTCCCAAGCACTCCTCGTCGCCCCCTCCCCCCTCGATGGGATGAGTTCCTTAACGCTTTAACAGGCCGTCTTTCAAAACCAACAACATCCTTACTGTCAACGCGATGCCTCACAAGACAAACTCTCTCCCAATTATTTATGGAGATCCGAGAGGCATTGGGCCTTCCAACCACTTTCCCTGCTGGCCCGGAAATTATCGAACACCTCTCTGCCATGGGTTTGGCATCCCCCTTATCGGTCGAATTTCCGAGAAAATCTCCTCATACCTCACCTTCGAAGGAATTCGTTTTGTTCGGAATTCAAGAATCTCGCGAGATCGATCCTTTGGAGGTGCTTCAGTCCTATAACCAAGAAGGAGTAATCTGCTATTTTTCAGCTTTGGCCTATTTCGACCTCACGACGCAAGTCCCAACTCATCAACACGTTGCGACCCTCACTAGGCCCACGCAATATACCTCTCTCCGCGAAAGAGAATCCGCACCGCTTGCTTCAATCAACGACGGGCCCAAAAGATCAAAACTCGGAACTCATATTTTTTCATACTATGACGTACCCTACTTCTCTGTTAAACGTTCTATCACCTCTGTTCCCGGCATACAAACCAGGGTAATTTCATCCAGAAGCAACATACGCATCACTACGAAAGAACAAACTCTCTTAGATACACTTCACTACCCTATCCATTGTGGTGGCATGGGCGTAACGTTCGAAGCCTGGAATCTCTCTAAAAAAAATATCAATTACGATTCGATATGTGATTATCTTGCAAGCATCCAGATAGATCCTCTCATCCGGCGTCTTGGCGCAATTCTGGACCTGATAGATTGCGTTCCGTCAAAAAATCTAAGTTTATTCCTTGAGCAGTCCAAGGAGAGAATATTTTCCTTTCTTGATGTCCCTCACATTCCGCTTCTAAGAGGTATCGATTTTCGTAAAGTTGATAATAACTGGAAAGTCTTAATTCCATAGCATGGATAAAGCACAAAGAGAAAACTGGAAATTTGAATTGCTCGGCGAGCTATTGCTAGCTATGGGCAGCAACCCCCAACTCAGAGAAAACCTGATCTTCAAAGGAGCACTGATTCTGAACCATCATCTGGGATCCCATCGAAAATCACTTGATATCGACTCAAATTTGGATAGCGAATTCACGACGCAACATCCCAACCAAGAGACACAGAGACAATTTCTTGAAGAACACGTCCAATTCGCTATTTCCCAACATTTTGAGAGGCAAGACCCTGTACGGTATGAACTGAAAAGTATTAAAATCGACAGTAGCCCCAAGGATTTACACCCCAGGGGATGGGACGGATTCTCGATCACCATTGCGCTCATTGACCATGCCAATCCTGGTGTAAGAGGATTACCGTCGCTCAAAATCGACGTCGCAGCTCCCGAATCGTTGTCGGAGCATTCAGTATCCGACTTGGCTGTACAAGGCGTTAAAATCCGTGCATACACGTTGGAACGAATTGCGGGCGAGAAAGCCCGCGCATTTTTGAGCACCCTCCCCACCTACCGATCTAAGGTAAAAAAACCAGGCGAATCCGTGCGAGTTAAAGATTTATACGACCTAGCTAAAATTATCAGACTGAAAACACTTGACGAAACGCAGTTTTGGACAATCGCCGGAAATGAGTTTTTCCTAGCTTGTCAATCCAGAGGAATTGACTGCATCGGTCTTGCTAGTTTTATGGAAGATTGGGACGCAACGAAAAACTATTACGAAAAAGACCCTACAATTCCTACGGATATACAATTCAATGAGGTCGATGCTGCTATTAAGTCTATCTCTTCCTTTTGGGAAGAAATCAATATTATTCCATTTTACTTTGAACTGCCAACTAGAAAAGCGTGATTAACCATACAGATACATTTTATATGATATTAATTCAATATATAATCATAGTTTGATGCCTACTCTTTAGATATTAAAGCGATTACTTCCAAGTTCCAAGCTAATCATGCGTGTGCATGAGGACCCGGGCAGCAGTTTCCGCAGCATTACGCAGCGCTTCGTCTCTCAGGTGCGCATACCGCTTCGTCATCTGCGGGCTCTTTTGCGTAAGGAGCTTCTGCACGGTGTAGAGGTTCGTCCCCTCCGAGGCGAGGGTTGAGGCAAAAGTGTGCCGCAAACCATAGAAAGGCCGGAAGTCGACAGGAAGATTTGCGGCCTTTGCGATCTCCCTTGGCCAATTTCCGGAACCGTCTTTCTTGATGCGGATCCCCAACCGGGCCCCTTTAAGGCCATGGAATACATACTTTGAGGAATTGCGGGGGTGGCTCTGAAGGAGTTCGACGACAGAACCCGAAATCGGGATATTTACCGGCTCCCCGTTCTTGGGCTCCCGAATGCGGATGGTTTGCGACGAAAGGTTTACATCTTCCCAGCGCAGCCCGAATACGTCACCACGCCGCATTCCGGTCAGCATGGAAAGGCGCATTGCACCCGCCTGATGAGGATCCGGCCAGGATCCCAGGACGTCCGCAAGACGCACGATCTCCTCGGGGGTTAAAAACTCCGTTCTCTCGTCGAAAACCTTCGGAAGCCTGATCCGGAACGAGAGTGGCGCTGTAAGCCGCCTATCCTCTGCAAACCTGGAAAGCCTTGTAAGCAGTGCGAGCACCTTCTTCACGGTTCCAGGTTTCTTCACCACCCTCTTCTTCGACTTCGCGGCCGCTACTTTCTCCACAGATTTATCGTTCTCCTGGCCCTCGACCGATTCCCGTCTCCTAGGCCCGCGTTCCAATCGGATCCTTAACCGGTCAACATCGATAGGCAGGACTTCGCGAGGTTCCTTTTCATGGAATTCTGTCAGATGGTCGAAGTTGGCTTTATCCGTAGCATCCGGTTTACCTCCGCGGGGGACCTCATTATACGCATCGAATAGTCGGGTGAATGTCCATCGCCTGGTCTTGGCGTTTCGAGTTTCGAACTCCTCTTTTCGTCGATCTGTGTTGGAGAGCTCTTCACCTCGAAGCCGACGTATACGGTGTGCGGAGGCCCGGGCAGGGGTCATATCATCCTGGAACTGGCGACCTGCCTTCTCCTCAATGAGCTTTCCGTTCCGACGGTATTGGACGTAGTAGATCTTCTCCGGCTCTTCCTTCCCCACCGCCTTCCCGACGATATAGTAGACTCCCGGGTACTTCGTTTTATGGCGAGTTTGCCTGGGCATTTTAGACTCCCATTGGCTCATTTATCCCCAACGACATCCCCAGCAGTCCTAAAGAATACGATAGGCGACATTGGGGATCAATAAAAATTTCACCTTTGATAACGTATTGTTTTAGGACATAATGGTATTTCTTAGGAGCAGATGGGACATGTTATATTCGCCCTCTCACGGCGAAAACGCGGGTTCGAACCCCGCTGGGACCGCCAAGAAATTAAAGGGGATTTCGGAGGAAACCGGAATCCCCTTTCGATTTTTATTGATTTTCCCACCGCTCTTCCCACCATCGCGCTTCATTCCACTCGCTATCCCCGGAAGCGTGTCCTCCCCGCCGTTTCGCGCTTTTTGTAGTTCCCTCGAAGGTGTGAAAGATGGTCCAAGTTATGACAGGTTCGGCATCCTATCAGACCGTCAATCAGGTAGAGTCTCAGCCGCCGGAATCTCTCCTCGCGTTCTTTGTTAATCGGCATCCAGTTATTACCCATATCGGCATCTAATCTTGACCCATCTCGTAACCAGCTATACTGAACAGATAACAGGGACCTATCGGCCTTGAGGGTGGGTCTAATTTGGATGCCGATAACGCCCCTAAGTGGGTCAAACTTCGATGCCGATCAACAGATAATTCAGGATTGTCTTTTTTATATTTAAGCAAATCCGCACGTTTAAGGATATTCAAGTACCGTTCTTAAAGTTCCCTAAATTCATAGTCCACAATATTAACTTCACGCATTTTGGCATATGATTTTGATTTAGAATACTTAATCCAATCTGCCTCCGTCTTAAAACACTCGCATTTATATTTAGTTATCCCTGATCCTACCGAATGATATGAATATTCGACCCCTTCTTTGTCTTTATATTCTCCATATTCGCTTCCCGATGCTATTATTTCTTTCCACGAGCGTTGACAAGCCATGCATACCCCTTCCGGGGGTTTCTTCTTCTCATTCACGTTCCGCCTCCTGTACGCGGTCCCTGTAAGTTACTCCCGGGGAAGGCGGTACAGGATGCCGCCTTGTCGGTTCCCGCCCGTCGGAGGGAACCTATCCCTGGGAAGTAATTTTCAATTTGTAAACATAATTACTTTCTGCCATAATCCCACATAATTTACAAATCGATAGGAGGTCATAATGAGAAAAATTGTTTTTTTATTTTTCTTGTCCTTCTTAATCGGCTGTGGTGGGGGCGGAGGAGGAAGTAGCGTTACCTCGCAATCTTTGCCAGGCACATATGTTTTGACCGGATTTACAGCTATAACCAATATTGGAGAAACTATAACAGAAAAAGATGCGCCTCCGGGATCTTGGAGTGGGTCAATGGATATTGGTAACACGGAAATTGGCATACGCCTCACCCTTGATGGGGAATCGGACAATTTTACAGGGTTATATTCTGCGACATGGACTTCTCCTACGACTGGAACCATCTTTGATGGATATGATACTATTGATTTCACTTATAATGGTGCAGATTTTACATGGATTTATTATGATTACCAAATTGATGTTGGGTTGACGGCTGATATGTATATTCATTGGCGAAAGACTTCTGATTCTCATGTAAACCTCTCAATCAAAGGTGAGTCCATACCAAATAATGATAATCGACTTCCAGAAAGTGTTTTTAGTAATATAAGTTCGATTTTATTAAAAATAACACAATAAAACAAACAGTTAGGGGCAAGTCATTTTTGACTTGCCCCTCCTATCCCTTGCCCCTCCGCCTCTTTGACGATTTGCGCCATGACGTTTGATCCTCGCCTGAGCGCCTCATCGCGAAGGTGGGAATACCGCATCGTCATTTGGGGGCTTTTATGCCCGAGCATTTTTTGAATGTTGAATAAATCGACCTGACCACTACTCGCGAGGGAGGAAGCGAAACAATGCCTCAAGGCGTGATTCGGCCTCCAATCCTTCGGCATACCCGCCGCGTCCCGGATCGCCCGGGAGGATTCGACGATATCCCGAATAGCCCGGGGACCCTCCCCCTCCCCCGGGAAAACGTATGGGTTATTCTCCTCCTGGGGGATGCCCTTGAGGAGTTCCGCCGCCGCGTCGTTTATGGGGATGCGTACATCCTCGCCGCCCTTCGGATCGCGGAGGAGGATGAAACCGCGTCCCTGGTCAACATCGGACCATTTCAGGAATCGGGTTTCGGAGCGCCTCATCCCGGTAAAAAGTTCAAGAAGCTGGAAGCGCCCCGCCATAGGGTCGGGCCATTCGCGGCACGTTTTGATATATCGCGCCATTTCTTCCGGGGACATATCTTCCGTTTTTTGCTTCGCCCCTTTCGGCATTTCCACCGTGAAGGGTATCCCCTCGCATAGACGCTGTTTCACGCCGAAGGAAGCGATACGCCGCAGTAGAGACAAAACGCTGATGACGGTTCCGACCGCGTATTTCCGGCCCTCGCCCTTTTTCGCCGCTTCCTCCGCGATCTTCTTTCGCGTTTCCTGCGCATAGTCCGACCGCCGCTTTGCGTCCTCTTCCAACCTCCGCCCGGGAGGAAGCGCGTTCCCTTCGAGGAGCGCAACGCGAAGCCGCCGAATGTCGAGCGGGGATACCTCACGCGGTTCCTTGTTTCCGAAGGGTCCGTTTAGGTGGACCATGTAGCGGTTGTTATCGTTGACCCTCCCCTTCTTTTGCGGGTTCGCCTTCATCCATTCCGCCCAAAGTTTTCGGAAGGTCCACCGTCCTTCTTCGGCCTTCTTCGCTTTTCGCTTCGCCTCGCTCTTCTCGCGATTCGACGGTTCGGACCCGGAAATGCGAGCGGCCCGAATGCGCGAGGCCCGGGCCGCCGTCATCTTCTTCGAGGAGGTTCCTACCCTCTCTTCAACCTTCTCGCCGGCCGGATTCCTGTAAACGACGTAATAAATTGTTTCTTCTTTCGCCTTAAACGTTCCGGGGTTCTTGGGATCGGGGATTTTCGTTCCGGGTTGAATCTTCTTGCGGGTGTAAACGCCTTCATACCGCGTCCACTCTCTCGCCGAAGGCATCGTCATGCCCCCTTTCGTGATGCCCGGAGGGATCGCTTTGAGGGGTCCTGTAATTTTCCCACCATTTCCCACCACGCAATCATAAAATAGTAGGTGAAGAAGGGTAAGTCATGAATAGCCTATTTACAGGCATTGGCGAGACATATGAAGAGTTTAGGCAATTTTCGGTTATCGTCGGGAAAGGCCACTTATTGCCCTCTAAAGGCGAAAACGCAGGTTCGAACCCCGCTGGGACCGCCAAAAATGTTAAAGCCCCCGCAAGGGGGCTTCTTCATTTTTTGCGGATAAGGCGGGGTTCGAAGCGAGCCGAGCGGAGAGCGAGGAAAAGCCTTCATGGACGGCAGAGGAAGCCCGGCGAGCCGGCCCGGAGGACCGAAGCCATGGAGGGCGCAGGTCCGGAGAAGAACCCCGCCGGGACCGAACAATCGATTTCCTGCATGTTCCAGTTAATGTTAAATACTTCGAGCCTTTAACCTTGATTTTTAAAGTAAGATCTCGCGCTTTTTTCAATCCCCGACCGATTCTGAAAACCGGAAAAACTGATAAAATTAATGTATAGGGAGGTAATGAGAAATTCGGTCACACGGATCGCGGAGGAAGCGTCATGAAAACGTACAACGTTTACAGGGTGGATTACGTCAAACATTCCCGCGTTCCGCTCGGCAGCGTCGCCGAGCGCAGGAGGAAGAATCGTCCGAACAACTTCCTCGGGCTGCTGAAAGTCGCGCGGAAGGCCTACGGCCACAGCCCGAACTACGATGTGCGCATCGTCCTGGATAAAAGCGCGTTGATGGAATCCGGGCGCGAAATCGCGTGACGCGCCGATGCCTCCGGCGGCCGCCGGGAAATCAGCGAGACGATTTTCCGGGCCACGGACAGGCGTTCGAAAGCGTCATCACGACGTGACCTCGCGAAGCCGCCTCGCTGAACGCGCCCAGGAGCACCGGGAACACCTTCTCGTCGTCGCCCCAAAGGACCGTGCTCATCTCCCCCGTCTTGTACTCCACGCCGAGCCGCCCGATCTCGCCGACCGCCGCGTCGATCGCCGGTGACAGATCCTCCACCCCCAGCGGGTAGAGGCTCAACTGCGCCGTGATGCCGTACATGGCGTCTCCCTCCACGTCATTCGGGCGTTCCCCGGTCAGCCTGTCGACACATTTTTATACCCTGTCGCACATGGAAGGGGGATCGTCGCCTGGCCGTTCGACGTGGATGAGGGGTGACGGCGCCTACCCCGCCCCGATGCCGAGGAATCTCCCGACCTGGTAGACGATCACGGTCAGCACGTAGCCCAGCGAGGTGAGCCCCCCGAGCTGCAGGAGGCCCCACTTCCAGGAGCCGCCCTCCCTCGCCGTCACGGCGACGGTCGCGCTGCACGGCGCCGCGATGAGGCAGAAGACCATGACGCAGAATCCCACCAGCGGAGAATAGGCCTGCCGGAGCTTCTCCCGGAGCGATTCGGACTCCTCGTCGGCCTCCCCCACGGCGTGGACGATCCCCATCTGGGCGACGAACACCTCTTTCGCGGCGAACGCGCCGATCAGCGCGATGCCGATCCTCCAGTCGAAGCCCATCGGCTCCAGGGCGGGCTCCATCCCCTTCCCGATGCGCCCCGCGTAGCTGTTGAGAAGGGCGGCCTTGGCCTCCTCGTTGTCGATGCCGGCGATCCAGTCGACGCGCTCCGCCCCGGTCATCCGGGCCGACGCGGCCTCCTGCCGCGCCGCACGGAAGCGTGCGGCCTCGCTCTCTGGCAGGGCGGGGAACGACGACAGCGCCCACAACAGGATGGAGATCCCCAGGATGACCGTCCCGGCCTTCTTCAGGTACTGCCACCCGAGGTCCCACATATAGATCAGCACGGCCTTCAGGGTCGGCATGCGGTACGGGGGAAGCTCCATCACGAACGGCACGGACTCCCCCTTGAAGATCGTCCGGCGGAGCAGCTTCGCGCCCGCCACGGCCAGGAGGATACCGATGACATAGATGATCCAGAGCATGGGGGCCTGCCACGCCTGCGGGAAGAACGCGGGGATGACCAGGGCGTAGATCGTCAGGCGCGCCCCGCAGCTGATCAGCGGGAGCACAAGCATGGTCGTCAGCCGGTCCCGCCGGTTGTCCAGCGTCCGGGTCGCCAGGATCGCCGGGACGGTGCAGCCGAACCCAATCAGCATCGGGATGAAGCTCTTCCCGTGCAGGCCGATCTTGTGCATCACGTTGTCCATGAGGAAAGCGGCCCGGGCCATGTAGCCGGTGTACTCGAGGACCGCGATCGCCAGGAACAGCAGCAGGATGTTGGGGAGGAACACCACGACGCCGCCGACGCCGCCGATGATCCCGTCCACCAGGAGCGATTGCAGGAGGCGCGCCCGCCCCTCCGGCCAGACAGCGCCGATCCCGCCGCCCAGCCACCCGAAAAACATCTCGATCCAGTCCATCGGCGGGGCCCCGATGGTGAAGGTCAAGTGGAAGACCAGGTACATGAGGCCCAGGAAGATCGGGATGCCGAAGACCGGGTGCGTCACCACGGCGTCGATCTGGTCCGAGGTCGTGTGGCGTATCTCGATGGTGGAGCGCACCGCCTCCTGGCAGGCGCCGGAGATGAAGCCGTACCGGTCGCCTGCGATGGCGGTCTCCGGCGGCTCCCCGAGCATCTTCTGGATGCGGACGGCGCTCTTTTCCAGCTGGTCGATCACCTCGAGGGAGAGGACTTCCTTCCGGAGCTCGCGGTCGCTCTCCAGGAGCTTGATGGCCGTCCAACGCGGGTCGTATTTCCCGGCGAACAGGCCGGCTTTCTCCACCAGCGGCGCGATCCGGGCGATCTCCTCCTCGATCACCTTCCCGTAGACGACGGCCGGGGCCCTGAAGTCCGCGCGGGGGCCCGACCGTGCGACGCGCACGGCGGCGTCGAGCAGCGCCGTCATCCCGTCGCCCTTGTTGCCGGTGGTCTCAACGATGACGGCTCCGAAGAACCGCTCGAGCTTCGGGAGATCGAACTCGTAGCCCCGCGCCCTGGCCACGTCGCTCATGTTGAACGCCAGCACGAGCGGCACGCCGAGCTCGATCAGCTGGACCGCGAGATACAGGTTCCTTTCGAGGTTCGATGCATCGAGTATGTCGACGACGACGTCCGGCTTCTCGTCGATGAGGAAGTTCCTGGCCACCAGCTCCTCCTCGGAATAGGCGGTCAGGCTGTAGGTTCCGGGAAGGTCGACGATCCGCAGATCCGCCCCTGCGTGGCGGCGAAAGCCTTCCTTGCATTCAACGGTCACGCCGGGGTAGTTGCCTACGTGCTGGCGCGAACCGGTCAACTCATTGAATATCGTGGTCTTGCCGGCGTTGGGGTTGCCGGCGAGGGCGACGACGATTTCGGTTTTCAAGGCCGTTTACGCGACCAGGATCTTGTGCGCCATCCCGCGGCCGAGCATGATCCGGCTCCCCTTCACCGCGATCAGGAAAGGGCCGGGGGGTGAGTTCCGGAGCACCTCGATCTCGACGCCCGAGACCAGCCCCATGGCGGCGAGTCTCCCTTTCAGCCCCTGCCCCGCTTCCACGGAGACGAGCTTCACGCGCCTGCCTACCTGCACGGTGGTCAACGGCATTGCGCCCACCTTCCCGACCGCCCTTTCCGTCTACAGTGTTTCAATCTCAACCTCCTCCGCCTCTTCCCTTCTCAGGGACAGGTGATACCCCTTCACCTTGATGTCGATGGGCTCGCCCATCGGGGAGACCCGCTCGATTTCGACGACCGCCCCCGGGGACACGCCCATCTCGGAGATCTTCCGCCCGCCCCCCTCGTGGAAATTGACTTTCAGCACCTTGCCCTTCTGCCCCGGCTTCAGCTCGTTCAGCTTCGCCGTCGGGAAGGCCTTGCGGCTCTCCCGCCGCTTGCGGTGCCGCACTTCCTCGAGGACCGACTCGATGCATCTCTCGCAGTCCTCCCGCGTCGCCCCCTGGCCGCAGCGGGCGCCGAAATCACGGATCCATTTCTCTCCGCCCCGGGGGCACACCTCCACGAACTCGGCGAACCGGATGAACCGCTCCAGTATGACCTTCGGGATCGAATGCTCCATCCGGCAGGCCGCCTCGTCCGCGGCCGACTCTTCGACGGCGAGCACGTTCACGAAGAAGTCGCGCAGGACCTCGTGTCGGCGGACGACGTCCCTTGCCGCCGCCTTCCCCCGCGGCGTCAGGGAGATCACGTCGTAGGGAGCGTAGGCGACCAGTTCCTTCTCGGCCAGGGAGCGGAGAGCCCCCGTGACGGAAGGATTGCTGACCCCCAGCCGCCGGGCGATATCCTTTGCCCTGACCGCCTGCTTCTCCTCGATGATTTGGAAGATGGCCTCCAGGTAATCTTCCAGGCTGGCAGTCAAGGCGTTTCGCAACCGGCTTTCCCCCTTTCGGCCCAAATGTTAGGTATGACTAAAAATATAAGCCGGTCCTCCCCCGTCTGTCAACTTTTTTGTTGAATCTAGCCGGGAATCGGCTCTATTGGAGTGAAATTACCGTTCGACGATATCCGCTGAAGCATCCGCGCGCTCCTGACAGGATCAGGAACGCCCGGCCGAGCGCATCTTCCCCCGGGAGTCGGACCCGGTTCTCCGCCGAAGGACTTGCGGAGATCGCATTGCGGGCACGCCGCGGCCGCAGGGATACCGCAGGCCTGCCCCTGTCATGATCCCGCTTACTGTTCCCTTGTCATCGAGGCGCCGCACTTCGGGCATTTCTTCATGACGCAGGGGACTCCCCGCTCGTGTGGCTCCCGATGCCCGGATTTTCGCAATTGTGGTGCCAAGCCCGCTGTTCCCCGGAAAACTACATATAACAATTCGATATGAAAAGGGATATTTCGAATTTCTTCATTGCATGGGGAATCTTCCCGACAATAGGGCCGCTACGGTTTGCCGCACCTTTTCGTTCTGCTTGCGCTACTGTACCGAAGACGGCCAAAACCGCGCGGCCTCCGGAGGGCTCAACGCTTCGCGCTCTTCCCGCCCCCGCCGGCGTCACGGATGCCGCCCAGGAACCGTTCCGTTTTCATCGCGCCTTCCTTCTTCATGGCCCCGCGCATCTTCAGCCACTCCTCGACCGTCACCGGGTCCACGCCGTCCACCGGGTCGATGTCCCGGTTCATGGCTTCCACGATCCAGGCCTGGACCTGCGTGCCCGAAAGGAAGGCGTTGAACGCCTCGTACATCTTCCGGCTGTACCCTTGCAGCCGGTTGTCCTGGAACCCTTCCCACATCTCGACCGCGCCCCATTCCGGGCGGCCGATCGGCCGGGTGACGACGTACCAGTTCGCGAAATCCCGGTCGCGCTCCGTGTAGAGCTTGAACCACTTCGGGTCGATCCCCATCTTCCGGCTCCACTCGGGGTAGCTGTGGGCCTCCTTCTCCGGCACCTCCACCGAGACGCGGATCCCGTATTTCTCGAGCAGGAAAACGGGCGCCTCCCCTTCCGTCCACGCCTGTTTCGCCTGCGGGTTGGATGTGAGCCAGACCACGCCGGGGCCGGCCCCGTCGGGCTGGATGTCCGAGCAGGTCGTCCGGATCGAGCCGCTCCTCTCGATCTCCTTCATGTGCCTGACCGATGTGAAATGGTAAAGCCTCAAAACCCGCCCTCCCCATGTGGACTTGTCACTGCCCGGATTCGATGATGACGATCAGCCGCTGCTCCCCGAGGGCGAAGGCTTCCTTCACCTCGCCCGTCACGGTGACCTTTTCCCCCGGCGCCGGTATCACGCCCCCCGTGATCACCGGGATCTCCCCCGTCTCGTCCTTCAAGACGAAATACTTCACGAGGATGAGGTTCATGCCCGAAGCGGCCGTGCCGCTGACCGTCACGTTCCTGCCGTCGTACTCCCTCGGCGCCGCGTGGATCTTCCCTATAGGTGTGGCGCCCCACCCCGCCGCGCAGCCTGCCAGCAGCAGGCAAAAAAACAGGCATCGGAAAATTTTCGAAGTCAACTCACTGCCATGAGATTTCCGCCGCGGCTTTCCTGCAGTCGGCAAGATGGCGGTCCAGGTCGGGGATCTCCTCCCGGACTTTCGGGTGCGAGGCCAGGAGCGAGTCGACGTGCCGAAGCGACCGGGGGTCCTCCGGGTTCAGGAGGCTGGCGTTGATGTAGGACTTCACGGCTTCCGTGTACTCGCCGAGCCCTTCCAGCGCGACCCCGAGGTTCTTGTAGGCGTTGAACCGCCGGGGGATGATCTCGATGGCCGCCAGGCAATACCGCATCGCCTCCGCGTGCCTTTCGAAGCGGTTGAGGCAGTACCCGAGGTTGTTGTGCAGGAAGTACCTGATCTCCCGGTCGCTGCCCGGCGTCATGGAGAGCCCCTTCCGGTACCAGGAGAGCGCGGATTCGTAGTCCTCCTGCTGCTCCTTCACCTGGCCGATGGACAGGAGGCAGAAGGCCTTCGCGTTGACGGAGTCGGTCAGGTCGAAGATCTTCTCGAAATAGCCCTGGGCCCCGGCGTACATCCCCATCTCGAAGCACCGGTACGCGAGCGTCATCAGGATTCCCAGGTATTCCTTCCGGTCCCGGGTTCCCGATTCCGCCAGGCGCGCCGCGCGCTCCACGTCATCGATGGGAACCTTCTCCCCGTTCGGCGCGACGTAGCTCATGGACGATGCGTCTTCCATGCGCGATCCCCCTCCGAACGCCCGCTTCCGTTTCTATTTCAACATGCGGCCGTGCGACTTGGCAAGCGCCGCCATGCCCGACGGCGGGGCTCTCTCCATCTCGACGGCGGTGTACGGGATGGTCGAGGAATTCGTCGCGGTCCGGCCCGACATGGATGTCCTGTTCATCAGCGGATACCCTGCCGAGATGATCGACAGGAAAGGGATCCTGGACGACGAGGCGCAGCTGATCCTGAAACCGGTCAGCCCCTCGGAACTGCTGCGGAAGATCCGGGAGATCCTCGACCGGAAACGATAGGCGGTACCGTCACTCCCCCTGTTTTTCGGCGGGAACGTTCGGGCACGCCGGCGCGACGAACTCGAATACCCCGCCCTCCCGGGTGTCAATGACCTTCAGGATTGCAGCCAGGTGCCGGCCTCCGCAGACCTTGCAATCCACCATCGGCCACCGGTCCGACTGGATGGCGTCCTCGATCTCCTTCGAATTATAGTGGTGCCCGACTACGATCTCCACTTCGGCATCCCTATGAAGCCTGTCGTTGGTGAACATGGCGCAAACCTCCCTTTCCCGCCGCGGTTCCCGGCAAATTCGACATAACTTGATTATTATATGCGCCTCACGCCCGGTTTTCCACGCGGAAGGCGGCCTTTCCACGGGACCTTGAAAGCGCTCGCTTCTTCCTGTTGAATCATAGTTATCGAATACCGGGGAACAAGAAACAGGAGGCCACCGCGATGGAATACCTGAACCTGGGGAACAGCGGAGTGAAGGTGTCCCGCATCTGCCTCGGATGCATGACCTACGGCTCGAAAAAATGGCGGGAATGGGTCCTGGAGGAGGATGAGGGCCGTCCGTTCATCCGGCGTGCCCTCGAGCTCGGCATCAACTTCTTCGACACCGCCGACGTGTACTCGCTCGGCAGGAGCGAGGAGATCCTGGGGCGCGCGCTGAAGGATTTCGGGCCGGGGCGCGACAAGGTGGTCATCGCCACCAAGGTGTTCAACGCGATGGGGGACGACCGGAACGTGCGGGGGCTATCGCGCAAGCACATCCGCCACTCCATCGACGACTCGCTCCGCCGGCTGGGGACCGACTACGTCGACCTGTACCAGATCCACCGGTTCGACCCGGAAACCCCGATCGAGGAGACGCTCGAGGCGCTGACCGACGTGGTGCGGGCCGGCAAGGCGCTGTACGTCGGCGCCTCGTCGATGTACGCGTGGCAGTTCGCCCGGATGCTCCACGCCGCGGAGAGGCGCGGGTACAGCCGGTTCGTCACGATGCAGAACCACTACAACCTGGTCTACCGGGAAGAGGAGCGGGAGATGATCCCACTCTGCCTGGAGGAGGGGATCGGGCTGATCCCGTGGAGTCCCCTCGCCCGGGGATACCTGGCGCGGCGCCCCCCCGCGGAGGGGCACGGGGCGACGCTGCGCGCCGGCACGGACGATTTCGCCCACAGGCTCTATTTCCGTCCGGGCGACGCCGAGGTCGCGCGGAAGACGGCGGAAATCGCCGAAAGACGGGGGGTGCCGATGGCGCAAATCGCCCTGGCCTGGCTGCTGGGGAAGCCGGGCGTCGCGGCCCCGATCGTCGGCGCGAGCCGGATGGAGCATCTGGAAGACGCGGTGAAGGCGCTGGAGATCCGGCTGACGGACGAAGAGGTCCGGGAGCTCGAGTCGCCGTACCTCCCCCACCCCGTGCTGGGACATTGAGGCGGCGAACCCTGGAAGGAGGTCCGGGAGGGATGAAGAAGCGGATACTGGGGAATTCCGGGCTGGAAGCCGCCCCGCTGGCTTTCGGAGGCAACGTCTTCGGGTGGACCGCGGACGAGGGGGCTTCCTTCCGGCTGCTGGACGCGTTCGTGGATGCGGGGCTGAACATGATCGACACCGCCGACATGTACTCCAACTGGGTGCCCGGGAACCGGGGAGGCGAATCGGAAACGATCCTGGGAAAGTGGCTCTCCAGGAACGGGAACCGGGAGAAGGTCCTGGTGGCCACCAAGGTCGGCAAGGAGATGGATGGGCGCAAGGGCCTTTCGAGGGAGCATGTCCTCCGCTCCGCGGAGGAGTCCCTCCGGCGGCTGCGGACGGACCGCATCGACCTCTACCAGTCCCACGAGGACGATCCGGAAACGCCGATGGAGGAGACGCTGGAAGCCTTCGCGGAGCTGATCCGCCAGGGGAAGGTGCGGGCGATCGGCGCGTCCAACTTCTCCGCGGACCGGCTGGCGAAGGCGCTGGACTCGAGCGCCGCTCTCGGCCTCCCGTCGTACTGCTCCCTGCAACCGAATTACAACCTGTACGACCGGGCCGACTACGAGAAGCGGCTGGAGCCGCTCTGCCGCGAACGGGGACTGGGGGTCATCCCCTACTTCTCCCTCGCCAGCGGCTTCCTGACGGGCAAGTACCGCTCCGAAAAGGACCTGGCGAACCGAGCCCGGGCGGGCATGGTCCGCAATTACCTCAACGAGCGCGGCTTCCGGATCCTGGACGCCCTGGACATGGTCGCGGCGAAGACCGGCGCCGGACCGGCGACCGTGGCCCTTGCGTGGCTCATCGCGCGTCCGGGCATCACGGCGCCCATCGCGAGCGCCACCCGCGTGGAGCAGCTGGCCGAGCTGGTGGAGGCGACGCGGCTGGAGCTGGACGCGGCCTCGATCGAGCTGCTGGATCACGCAAGCGCCTGACGCCCGGGAGGAGACCATTGGCCACCGCACTCATCACCGGAGCGACTTCCGGCATCGGTCTCGCGTTCGCCCGCCGGCTCGCCGCCGACGGCTGCGGGCTCGTCCTCGTCTCCCGGGACGCCGGCCGGCTGGGGGAGGTGGCGAGGGAGCTGCGCGAGCGGCATGGGGCGGACGCCGAGATCCTCCCCGCGGACCTGTGCGACCGGGGTCAACTCGACCGGGTGGCCGCCCGCCTACGCGAGGGGACGCCGCCGGTCGACATCCTGGTGAACAACGCGGGATTCGGCCTGGCCGAGCCGTTCCTCCGGGGATCGCTCGCCGACGAGGAACGGATGCTCGACGTCCTGGTCCGGGCCGTCCTCGTTCTCACCCGCGCCGCAGCGCCCGGGATGGTATCGCGCGGCCGGGGCGCCGTCATCACGGTGTCCTCGGTCGCCGGCTTCCTTCCCGGGGGCACCTACTCCGCCGCCAAGTCGTGGGCGACGGCCTTCACGACGTCGCTCGCGGGGCAGCTCGCCGGCACCGGCGTCACCGCCACGGCGCTGTGCCCCGGGTTCGTGCGCACCGAATTCCAGCAACGGGCGGGGATCGACGTGTCGTACCTGCCGGCATTCGCCTGGCTGGACCCCGACCGGCTCGTCGACTCGTGCCTGGCGGACGTCCGGCGCGGCCGGGCGCTCAGCGTCCCGAGCCTGAAGTACAAGGCGACGGTCTTCCTGCTGCGCCACCTCCCGCTGCGGCTCGCGGGAGCGCTCGCGGCGTGGCGCGCGAGGCTGGCGGCAGCGCGCGGATCGGATTAGAAGGGACGCCCCGCGGAATTTACTTCGGGGTGCAAATCGGATAAAGTTTTTCTCTTATAACCCCGGCAATCCCGCAGAGGAGGTGCGTCTTTGGAGGATCTCCAGGAAACCCCTTTGGCAGGAAGGCATCGGGACCGCAAGGCCCTAATGGCTCCCTTCGGCGGCTGGAACATGCCGATCCAGTACGAGGAAGGCATCCTCGCCGAGCACCGGTGGTGCCGTGAAAAGGCCGCCCTGTTCGACATCTGCCACATGGGGGAGTTCCTCTACCGGGGCGACATCGCCGCCGGCGGGCTCGAGGACGTCTTCACCTTCTCCGTCGCCTCCGTCCCGGAGGGTCGCTCCCGCTACGGCTTCCTGCTCAACGACCGGGGCGGGATCATCGACGACCTGATCGTATTCCGCCTCGGCAGGGACGAGGCGATGATCGTAGTGAACGCGGCGACGGCGAAGAACGATTTCTCGGTCATCCGCTCGCGCCTGAAAAGCGGCGTGGAATTCGAGGACGTCTCCGCTGCGACCGGCAAGCTCGACCCGCAGGGGCCGCTTTCCCGCGAGGTCCTCTCCGGTCTTTTCGGAAAGGGAATCGCCGCCATCCCGTATTTCCGGTTCGTCACGACGGAAATCCTCGGCTCCAGGGCGATCGTCAGCCGCACCGGGTACACGGGGGAGCTGGGGTACGAGATCTTCCTCCCGGCGGGGAAGACCCCCGAGCTGTGGGACCGGATCCTTTCGGACCCCCGCGTGAAGCCGGCGGGGCTGGGCGCGAGGGACCTGCTGCGGCTCGAGATGGGATACAGCCTCTACGGCAGCGACATCGACGAGACGGTCACCCCGCTGGAGGCGGGGCTGGCGTCGTTCGTCGACTTCAAGAAGGGGTTCGTCGGCAAGGAGGCCCTGCTCGCCCAGCGCGCGGAAGGCCTGAAGAGGTCCAAGGCGGCGTTCCGGGTCGATTCGCGGCGCTCGCCCCGCCACGGCTACGGGATATGGAAGGACGACCGCAGGGTCGGCACCGTCACCAGCGGCTGCTTCTCCCCCATGCTCGGGTGCGGCATCGGGCTCGGGCTGGTCGATGCGGACGCCTGCGCGCAGGGGACGACGCTCGCCCTCCGGCACGAAAACGTCTCCATGCAGGCGACGGTCTGCGATCTTCCGTTCTACAAGGGCGGGTCGGTCCGCGGATAGCCGCGGGGCGGCCCCACATTTCCGGCAGGAGAAGGGACATGCCATGACGTATTACACCAAGGAACACGAATGGGTCAGGATCGACGGCGACGTCGCCATGGTGGGGATCACCGCCTACGCGGCGCAGCACCTGGGAGACGTTACCTTCGTCGAGCTCCCGGCGATCGGGAAGACGGTGAAGCAGTTCGAGGCGCTCTGCGCGATCGAATCCGTCAAGGCGGCCAGCGACATCTACGCGCCGGTCTCAGGGACGGTCCTCTCGGTAAACGATGAACTGAACGGCCGCCCCGAGCTCGTCAACGAGTCGCCCGAGGACGCGGCCTGGATGGCGACCCTCAAACCCGCCGACCTCGCCGAGACGTCGAAGCTGATGGACCGGGCGCAGTACGACGAGTACCAGAAGGGGTTATGAGATGGGCTTCACGCCGCATACCGAGGAAGAGATCCGGGCGATGCTCGACGCGATCGGCGTCGGCAGCGTCGCCGACCTGTTCCGCCCGATCCCCGAAGCGCTGCGGACCGGGTCGTTCGACCTCCCGCCGGGGATGTCGGAGTTCGAGATGCTCGACCGGCTGCGCGAGCTGGCGGGAAGCAACGGGCGCGTCGTGCCGTTCGTCGGTGGCGGGTACTACGACCACCTGATCCCCGCCGCGGTCGACCACGCGTCCGGGCGCTCGGAGTTCTACACCGCCTACACCCCCTACCAGCCGGAATGCTCCCAGGGGACGCTCCAGGCGCTCTTCGAGTACCAGACCGCCGTCTGCCGGCTGACCGGGCTCCCGGTGACGAACGCGTCCCTCTACGACGGCGGCACGGCGCTGGGCGAGGCGGCGATGATGGCCCTGCGCGCGACGGGCCGAAACCGGGTCCTCATCGACGGCGCGGTCAACCCCCTGCACCGCGCGATCGTCCGGACCTACCTCGCCAACCTGCCGGTCGAGGTCGTGGAGATCGCGCCGTCCGCCGGGTCGCTCGACCTCGAGGCGCTGGAACAGGAGCTCGACGGCCGCTGCGCGGCGCTGCTCGTGCAGAACCCGACCTTCTTCGGGCGTGTGGCCGATTACGGCGGCGTCGCGGAACGCGTCCGCGGCGCCGGCGCCCTGCTGGTCTCGTCCGTCTACCCGGTGTCGCTGGGGCTCCTCAAATCCCCCGGGGAGATGGGCGTCGACATCGCCGTCGGCGACGGCCAGAGCCTGGGGAACCCCCTGTCGTTCGGCGGGCCGGCCTTCGGCTTCCTCGCGGCCCGGAAGGAGCTCCTCCGGAACATCCCCGGGCGCATCGTCGGCGAGACCATCGACCGCGAGGGGCGCCGCGGGTTCGTGCTGACCATCCAGGCGAGGGAACAGCACATAAAGCGCCACAAGGCCACCTCCAACATCTGTACCAACCAGAGCCTCTGCGCGCTGCGCGGCCTCATCTTCCTGTCGCTCCTCGGCAAAAACGGGCTGGCGGAGCTGGCGCGGCGCAACCGGGACAAGGCGGAGTACGCCAAGGGCGTCCTGGCTTCCGTTCGCGGGATCGAGGTTCCCGCCGGCGGGCCCACCTTCAACGAGTTCGCCGTCCGCCTGCCGAAGCGGGCCGACGAGGCGGTTGCCCGGCTGATGCGGCGGGGGATCGCCGCCGGGGTGCCGCTCGGCCGGTACTACCCCGGCATGGAAAACGATCTCCTGGTGACGGTGACCGAGAAGCGGACGAAAACCGAGATCGACCTGCTGGGGATCGAACTGGAGGCCGCCTTATGGAACTGATCTACGAGAAATCCGTCGCCGGGCGGCGCGGCGTCCGGCTGCCCGCTTCCGACGTGCCCGCCGCCGCCCCGCTGCCGGGAGCGCTCACCCGGTCCGCACCCGCGGAGCTTCCCGAGCTGTCGGAGCTCGACGTCGTCCGCCATTTCACCTTGCTGTCGCGCCGCAACGTCGGCGTCGACACCACCTTCTACCCTCTCGGCTCCTGCACCATGAAATACAACGGGAAGGCCATGGAGGAGGCCGCCAGGCTGTTCGCCCCGTTCCACCCGATGACCGCCCTGCTGCCGGGCGGCGAGGAAGCGTCCCAGGGGTCGCTGGGGCTGCTTTACCAGATGGGGCGCGCGCTCGGGGAGATCACCGGGATGGACGAGGTCACCTGCCAGCCGCTGGCCGGCGCGCACGGCGAGATGACCGGCATCATGCTGATCGCCGCGTACCACAAGGCGAAGGGACACAGGAAGAAGTACATCATCGTCCCCGACTCCTCCCACGGCACCAACCCCGCCTCCGCCGCGATGGCCGGGTACGAGATCGTCACCGTGCCCACGGCCCCGTACGGCGACATGGACCTCGACGCCTTCAAGGCGGCGCTTTCCGACCAGGTCGCCGCGGTGATGATGACCTGCCCCAACACGCTCGGCCTGTTCAACCCGCACATCAAGGAGATCTGCGACCTGGCGCACGCGGCCGGGGCGCTGGTCTACTACGACGGCGCGAACCTGAACGC
>DCUH01000130.1 GCA_002327765.1 bacterium UBA2219 | reverse complement strand
CGCGTGGTGACGCTGTGCACCGGCGACATGGGGTTCTCCTCCGCCAAGACGTACGACATCGAGGTGTGGCTCCCCTCCCAGGGGCGGTACCGGGAGATCTCCTCCTGCAGCACCTTCACCGACTTCCAGGCCCGCCGCGCGAAGATCCGCTTCCGGGACGGGGCGGGGAAGATCCGCCTGACGCACACGCTGAACGGGTCGGGGCTGGCGGTGGGGCGGACGCTCGTCGCCGTCCTCGAGAACTTCCAGCGGGAGGACGGCACCGTGGACGTCCCCGGGGCGCTGCGCCCTTACATGGGCGGGATGGAAAGGATCGTAAGGCGGTAGCGGCTGCGCGGGACGGGGTTCCGCCTTAAAAAGAGGGATGAGGCGCCCGAAGGTCTGATAAAATTTCCTGAGCGATGAAACGCTGGGAATGCGTCATCTGCGGGTACATCCACGAAGGGGACGAGCCGCCCGCGTCATGCCCCGCATGCGGCGCCTCAAGGGAATTCTTCCGCCGGCTCGACCCGTAGCCGACCGCCCGGCAGAAAAAGGGGAGTCATGACGAAGCCGCAGGGAATCGTCGTCGTGGTCCACGAGGCCATCGACCGCGAGAAGGACGCCGCGGCCCTCTATCTCGCGCTCGCCAAGGCGGTCGCGGACGCCAAGGCGAAGAACGTGCTCATCCACCTGGCCTCCGACGAACTGAGGCACCTCGACCGGCTCGAGAGGCACCTGGTCTCCGTCCTGGCGGGGAGGGAGGGGGTGCTTCCCCGGTCCGGACTCGCGGACGCCATCGCGGTCCGGCTGTCCGAAAGCGCGAGCCTGGCCATGCCCGACGCCTCGGAGCTTTCCCGGGCCGACGAGGTCCGGATCCTTGCGATCGCTCTGGACCGGGAGCTGGAGGCCAACCTGCTGTACGTCGGGTTGGCGGAATCGGCGGGGCCGGGGGAGGCGAGGGAGCTGTTCCTCTCCCTCGCGAAGGAAGAGGAGACGCACGCCGGGATCCTCCGCGCGGAGATCGACGCGATCGGCCGGAACGGGTTCTGGTTCGACATGCAGGAATTCACGATGGAGAAGTGACCGACATGGAATTGCTGAGGGCGGCACGGCACAAGCTCGAGGAAGAGGCGCAGAAGATCGAATACGAGCTGCGCGTCACCCTGCCGAAGGAGATCCAGGCGGCGATGGGGCAGGGGGACCTCTCCGAAAACGCCGAGTACGAGGCGGCCAAGGAACGGCAGTCGACGCTGCACGGGCGGCTCGGGCAGATCCACAAGCGGCTGGCCGACCTGTCCCGCATCATCGTGACGGACATCCCGCGGGACCGCGCGGGGCTGGGGAGCGAGGTCACCGTCGAGAACCTGGAAGACGGCGCGGAGATCACCTACACGCTGGTGATCCCGGAGCTGGCGGACGGGAACAAGTCGCACGTGTCCATCGCCTCCCCGGTGGGGAAGGGGCTGATGAACCGGAAGGTCGGCGACACGGTGACCATCACGATACCCCGCGGGACGCTCGAATACGAGGTCCGGCGCGTCGTCACCATGTTCGGCGACGTCCTGGCGCCTTCGGAGTAGCTTTTTCCCCTCAAGCCAGGGAAGGGAACCGCTTCCGGACTTCCGCCACCATTCCCTTCACGTCCTCGGAGCGGGAGCGCGGGCAGACCAGCACGGCGTTCCCGCACCGGACGACCACCGTGTCCTCCATCCCGAGCACGGCGACGAGCCCCTTGTCCGTGCGCACCAGCGTGTTCCTGCAGTCGGTCAGGATCACGTCGCCGAAGGTGACGTTCCCCCCCTCCTCGCCGAGGAACTCGTGGAGGGAGCGCCACGTCCCCAGGTCGTTCCACCCTATGCGCGCCGGAAGGACCAGGATCCCCTTCTCCTTTTCGAGGATGCCGTAGTCGATCGAGATCGACGGCATGCGACGGTACGCTTCGGCAAGCCTCCGGGCGAACCCTTTCGTCCCTCCCCGCACCGCCTCCCGGATCGCCGCCTCCACCTCCGGCAGGTGCCTCGCCAGGCTTTCCGCGAACGCGTCGGTGCGGAACAGGAATAGCCCGCTGTTCCAGTCGAAGCGTCCCGAGCGCAGGAACTTCCTGGCCGTGGCCAGGTCGGGCTTCTCGGCGAACCGGGCGACCTGGTAGGCGCCCGTCACCTTTCCGGGGAACGGCACCCCGCGCTCGATGTACCCGTACCCGGTGGAAGGGTGGGTCGGGGGGATCCCGAGGGTGACGAAACGCCCAGTTTCACGGGCCAGCGAGAGCCCCTTCCGGATCACGGCGTGGAAGGCCCGGACGTCCGCGATGGCGTGGTCGGCGGGAGTGGCCAGGATCACTGCGCCGGGATCGGCCGCGGAGATGACCGCCGCGGCCAGGGCGACGGCGGGGGCGGTGTTCTTCCCCTCGGGCTCCAGGAGGATGTTTCCCTTCGGGATGCCGAGGGCGGCGGGGGAGAGGTGCGGCGCGTCCTTGCGGCCGGCGACGATCCACAGCCGCTCCGGCGGGACGACGGGGTGGAGCCGGTCGAGGGTCTCCCGGATCATGGGCCCCCCGCCGGTCAGGTCGAGGAACTGCTTTGAACGGCTCGTCCGGCTCTCCGGCCAGAATCGCGTTCCCGAACCGCCGGCCAGCACGACAGCGTGGTTCATCGGCCCATCCCCCCGCGGGTCGTATTTGGGATAGAATACCCCGATGCTCGACAAGCTGAAGAAAACTTTCATCGCGGGAATCTTCGCCCTGCTCCCCCTCTGGGTGACGGCGGCCCTTCTCCACTGGTTCTTCGGAGAGGTGGACATGCTCTTCTCGCCGATCCTCGACGGGTTCCTCCAATGGATCTTCCCGGGCGTAGGGCACATCCCCGGGACCGGGATCCTTTCCGGGCTGATCGTCCTGCTCCTGCTCGGCTTCCTGGCCCGGAACGTCGTCGGGCAGCGCATTCTCGACGGGATCGACCGGCTGATCCAGCGGATCCCGGTGTTCCGCTCCCTCTATTCCACCGTGAAGCAGCTCATCGACGCTTTCTCGCCGGAGAGCACGGCGTCGTTCAAGGAAGTGCTGCTGGTGGAGCACCCGAAGGAGGGGAGCTACGCCATCGGCTTCCGCACGAACTCGATCGAGGAGGGGGAGAGGCGGCTCGCGGTCGTTTTCATCCCCACGAACCACCTGTACCTCGGGGACGTAATCCTCTTCCCAGAGGAAAAGGTTGTGCGGCTGGACATGTCGGTCGAGCAGGCGATCCGCCTGTTGATGTCGGCGGGCACCGCGTCCCCCGGGAAATTCCGGCGGTTCCCGCCGCATGGCTTGACATGAACGTTTCCGTACCGATAGAATCCTAGAACCATGATGTGCATGACGGGCCATATTCGCGTTTCGGGTTTGCGCGGGCTCACCCTACCTCGCTTCCATAGGAGCCGGACCGCCGCCTGAGCGAGTAGGTACAAGCATACGTGGACGCAGGCCGCGGGACCGGCAGGTTCCCGCGGTTTTTTGTTTTCATCGCAGGCCCCCGGGGACCTTCTTCCCGGGGGTTTCCTTTTCCGGGGACAAGGGCCGAGGAAACAGGCCGCAACCCACTGGAGGCAAGGAGGAAAAGAGATGGCGGAAAAGGTTTTCATCTTCGACACGACGCTTCGGGACGGGGAACAGGTTCCGGGCGCGAAGCTCGCCAAGGAACAGAAAATCGAGATCGCCCGGCAGCTGGAGGCGCTCAACGTGGACATCATCGAGGCGGGATTTCCCGCCTCCTCCCCCGGCGATTTCGAGTCGGTACGGGCGATCGCGAAGGCCGTCCGGGGGCCGGTCGTCACGGGGCTCGCGCGCGCGGTGAAGAAGGACATCGACGTCCTGTGGGAGGCGGTGAAGGTCGCGAAGCGGCCCCGGATCCACACCTTCCTCGGCACTTCCGACATCCACATCCAGAAGAAGTTCCGCGCGGACCGGGAGAAGATCCTCCAGTGGTGCGTCGACACGGTCAAGTACGCGAGGTCGCTCTGCCGCGACGTGGAATTCTCCACCGAGGACGCCTCCCGGACCGACTTCGAGTACCTCTGCCGCACCGTGGAGGCGGTCGTCAAGGCCGGGGCGACGACGATCAACATCCCCGACACCGTCGGCTACGCCATGCCGTCGGAGATGGCGGACCGGGTGCGGCGCCTGAAGGAGAAGGTCCCCGCGCTGGACAAGGTCGTCCTCTCGATGCATTGCCACGACGACCTTGGGCTGTCCACGGCGAACACTCTGGCCGGCATCCTCGCGGGGGCGCGCCAGGCCGAGGTGACGGTGAACGGGATCGGCGAGCGGGCGGGGAACGCGTCGCTGGAAGAGGTGGCGATGGCCATCAAGACCCGGAAGGACATCTACACGGGGCTCTACACCGGCCTGAACATGAAGGAGATCGCGAAGACGAGCCGGATGGTGTCGAAGCTGATGGGGCTCCCCGTCCAGCGGAACAAGGCCATCGTCGGGGAGAACGCCTTCGCCCACGAGGCGGGCATCCACCNNCGTCGGCGCCAACGCCTTCGCCCACTCCTCGGGAATCCACCAGGACGGGATCATCAAGGACCGGTCCACCTACGAGATCGTCCGGCCGGAGGACGTCGGCGTGACGGCGCACACTTTCGCGCTGACGGCCCGGTCCGGTCGTGCGGCGCTCAAGCACCACATCGCGGCGCTGGGGCACGTGCCCTCCGACGCGCAGCTCGACGCGATCTACGAGAAGTTCCTCTCCCTGGCGGACAAGAAGAAGGAAGTAATGGTCCAGGACCTCGAGATCCTGGTGCAGGACGAGATGTTCAAGGTGCCGGAGACCTACAAGCTGATCAACGTCCAGATCCTGTCGGGTTCGAAGGCCACGCCGATGGCGGCGCTGAAGGTCCAGCGCGACAAGGACGTGATCGAGGAGGCGGCCACGGGGAACGGGCCGATCGACGCGGCGTACAAGTGCATCGAGCGGATCGTGGGGCACGAGTTCCAGCTGATCGAGTTCGGCATGAACGCCATCACCTCCGGGCAGGACGCCGTCGGGGAGGCGCGGGTGCGGATCCGCTCGAACGGGACGATCTTCGCCGGCGGGGCGAGCTCCACGGACATCATCGAGGCGGCGATCAAGGCCTACCTCTCCGCCATCAACCGCTGGGTCGATGCGGAGAAGAAGGCCGGGAAGGCCGGCAGGAAGGCGGCGGGAGGCAAGCGCGCGGCAGCGGCGATGCCGTCGCTTTAGCCGCCCCGGCAACGCGGGCCCCGCGAGGCGCTTCCGGCCCCGCGGGGCTTTTTCACTTGTATTCCTCCCGGGGCGGGGAGAACGCCTCGAGCACCATGGCGCCGCTCGGCCCCGCCTTCGTCGCGTGCATGGTCATTCCGGGCACGAGGTACATGCAACCGGAGGAGAGGGGGCAGATCTCGTCCGCAATGGCCAGCTCCAGCGACCCGGACACCACGTATCCCATCTGCTCGTGCGGGTGATGGTGCGTGGGCACGACGGCGCCCGGGGCGAGGGCGACCTGCAGGAGCATCAGCCGGTCTCCCCACACGACCTTGGCCTCGATGCCCGGAGCGATCGTTTTCGTGGGAAGGTTCCCGCAGTTCCAGCAAACGGACATGGGAGTCTCCTTTCAGGCGTTCGCGCCGGGCGGGTCCGGAAGGACATAGCCGGCGTCGGGGATCAGCAGCGGGGGCGGCAGGTCGCCCAGGAGTTTCCTGGCGACGCCGATCGCCTCGTCCAGGGAGGATGCCGGCGTCATTCCCATCGTTTCGACGTCCTTCGCCGGCAGGGAGGAAACGAGGACGACCCGGCAGGCCCGGGCCTTCGTGAGGACCGCGTGGGCCGTCTGGCCGTAGATCTGGTAGTTCGCACGGAGCTCCCGTTCCAGGGCGTCCGGTTCACGGAACCGGAACCAGGGGAAGAACGTTGCGCTGCCGAAGCCGTCGGGGCACTCGGCCAGCAGGATCAGCACACCTCCCGGCTCCGTCGCGAGGAACGCGTTGTCGAGCGCCTTGTGCGACTGGATGACGTTGATGTCCTTGGGGAAGCCGCCCGCGGAGGCGATCACCAGCGGGTACCGCCGGGCGACGGGCACCCGGAAATGGCCCGCGTAGCGCGCGCACCCTTCCTCGTGCGCCTTTCGCCAGTCCCCCGCCACCGCGTCGAAGATCCTCTTCCCCGGGGTGAGCAGGGTGTTCAGCAGGAAGATCGGGGACGCCATCGCCGCGGCGTCGACGGTATCTTCGTGGACCGGGTTCCCCGCGAGCACCCCCGAGCGCGCTTCCGGGTGCTTGCCGGGCGCCCCTTCGCGGAAGATCCGGAAGTGGGTATGGTGCGCCGTCTCCTTCCCCGCGCACCCGGGGACGAGCACCTTCCTCCCTCCGCCGAATCCCGCGAAGTAGTGGAAGGAGATCGTGCCCGTGAGCACGATCCGGTCGTGCTCCATCACCGGGCGGAAGACCCGGACCCTCGTCCCGCGCTGGGTCGTTCCCAGGTCGACGAGCTCCCCTTCCGGGTCGGACTGCTCGACGCGGACGCCCGAGTCGATCTCCCCCCCGATCGCGTCCCGCAGCTCGCCGCCCGTCATCGCCCGGTGGGTGCCGCGGGCGATGAACAGGGTCACCCGGCTTCGCGGCACGCCGGCCTCGTCGGTCTCCCGGAGCAGGAGGGGAAGGAACCGGTCGGTGGCGCTGTAGCGCGTCACGTCCGACACCAGGACCGCGACGCGGTCGCCCCGGCCCAGCAGCCGCGACAGCGGCGGGGACCCGACGGGGCGCGCCAGCCGTTCCGCGATGAGCTTCTCTTCGGAGGGGGGCAGTTCGGGGAGCTTCGGTTCGAGGACATCCGGCCGGGGGAACGCATCTTCGGGGACCGGCACGGCGCTTCGGCCGTACCGCAGGACCGGGAGGTTCAACCCGGCGCTCGTCCCTTCGACGCCGCTCGTTCCCGTCATGGAGGCGTTCCTTTCCAGGGGGTTCTCCCTACATTATAGACCTCCCCTGCAGCGTCAGCGGAAGCTCGAGGTTGTTCTCCGCCATCAGNNAGGTCGAGGTCGTGCGAGGCGACGATCTTCGAGTGCGCGAAGGAGTTGAGCAGCGAGATGACGTCGCGGCGCGACTTCGGGTCGAGGCTTGCGGCCGGCTCGTCCATGACGAGGATGTCCGGCTCCATCGCGATCACTGCGGCGATCGCCACCGCGCTTTTCTGCCCTCCCGAGAGGTGGTGAGGCGGCTTGTCCTCGAGCCCGGATGCGTTCACCCGCCGGAGCGCCTCCCGCACCCGCTCCCGAACCCGTTCCGGGGGCAGCCCCAGGTTCAGGGGGCCGAAGGCGACGTCGTCGAACACGGTCGGCATGAAGAGCATGTCGTCGGGGTCCTGGAAGAGGACGCCGACCTTCCGGCGGATCTCCGGACGGGTCTCTTTGAGGAGCGGGACCTCCCCGATCGTCACGCTCCCGGACGCGGGCAGGAGGTACCCGTTCATATGCAGGAGCAGCGTCGATTTTCCCGCCCCGTTGGCTCCGACGATGCCGACCGATTCGCCGTGGGTGATCCGGAAGGAAACCCCCTTGAGCGCCTCCGTGCCGTCCGGGTACCGGTAGCGGACGTCCCGGAATTCGATGATGTGATGGCTCATCCTGCGAGCCCCCGGACGAACCGCCCGATCGCCTCGGGGACGGAGACGAGTCGGCACAGGGCGAAGAAAGACCCCGACGCGAGCACGAAGACGCCGTCCGCGGGGCCGAGCTTTTCCTCCCGCATCGACGGCACCTCCCCCCGGAAGCCGCGCGCCAGCATGCACCCGTAGATCCGCTCCGCCCGCTCCACGGTCCGAAGGAAGAGGGCGCCCACGATGCGCACGTACACCCTCGGGCCGGCGCCCCGCGAGCCGAACGAGCGCATGTCCCGCGCCCGGACGACCCGCATCGCCTCCTCCATCAGCACGAAGAGGTATCGGTAGAGGAAGAGGAGCTGGGACACGAAGAGCGCGGGGAAGCCGAGCCGGCGCAGCCCCCGGCAGATGCCGGGGAAGGAGGTCGTCGCGATCAGCAGGAGGGCGGCGCCGATCGTCAGGACGAACTTCACGAGGATCGAGGCGAAGGAGACCCACCCCGCGGAAACCGTCGCGCCGGGGAGGATCGACACGGTGCCGGGATCCAGGAGCGGGTTGAACATCCCCACGAACAGCGCGAACGGGGAGACGGCCAGCACCTTCTTCGCGATGAAGCCGGCGGGGATGTCCCCGAGGGCGGCGACGAGGACGGGGAACACGGCAAAGGGGAGGAGCGAGAGGACTTCATATCTCGGGAACGACACGACGGCGACCACGAAGAGCATGGTCGCGACCACCTTGGCGCGCGGGTCGAGCCGGTGGATCGCCGTGTCCTTGTAGGAGAGGCGGTCCAGCCGGCCGATGTCGGAATATGCGGCTTCCAGCGCCATGGGGGGTCCATTATACCTCCGGCCGCCCGGCGCGGGTTTTCCGGAACGCCCGGATCGCCCACCCGACGGTCAGCGCCGCCGCGAGGACCAGCGCGCCTCCGACCAGCCCCGATACCGTGGTGCCCGCGTCGACGGACGGCCAGGAAGGCGTTTCCTCGGCACCTTCCGGGGCGCCATCCTGCTTCCTGAACCCGTAATCGGGAAGGACGGCGGTCCTCTCCTGCAGCTTTTTCAGCGCGGCGGCGACGCCATGTTCCCGTTCGGAAAGCTCCGGTTTTCCCGTGACCTTCTCGATCGCCCACTCGAGCCCGTCGGGATAGGCGGAGGCGAACCACGACAGCGCCCCGCCGGTGACGACGGCGAGGAGAACGAACCCGACCAGGACGTTCCGCAGGGAAGCGCCCGCGGGGAGGGCGCCCTTCGAGCCGGAGGTCTCGAGGATCTCCGGGCGGACCGACCGGACGTATTGCACCACCCCCGCCGTCACGAGCCCCTCGACGACCCCGATGGCCAGGTGGATCGGCTGCATCATCAGCAGGAAGGCGCCGAACGACAGCTCGGATATCCCGGAAAGAAGCGTCTGCAGGACGACCGAGAAGGCCCCGAGCTGGAGCGCCGCGACGGCGCTCAGAAGCGCAGCGGCGAACAGGCGCCGCGGGCTGCTCCCGTCCCCCGCCAGCGGTTTGTAGACCAGCGGCCAGGCGACGTAGCAGGGGTAGATCCCGAGGTTCCAGATATTGCACCCGAGCGCGAGCAGCCCCCCGTCCGCGAAGAACAGCGCCTGCACCGTCAGGACGGAGGCCATGACGAGGAAGGCGGCGTGCGGCCCGAGCAGGATCGCCAGGATCATGCCTCCCCCCAGGTGCCCGCTCGAGCCGGTGCCCGGGATCGTGAAGTTGATCATCTGGGAAGCGAAGATGAAGGCGCCCAGAACGCCCATCAGCGGGATCTTCCGGTCGTCCTGGCCGTCCATCAGCTTTTTCGACGCGTACCCGATCGTCGCCGCCGTGCCGGCCCAGAACGCGCCCGCCACGGGGGGAGACAGCAGTGCGTCCGCCATGTGCATGGTCCGTCCTCCTTATTTTCCGCCGGCCGGGGCCGCCGCGGTCTTATCTCCCTGGAAGGCCCACGTGAAACCCAGCAGCACCGTGTAGTCCGGAGAGTCGTCCGTCAACCCGAAGCGTACGCCGGCGTCCAGCGTCATCGACTCGTTCAGGCTCCACTGCGCACCCGCCATCCACTCCACCGTCGCGTCCTCGGAAGGGGAGGACTGCTTCTCCCAGAGCAGCTCCGATACCAGCGCCAGCGACTGCCGGACCGCCCAGCTCCCCGCGACGCTCGCCCGGTACACGTTCGTCCGCTCGTCGTTCCCCGCCAGCCGCGTCCCGATATCCGCCCCGACGTTCGCGAACACCGTGAACGGCTCGAACGCCCATTCGGCGATCCCCGTCACGAGGATCGTCGTCTGCCCGCCTTCCTCCACAGGCAGCGACACCCCGCCCTTGAGCCCGAACGTGGGAACCAGATCCTTCCCCTCGTTGAAGAAGGTCTTCAGCTGCGCTTCCACGTCTCCCATCCCCCGGTCCCTCGCGCCGTCCGGAGCCTTGGTGAAGTCGTACCCGTACCCGATGGCCAGGTCCAGCTTCGGCGCGACGCCCAGAGTGAAGCCGTTTCCGAGGGAATGGACCTTGGTCCCGTCATCCGCCTTCTGATACTCGTAGGAGAACTCCACCTCGACGTTGCCTTTCCCCTGCGCCCCGGGGTCTTCCGTGACGAAGGGGTGCCCGGCGAGGGCTAGCCCGTGAATTCCCGTCAGCACGATCAGGAAGATCGCCGCCGCCGGCGCCGCTTTCGACCGTTCCATCTTCCGTTCCTCCGTTCCTTATGCGGGTATGATGGCACGAAATTATTTATCGTGACATTGTCGGGCAAAAAAAAGGTCACCCGAGGGCTTTCCCCTCCGCCGTGGCCGAAAACGTGCCGTGCCGGACCCCCCGCGTTCCGATGAGCTTGTCCGCGATCGTCTTCAGCAGGGAGGCCTTCCCCCGGAGGACCAGCACCTCGAGGCAGTGGTGGGGATCGAGGTGGACGTGCAGGGTGGAGACGATGGTCCTGTAGTGGGCGTGCTGCAGCTCGGTGAGGCGTTCCTCCAGGTCCCGCACCTCGTGGGAATACACGAGGGTCAGTGTGCCCACCGCCTCTTCGTCGCCGAGCTCCCACTGGTCGCGGACCAGGCTGTCCCGGATCAGGTCGCGGATCGCCTCGGAGCGGTTGCCGAGCCCTTTCCGCCCGATGAGCCGGTCGAACTTTGCGAGCAGCCCCTCGTCGAGGGATATGCCGAATCGCGTCACGCCGGGCATATGGGTTCCTCCGCATGGAATGGTGGCACGATAATTATTTTCGTGCCTCGTGTCAACAGGTACCTACTTGCCGAGCTTCTCCGGCAGCACGTGCTCGCGCCCGCAATGGGGGCAGATCACCGTGTCCCCGGGGTTCCAGGTCTTCACTGCTTTCGTGGACGAGCACGCGGCGAGCGACAGCGTCAGGAGAAGGAGGATCCACAGGGCGGAGCGAGCATTCATCGGTGCCTCCGGTGGCGCGGCGCCGTATTCAAGCGGGGCGATTGCCCGATGAGCGCGCGTCCCGGGTATTATAATCGCTTCAGGGCCCCTCTTGGACCAAGGGCCTTCGTTCGAAGGGAGGATCGGGATGGAGAACTGGGAATTGCTGGCGTTCGCCGAGGACGTCGCCCGGGGAGCGGGGGACATCCTGCGGAGGAACTACGGCCGGCAGCAGAAGATCCATTTCAAGGGGGAGATCGACCTGGTCACGGAAGTGGACCGGGAATCGGAAAGGTACATCCTCGGGAGGATCCGCGAGACGTTTCCCGACCACGGGATCCTTTCGGAGGAAAGCCCCGAACATGCGTCCCCCTCCCCGTACCGGTGGATCGTCGATCCGCTCGACGGGACCACCAATTACGCGCACGGCTATCCCTGCTTCTGCGTCTCGGTGGGCGTGGAGCGCGACGGGGAGATGGCGGCCGGGGCGGTGTACGACCCGCTGCTCGACGAAATGTACGCCGCGACGGCGGGCACGGGGGCCTTTCGCAACGGGGAGCGCATCGGCGTCTCGGGCATTTCGGACCTGCGGAAGGGGCTTCTGGCCACCGGCTTCGCGTACGACGTGAAGCTGTCGGCGGACAACAACTTCGACTACTTCAAGGCGTTCGTCTTCACCGGCCAGGCGATCCGCCGGGACGGCTCCGCCGCGCTCGACCTTTGCTACGTGGCCTGCGGGCGGTTCGACGGCTTCTGGGAGCTGAAGCTGAAGCCCTGGGACACGGCGGCGGGGTACCTGATCCTGCGGGAAGCGGGCGGCGTCGTGACCCGTCTCGACGGAAGCGCGTACGACATTGGCCAGCCGGATATCCTGGCCTCCAACGGACGGATCCACGGGCGGATGGTCGAGGTGCTGCGGAACGCGAGGAAATAGGGAGGCGGCCTCCGGGGAGGCCGCTACTTCGCGATCCCCTCGACCAGTTTCACCTTGTACTTGTCGTGGGCGAACGGGTGGATGTCGGGGAATTTCCCGAACAGCCACCCGTGGAAGATCTCCTTGCCCCCCTCGAACACCTCCAGCTGCATCGCGGGGTTCTCCTGCCGGTTGGACTCGGAAGTGATCTGGCCGGACGCCATCTTGAAATGCGGGAAGAACGCGCCCGTTTTCAGGGTGAGGCCGGTATCCGGGACCTTGAATTCGGAGTTCAGGGGAACGACGTACTGCGTGCTCTCCTTCTTCTCCTTGTTCGCGACCTCTATCCGGACGGCCTTCCACGCTTTGCGGACTTCGTCCGGCACGACGATCTTCTTTTCCACGGCCGCTTCGCCGTGGGGCGCGCCGGGCATCCCGGGCATTCCGGACATCCCGGGACCCGCCGGGGCCCCCTGCGGGGGCATGGCCGGGGGAGGCATGGGCTGCGGAGGCGGCTGCTTCTTCTTGCATCCGGGGCCGGCGAGGACCGCTGCTACGAGGATTGCCAGGAGGATGCACTTCTTCATCCGTTTACCCCCGTTCGAAGGATCGTCGTTCATTTTACAGGATACCATGGCGTTGAATCCCTCCGGACGAGGGAAACCATGCGAAAGAATGGCGGAGAGGGAGGGATTCGAACCCTCGAGGCGGGTATAAGCCACCTACGCGATTTCCAGTCGCGTTCCTTCGGCCAGCTCGGACACCTCTCCGCACGACGGCCGCTTGCATATGGCGCTCGGACAGGCGGAAACGTGGCGGAGAGGGAGGGATTCGCCCGATGAGGCTCCGGCCATCCAAGCCGTCGCCTTCCCGGCGCCTCGCCCTCCTGCCGCGCTCCCGTGCGTCGCGCTTCTCCTCGCTATCCGCTCGGCGGAGGGCTCGGGTTCGAATCCCTCCCGCAGCGGCGACGCTTCGGGAAACATGGCGGAGAGGGAGGGATTCGAACCCTCGATACGGTTTTACCCGTATAACCGCTTAGCAGGCGGTTGCCTTCAGCCTTGCTCGGCCACCTCTCCGTGTTCCTGCCGGTCCCGCAAGATGCGCCATGGCGGAGGGAGTAGGATTTGAACCTACGGAAGCTCGCGCTTCAGCGGTTTTCAAGACCGCCGCCTTCAGCCGCTCGGCCATCCCTCCATAAAAAAATAAAATATATCAGATTCCCATTCCCGCGTGGGGGCAAAATCGGTTCGTTGGAATTTCCGGGCGGCCGGATGCTATCATGCCCCCACATGGAACCGAAAACGCTCGAATTCCACAGGATTCTCATCGTGAAACTGTCGGCCCTGGGGGATATCCTCCACGCGCTGCCGGTGGTGTCGTACCTGCGCCGGGCCGCGCCCGCCGCGGAGCTCCACTGGGCGGTGGACGCTTCGTTCGCCGAGATCCTGGCCGGGAACCCCGGGATCGCCAGGGTGGTGCCGCTTCCCATCCGGGAATGGAAGGGGAGGGCCGGCAGCCCGGCGACCTGGCGCGAGGCGCGCGACGCGGCCCGCGCGCTGCGCCGGGAGGGGTACGACGCGGCCTTCGACATCCAGGGGAACATCAAAAGCGGCCTGGTGACCCGGCTGTCGGGCGCGCCGCTGCGCGTCGGCTTCGACCGGGAAGGGGTCCGGGAGTCTCCAAACCTGCTGTTCACCAACTGCAAGGTCCGCCTGCTTCCGGAGGACCGGCACATCAGCCGGAAATACCTCCGGGTAGTCGGCGACCTCTTCGACATCCCCTTCGACGCGGGCGACCTGGCCCCGTCGCTTCCGATTGCCCGGGAGCAGCTGGCCGCCGCCGGCCCCCTGGTGAGGGAGCTGCTCGCGGACGCCGCGCCGCGTATGGCGCTGCATCCCGGCAGCAGCTGGCCGACGAAAACGATGCCCCCGGCGTTCTGGGCGGGGGCGATCCGTGCCCTGCGGAGAAGCCGCCCCGGACTGGGGGTCGTGATCTCCTGGGGAAGCGAGGAGGAGAGGCGGGAGGCGCAGGAGATCCGCGCATCGACCGGGGGGGCGGTCGTGCCGCTTCCGCGGCTTCCGCTGATGACGCTCGCCGCCGTCTACCGGGAGTGCGGGTACGTCATGGCGCCGGACACCGGCCCGCTGCATCTCGCGGCGGCGGCGGGAGCGCGCACAGTGAGCGTCTTCCGGGCGACCGCGGGCGAGCGCAACGCCCCGGCGGGCCCCTCCCACCGGTTCCTTCAGGCGCCCATGGAATGCGCCGCGTGCCTCCGCAGGACGTGCGACCGCGACCGGGAATGCCGGGCGAGCCTGCTCCCGGACGACGCCGCGGCGCTGATGGACGGGCTGATGTCTTTCCCCGTCTGACCTATCCCGTCCTGTCCCCGTCTCCGGGAGGCGGCAGGAGGCGGTCGGCGGCCGCCAGTACTTCCTCCGGGGTGATCTCTTCCAGGCACATCGGTTTTCCCCTCGGGGAAGGAACGCATTCCGTGAAGAACTTTTGCTTGCACGGGCTGCAGGCGAACCGCCTGGTAAGCACGATGCACCGCCTGCCCCACGGGCCGAACAGGTCCGGCGTCTGGGGCCCGAAGAGCGCCACCAACGGAACGTCGAGCGCGGCCGCCAGGTGCATGATCCCGCTGTCGTTGCATACCAGCAGGGAACATTTCGACAAGAGGGCCATGGACTGGCGCAGGTCGGTGCAGCCGACCACCGGCACCAGGGCCGGGCAGACCCGTTCCCCGATGCGGGCGGCGAGTTCAAGGTCGCGCTTGCCGCCGAACAGAAGGATCCGCGCCCGGTACCTCTCCTGCAGCGCGTTGGCGACCGCGATGAAATTGTCCTCGTGCCACGCCCGGGCCGGGTCCGCCGTGAACGGATGGATACCGATCAACCGCGCACCGGGGCCGCATCCTCTGTCGGCGAGGAAGCCGTCCGCGAACGCGGTCTCCTCGGGGAAGAGCCATGCTTCGAGGTGGTCGTCCTCGACCGGCACGCCGTCCGCCCGGAGGACGTCGAGGAAGTTTTGCACCTCGTGCTGGTCCTTGCGATACGGGACCCGCTTGGTCAGCAGGAAGCCGCGCGCTTCCGTGTCGAAGCCGATTCGCATGGGAGCGCCCGTGAGGAGGGCGATGACGGCGCTGGAGAAAGACCGCTTCAGGACGTAGACCTTGTCGTACCGCACCTTTCGAAGGTCGGCAAGGAATCGCAGCTTCGAGCCGATGGTGCGGTGCCGGCCCCCGCTGTCAGCGTGCTTGGTCGGCGGGTCGTATACGGCCATGTCGTCGATGTACGGGATACCGCGGAGCACGTCGGAGGAGTAGGGGGCCACGACGAGGTCGATGCGGGCCCCCGGATGCGCCCGACGGAGGTTGCGCAGGAACGGGACGGTGAGGATCGTGTCCCCGATGAAACGATACCGAAGGACGAGCAGGTTCATCCGCGGCCCTCGTACTGCGCGCGGATCTCGGGGAGCGCTTTCCATTTCTTGTGGAACCAGAAATACTGCTCCGGACATTTCCGGACCTTCTCCTCCAGCCGCCGGGAATACTCGTCCAGCACGATGCTCACCGTCTCGCCCAGTGAGGCCGCCGAAGAATAATCGATCGGAGGCTGGAAGTCGATCCGGATGCGTCCTCCTTCCCGCGTCACGAGAGCGGTGGCCACCGGGATGCCGCCCCGGCATGCCAGCGCCACGGGGCCTCCGGGCAGGAAGGTCGGAAGGCCGAAGAAGGTTGTCTGGGTCCCTTCCGGGCCGGCGTTCTGGTCGACCAGGGCGACCACGAGGTTCCCCTGTTTCATGGCGCGGAAGACTTTCGCCCCCGCCTCCGGGTCGTTCCGGAAGCCCCGGACGCTGATGACCGTATTGCCGTGGCGGGCGTAGATCTCCTTGATCTCGCGGTCCACATACTCGTTCGCTACCCGCTTGGCGATGAACGTCATCGGGATTCCGACAGAACGCATGTAGTGGGCTCCCGCCACGAAATTCCCGATGTGGCCGGAGAGCAGCAGAAGCCCCTTTCCGCTCCGGATCGCCTCTTCCAGGACCGGCCGACCGACCAGCTCGAACTTCTCCTCCTTCTCCCGCAGGAGGCGGTCGGAGGCGATGACTTCCGCCACGATCCGGCCGTATTCCGCGTAGCAGTTCCGCTCGATTTCCTCCTGTTCCCTCTCCCCGAGCTCGTTACCGAACGCCGCGCGCAGGTTCGCCCGCACTACGCGCCGACGGATCCCCAGGAGCCGCACGGCAGTGGCCACCTTCCCGAAGACGGCAGACAGGACGGGGATGGGCAGCAGGGACATCGTCCCGATAAATCCCTTCATGACGATCCAGGAGAGGAACTGTCCCGCCTTGGCCCGCGATATCCTGACCGCTCCAAGTCTCTTTTCCTGCCGCTCCATGACCGCTCTCCGGGCACTTGTTTGCCCTTTTTCCGGATGATAGCATGTTGCCGCCGATGAAGATTCTGCTGATCAACAACGGAAAGGGGTGGAGCGGGGGACAGGAGCACCTGAAGGACCTGGCCCTAGAACTGCGCGGCCGGGGAGTCAAGATTCATTTCGTCGCTCGCGCCGGGACCTTGTCCGAAACGCGTTTCCTGGAAGCCGGATTCCCTGTATTTCCGATGCCTTACCGGCACGGCCTCGGCGACCTGAAGGCGCTGGCCGATCTGGTTTGCCTGTTGCGGAGAGAACGGTTCGACGTCGTTTCCATCAACCGGGAGCACGACCTGCTGATGAGCGCCCTTGCTTTTCGACTTGCGTTCCCGCTGCGGCGAACGGGCAAGCTGATGATGAGCTACCACCTCCCGACGGAGCGGAGACAGTTGCTGCTGGGGACGGCCGACGTCGTCGTCTGCATTTCCGAGCACGTAAAGGCCTGTCTCCTGCGAGGGAACCCGTCCGCGGCAGGGAAGACCCATATCCTCTATTACGGCATCGCCCTCGCCGGGCCGCCGCCCGCCGGAAAGTTCGACATCAACCGGAAACGGCGCATCCTTGCGGGGGTCGGTTTCCCGGTCATCGGGATGGTGGGGGAGCTCTGGAAGAACCAGGAGGAACTGGTGGACGCGACGCCGATGCTCCTCGAGGAGTTCCCGACGTTGACGGTGGCGTTCATCGGGAAAGCGCCGCCCGTCCGCGTGGAGCCGCTGAAGGAGAGGGCCCGTCGGCTGGGGGTCGAGAAGAACATCCTTTTCACGGGCCTCGTGCCTCGCGGCAATATCGCCGACGTTTTCCACGACCTTGATCTTTCCGTGACTACCCACCGGAACGAGGGGTTCGGCATCGTCCACCTGGAAAGCCTGGCGGCCGGAACGCCGGTCGTCGCCTATAACGATGGCGGGTTCGTGGACATCTTCCGGGGAGAGGACGTCGGGATCCTCGTCGACGGGGGGACCGCCGAGTTCGCTTCCGCGGTGAATTCCCTGCTGAAGGACGACTCCCGGCGGTTCGCCATGGGGGCCCGCGGATACGATCTGATGAAACGGAAGTATACCCTCCGCGCGATGGGCGATTCCTACCTCGATTTCTATCGGAAGCTTGTGGGCGCGTAACGCTTGCGGATCGCCATGATCAACACCTGCCGCGGGTGGGGGGGGGCCGAGGAGCAGATCCTCCTCCTGGCGCGGGAGCTGCGGCGGCGCGGGCACGACGTCTCCATCATCGCCCGGTCCGGGGGGCCGGTGGAGCGTGAATTCCTCCGGAAGGGCTGCCCCGTTTTGCCGGTCGCCCGCACCGGGCCCGGGGCGCTCACGGCGCCCATGAAGCTGGCGGCGCGCGTCCGCCGGCTTTCTCCGGACATCCTCCACAGCCACCGCGACCACGACCTCCCCTTGGGGAAGCTGCTCTCGCTTGCCTGCGGCGCCCCGCTGCTGCTGACGCAGCGCTGCATGCCCACGAGTCCCCACGCGATCCTCTACGGGCTGGCCGACCGGATCGTCACCGTCTCGGAGTACATCGCCCGCGGGATCCGGGAGCGGGTACCCACCGTGGCGGGCCGCCTGAGGGTCATCCACAGCGGGATCAACCCCTCCCTGTTTTCTTCCCCCGATCGCGGGTTCTGGCGGGGACATCCCGAAGTGGGGGACCGGAAGCCGTTGCTGGGTTGCGTGGGCGCGTTCTACAAGGGGCAGGAGGAGCTGGTCGCCATGATGCCGAAGCTGCGGGCGGAATTCCCCCGCGTCACCCTCGTGCTCATCGGCGAGGATGAGGGGCGGAAGCCGTCGCTTGCCGGCCTCGCGGAAACGCTCGGAGTGGCCGACGCAGTCGTCTTCGCCGGCAAGGTTCCGAGGGAGCGGATGAAGGACGCCCTCGGCGGACTCGACCTGAACGTCAGCGCCTTCCGCAACGAGGGGCTGGGGCTGACCGTCCTCGAGGGACTTGCGGTCGGGACGCCCTTCGCCGGCTACCGCGCCGGAGGATACGCGGAGACCGTCAGGGAACGGCGCGACGGCGTGCTGGTCGACGGACCTCCGGAGGCGCTGGCCGAGGCGGTCGCAGCGTTGCTGCGGGACCGGGAGTCCCTGCGCGCGGAGGGCGGGCCTCGCCTCCCGGAGGAATTCACGCTTCCGAAGATGGCGGACGCCTACGAACGGGTGTATCGCGATATGCGGAAGGAGCCGTGATTTCGATGGAAGAGAGTGAGAGTCGGAAGGAACGCCCCCTGCTGACGTTCGCTGTTTTTTCCCACGACCAGGAACGCTTCATCCGCGAATCGGTCGCGGGAGCTTTCGCGCAGACCTACTCCCCGCTCCAGATCATCCTCACGGATGACTGCTCCTCCGATCGCAGCTTCGAGATCATGAGCGAAATGGCGAGTTCCTATCGTGGACCGCATGATGTATTGCTGAACAGGAACCCGAAAAATCTCGGAGAGGCGGGACACATTAACCGTGTCATGGAGATGGCGAAAGGGGATCTTGTTTTGATCGCCGACGGGGACGATGTCTCGCTGGACGTGCGGGCGGAGCGCAGCTACATGGAATGGTCCCGGTCGGGGGGAAGCGCAAGTCAAATCTATGGGGACGCGATCACGATCGATGCGGAGGGGCGGGAGTTCGGCAGGTGGCTCAACGAGAGAATTCCATCGCACGCCCGGACCCTGGAGGAAGCGGTCGCCCGCGGGACGGTCGGCATCACAGGGTGTACCCACATGTTCACGAGAAAATGCTTCGATGTCTTCGGGCCGTTGGAGGGGCTGAATTGCTGCAAGGACGTGGCGGTCTCGTTTCGGGCCCTGTTCTTGGGGGAAGTTCGCTACATGGACGAGCCGCTGGTCCGTTACAGGATCCACGGGGGAAATGTTTCCGTAGAACCCGGTGGAAGGTCGACGCTGGCTTTCCGCATCCGCATGGCGGGCTATCACGAAAACGCATATTCCTCGTGGCTGCACGACACGCGGACCGCCCTGGCGAAAGGGTTGATCACGGAGGAGAGGGCGGAGCGAATCCAGCGGAGCCTGCTCCTGCGGCAATACTGGCAGAATGTCGAAAAACAGTATTGCCGGTCGAAGGGGCTTCAAGGGCTATGGACGCTGCTTTCGTCTGCGTGCGAGGCGGCGAACATTGGACCGGCGATGAAGATTGTGGACAGAAAACGCAGGTCGAGGGTTTGAACATGAAAAGGCTTGTCGGCAACTGTGCATGATTATCGTGGGAATCGTCGGTGGTTTGGGGAACCAGGGGTTCGGTTATGCCGCGGGAAGGGCCTTGGCGGAAAAGAACAAGGATCGATTGAAGCAGGATCTGACCTCCATCGGGAAAGACAAGTTGAGAAAATTCGAATTGAATAAACTGTGCGTCATTATCGAGATTGCCACCCGGGAGGAAATCGGATTCGTGAGAAGCGAGTGGTCCAATCCCGCCAAGGCGTTGGTTCGAAGAGGATTATATAAACAACATTTTCGATCTGCTGCCACCACCCGAGTGGATTCGGATTTGATCCGGCCCACGGAGGCGGCGCCGCTTTTATGAGGGTACTGCTTTTCAAGCCAGGCGCCATCGGCGACCTGCTGCAGCTTTCCCCCGTGGTCCGGGCGATCAAGGAGCGTGTGCCGGATGCGCGGATCGCCCTCATGGTGGGGAGCCCCGCGACCGCCGGGTTGTTCGTGCACAATCCCCTCGTGGACGAGGTCCTGGTGTTCGACAGGAATGGCGAACACCGCTCCTGGCGGGCGTTCGGGAAGCTGTGGAAGCTGGTGCGGGGCCGCCAATTCGACCTCGTCGTCAACTACCAGCGCAGCAACCTGAGGGGGTGGCTTCTGGCGGCGGCGTCCCTGCCGTGCTGGCTGCTGGTCTACCAAAAGGCCCGTGGACGGGTCGTCCACGCGGTGGAGAACCACCTGGAGACCGTGGCGCCGCTGGGGATCGATCCGCAGACCGCCGATCATCGACTGGAGCTGCACCTGGGCGCGGAAGACGTGCGCTGGGCCGGGGAGCTGCTGGCCCGGGAAGGGCTGGCCGGACGCCCGGCGGCGGCGCTTGTATTGGGCGCGTCCCACGCCGTGAACCGCTGGCCGACGGGGAATTTCGCCGAGCTGGCCCGACGGCTGGACTCCGAGCTCGGCGTCGCCTCGGTCTTCGTCGGCGGTGCGCAGGACCGGGAGCTCGCTGATGCCGTGGCCGCCGGGTGCGCCGGCGCGCGGGTCATCGACCTGGTCGGCTGCGCGTCGCTGCTGCAGACGGGGGCGGTGCTTGCGCGCTGCGCAGTCGCGGTAAGCGGCGACACGGGGCCTATGCACATGGCGACTGCGGTCGGCACGCGGGTGGTCGCGCTGTTCGGCCCCGCCGACCCCCTGCGGACCGGACCCATGGGGGAGGGGCACGTCGTTCTGCGGGCCCGCGAGCTCCCCTGCGTCCCGTGCCGCAGCCGGGAATGCCGGCACGTCCCGTACCTGGAGTGCATGGAGCGTATCGGCGTGGACGCGGTCCTGGAGGCGGTGCGTTCCATCGTGCGGAAAGGGGACGGGGTCGGGCCTCCGACTCCCTGATGTCTCATCATGAAAGCCTTGTCATTGGATGCGCGAGAGGGGCTTCCTGATGATGTTGTCGAACGCGAGGGGCCGGTCCTATGCCCCATTCCTTGAAGGCGGACACGACCCGTGTATTTGCATGCCTCGCGACGGGAGGCGTTAGGTGAGGATCCTCTACGTTTCGAACGGATCGAACTTCGACAGCGCGGGAGGGATGGAATACCACCTTCTCGACGTCACGGCTTGGCTGGAAAAGCGGGGGGTGGAGATCGCCTTCGCAGTCCGGGAAGGGACGTTTTTCGAGCGGAGTCTCCTTCGCGGCCGGAGGAACATCTACCCGCTTCCCTGGACCGGCATTCGGAAAGCGGTCGGTTTTTTCAGCCTCGCCCGGGCGATCCGGGATTTCTCCCCCGACATCATCTCGATCAACAGGGAACAGGACATGGCGCGTACCTGGGCCCTCGCCGGGCTTTCCCCCCTCTGGGGCGGGAGGCGGCCTAAGATGGTGTCCGTCTTCCATAACCTGGGGTGGAGAGGCGGGTTCGACCTGCGCCGGCTGGACGGGCTGATCTTCCCGAACAGGTACATCAAGCAGGATTACGTGAAGTCCAACCACGTCCCCGAGGATCGATCGGAGATCATCCATCACGGGATCGCGCTGCCGCGGGTCGACCCGGAGGAAAAGGCGGACCGCGGGCGGCGGCGGAGGTTCTTCGCAGGGCGGGGATACCCGATCATCGGCATGGTGGGGGAATTCCGGAAAAACCAGTCGGAGCTGGTCGACGTCGCGGACCGTCTCGGGAAGAAGGGGATGGACTTCACCGTCGCGTTCGTGGGCAGCGGAACGGAAGAGCAGGTCGCCCCGGTAAAGGAGAAGATCGCCCGCCTGGGGCTGGGCGATCGCTTCGTATTCACCGGCATGGTCGACAGGACACGGATACCGGACGTCTTCCACGACCTGGACCTGTCCGTCACCACGAACCGCGCAGAGCCGTTCGGGATGGTCTTCATCGAGTCGATCGCTTCCCGTACGCCGATGGTCGCGTATAATTCGGGGGGGCCGGTGGAGGTCCTGGAGAAGGGGGGCGGGATCCTTGTGGACGGCGGTCCCGACGAGATGGCGGNNCGCTGCGGGTCTCGCTGGCGGACGCCGGAAGGAAGGCGGCGGAGCGGCACTTCAGTATCGACGCGATGGGAGCGGGGCACTACCGGTTCTACCGCAGGCTTATCGCAGGCGGCGCATAGCATCCAGCTCGCCGATCCCGCGCGGAAGACCCTTGAATAGTTCAGGGTGGAATCTTATCCATTAAGATGTATCGTTATCGTCCGTTCCCTTCATCAACTGCCTGCCCGGCAGAGGAGGAATGACAGATGTCCCGGGATCTCGAGGAACTGGCCTCCAAGGGAGTCCACGATAAAGTGTTCGAAGTGGTCACCCGGCTTCCGGGAAACCGGGTGCTGGACGTACCGGTGGGGCCGGGGGCGCTGACCCGGAGGTTCCTGGAAGCCGGAAAAACCGTCACCGCCGGGGATATCGATCTCGAAGTGTTTCGGCTGGCCCGGGGTGAAAGTATTCCGAACTTCGAACTCGTGAAAATGGACCTGACCGCTTCGGAGATTCCCTTGAAGAACGGGTTCTATGATATCGCCGTGTGCGTGGAAGGGATCGAGCATCTCGAGAACCAGTGGAACCTCGTCAGGAACCTGAACCGGGCGCTGGCTCCCGGTGGCCATCTTGTCCTGACGACCCCCAACATCCTGAATTTCACCTCCCGGTTCCGGTACTTCACGGAAGGTTGCTACGATCATTTCAAACGCCCCCTCGTCGTCGGGAAATCCATAGCTTCGGACATGGATACCTACCATATTGCTCCCATCTCATATTTCGAGATGCAGTTCATCCTTGGGACTCTCGGATTCGAAATCTTGAATTTATACGCGAATTGGTACAAATTCCGGAACCCGCTTACCCGCGCCCTGCATCCACTCTTTCACTTGTCGTACCTGTATAAAAATTACAGGGACAAGAAAAGGGGCCGTGGTGATTTCCTGTGGATGTACAAGCTCGCCTTGTCGGACGAGCTCTTCTACGGAGATACATTGATCGTTCTCGCGAAAAAGCTGCGGGATTGCTAACCTCGCCAGATGTTATGTTTCAATGGGTTGTCCGCTTCAAGGGGAAAGCACCTGCACTGCCATAACGATCATCCCACGCGTCCGCACCGGGAGCCGGATCCCGTGGTGGAGGAACTCCTTCAGGCCAGGGGCAGCGGCCCCAGCAGCTCCTCCGCCGCCTCCCGCAGCATCGCCTCGTAGCGGCGCAGGTCCGGCGACTCGCTGCCGTCCAGGAAGCCGGCCGCCCGGCCGTGCTGCCCCGCCGTGCCGCCTGCGCCGCGTCTCACCCCTGCGCTGCCGCGGCCGGGAGGGTGTCCCCCCTCGTCGGTGAGCAGGTACCGGATGCGGGAGCCGGGTCGAAGCGCCACGCCGCGCCCGGACAGCTCCCGCGCCACCTCCGACGCCGCGCTTCGCGCGACGTACCGCCCCGGCTCCCGCGACAGCCGCCGCGAAACCGAGAGCGCCTCCGGGGGGACGCGCCCCTCGCGCAGCTCCCGGGCCGCCGCCTCGACCGCCTCCCGCAGTTCCGGCAGCATCGCGCGGAGCTCGCCGATTCCCCGCGCCTCCGCCATCCGCCGCAGCAGCTCCCGCTGGAAGCCCGCGATGAAGGGCGGGGTGTCGGAGCGTCGCGACGCGATCCCGCGGGCCTTCGCTTCCCCGTCGGCGAAGGCGCCGGCGTACCGGTTGGGGACGCCGACGCGCGGGTTCCCCTTCGACGGCAGGAAGGCGATCCACCGGTAGACCCCCTCGAGGGCGATCGGCATCCCCGTCGCCTCCGTGATCGCCTCGCCGAGCCGCCGGTAGTCGTCTTCCGTCGCCCCTTCCTTCTCCACCCAGACGGCGTCGGTGAGGCCGTGGAGGAAGGAGAACCCCGCGCCCTCCGCGGTCTCCTTGGCCGAAAGGAGCTTCTCCCGGCCCCATGCGGTGGTCGCCTCGTGCGCCTCGATGCGGCCGAAGCGGGCGTTCCGGTAGCCGAGGAAGCCGAAGCACACCACCAGCAGCCACTTGAGCGCGGTCTGCCTTCGCCGCAGCGTCTCCCGCTCCGCGGGGCCGGCGGCGGCCTTCTGCCGTTTTTTGAGCAGCGCCCGCTTGGCGAGCACGGGGGCGATCGTCTCGGGCACGAGCCCGCGGCGGCGCCGGCAGGTGCGCACGGGGATGCCGGGGACGGGGAGGGCGTCTTCGGGGCAGCACCGGCAGTTCACCGTCTCCGGCGAGATGTTGTAGCGGACCATCAGCGACGGGTACATCGAGGCGAAGTCGAGCTCCGCCGCGTTCTCGTGCAGCCCGGGGCGCGGCAGGTAGGTGAGCCCCCCCTTGTCGGTCTCCACCAGCTCCTGCGCTGTCTTGAACCCTTCCGGCTCCCGCTTCCGGAACGGGACGAGGACGCCGCGGCGCATCGCCTGCGCCGCCTGCATCGCCGAGATGGCGGTCCCCGGCGACGACCGCGCCATCCGCTGGAGCGGGATGCCCGAGAGGCGGGACAGCTCGATCAGCCCCGGGAGCCCGGTGTCGGCGAACAGGAACGAGTTGCGCGCGTCCACGTGCCAGCGCCCCTCGAGGAAATGCCCCGCGGCGCGGAAGACGACCTGCCCGTAGGAGAGGAACGAGCGCTCCCGGGTGCGGCGGACGGCGGCGTCCCCGCCGCTTTCCGCCGCGGGAAGCCTTTCCCGGCCGAGCCGCAGCGGGAAGCGCAGGCGCGCGGCGAGGGCGAGCAGGCGGGGAAGGATGAAGTCGTCGCCGTACTCGGTGACGAGCAGGTCCGGGTCGTGGGCATCGAGCAGCCGCTGGAGCTCCCGGAGGAGGTCGGCTCCGCCTTCCCACGGGAGCACGTGGGTCCGGTCGTCCGCGGAAAATTCCAGGGGGCGCTCCCGCCCGTGGGCGGGGTGCCCCGTCCCGGCGGCCGCGAGCCGCGCCGTCGAGAAGGCGGGGAGCGGCGCGTCGGGGTCCCACGGGGAGTCGAGAACGCGGGCGGCGAGGAGGGTGCCGTCCGGGGAGAGGTCGACCTCGGCGCGCGCCAGCGGGTGCAGCCCCGAGGCGTGCGCGAACTGCTGCTCGACGGGGATGTCGGCGTCGTGCAGCGCCTCGGGCCCGAACGCCTTCAGCGCCTTGCGCACCGTTTCCCGCAGCGCCGCGACGCGGGGGACCGTGATCGCCCACGCGGGCATCGTCTTCCCGGAGAAGAGGTCGGTCCCCTCACGCGGGTAGACGGCGCATCCCCAGCGGCGGGCCGCCGCCTCGACCGCCTCCCGGCGGACCTTTCCTCCCGCGAGGACGAAGGCGGGGCAAAAAGGAGCCCGCAGCGGCGACGTGCGCCCTGTCCCGTCGCGGAACCAGACCGTGACGCCGTCCTCCGCGGAGGCGATGTCGAACACCCACCCCGCCGTCATCCCGGGCTCTCCCCGCCGCCGTCGGGGGGTTCGCCCGCCGGTTCGCGCGCAAGCTCCTCGACCTTCCGCTCCAGCGCCCGCAGCGCCCGGCGCTCCTCGACGAGCATGCTCATGAGGATCGCCTCGAAGGGGACCGGCCGCCCGGCGAAGGCGCAGGCGGCGGTGTGGTAGCGCGCCGCGGCGAACAGGTCGTCGAGCAGCTCCCGGTCCTCCTTCCGCAGGGCGCGCCGGAACGGGGCCCAAGACGCTTCCTCCCGGTAGAGCTCCTGGGTGAAGGGGAGGACGGTGCGGCCCATTATGGTTCGCCTCCCGTCAACATCAGCAGCGGGTCCGCCGTCCGCTCCAGGTAACGGTAGAATCCCTCCCGGGCGGCGGGCGGCCTTCCGGAAATCGGGAACGCCCCGCCCTTCTCCCCCGCCAGCACCACCCGCGTCCCTTCCCGCGAGAGCCGCCGCAGGGCGGAGAGGCACCGCCGGAAGACGCGGCACGCCTCCGCGTACGGGACGTCCCCGTCGTCGAACAGCTCGGGCAGGCCGAGGACGAGGACGATCCGCGCGCGGGAGCGGGCCAGCGCCGCCGGCAGGTCGCGGCAGAGGAGCGCCTCCATCTGGTGGCACGTGAAGGCGCGGGAGACGAGGAGCCGGGAGAGGGCGACCCTGCCGCTTCCTCCGAGCGCCCGCTCCGCCCGGCCGACCTCGTAGGGGTCGAACCGATTCCCGCCGTCCACCGCGACGACCGGCTCGCCCGCCAGCAGGAGCGGCGCCGCGGCCCACAGCGCGAGGCGGACGGCTCCGGGGCCGAAGAGCGCCGCCATCTTCCCCGGCGCGGGGGCGAGGCACGAGGCGCACAGCGCGGCGAGGCCGACCCGCCGCGGGGATTCCGCCGCCGGGCCCATCTACATCTTCCGGAACAGGCCGACGACCTTCCCCGCGACGCGAAGCGCGGGGGAGGGGGCCGCGCCCCCGTCGGGCGGCGCGGGGAGGAACAGGGGGGGGAAGGCCGGGTTCGCCGCCTCGAGGAGGACGCCCCCCGCCGTCCGGCGAAGCCGCTTCACGGTGGCTTCGCCGTCGACGACCGCCACCACGATGTCACCGTCTCCGGCGGCCTCCTGGGGATGGACCAGGACGTAGTCGCCGTCCCGGATCCCGGCCTCCTTCATGCTGTCGCCCGAGATGCGCAGGGCGTAGACCTCGCCTTCGCCGGTCAGCACGGGATCGAGGAACAGATCCTCGCCGGCATGCTCGATCGCCTCCCGGGGAGGCCCGGCGGGGACGCCTCCCAGGACGGGTACGCGCCGGGGCGGGCGGTACGGGGAGGCCAGCGCGGTGAACTCGATCCGCCGCGGGTGATGGCGCTTCCTCCGGAGGAACCCTTTCCGCTCCAGCAGGTCGAGGTAATAGAAAGCGTTCTTCTCCGCGATCCCGAAACGGCGGGCGATCTCCTTCGCCGAGGGGGCGAAGCGCTTTTCGTTCACGAATTCCTGCAGGAAAAGCAGGACCCGTTTCTGGGAGGGGGTCAAAGTGTCCATGAGCATGTATGTTAACATACATATCGGCTCGCCGAAGGAGAATTTTTCGCAAGAGTTTGCGGGGGGAAGCGGTTCCTCCTTCCCGCGGCTTTCCTGCCCCCCCCCCGCCGGGCGGGCGTCGGGGTGGTATAATTCCACCCCGTCATGTCGGGGAAGGCCTATATCGATCGTGCGAAGCGGATCCTCCTGGGCACCCCCCGGGACATACAGGACCCGAAGATCTTCCACCACATCTCCCTGATCGCCTTCTTCGCCTGGGTGGGGCTGGGTGCGGACGGCATCTCCTCCTCGGCGTACGGGCCGGAGGAAGCCTACCTCGCCCTGGGTGGCCACCCGGTCCTGGCGCTGTTCGTAGCGGCCGCCACGGTCGTGACGGTCTTCGTCATCTCCGCGAGCTACTCCCAGATCATCGAGGCGTTTCCGTCGGGCGGCGGCGGCTACATCGTGGCGTCGAAGCTCCTCGGGGAGAAGGCGGGCGTGGTGTCGGGCTCCGCGCTGGTCATCGACTACGTCCTGACGATCACGGTGTCCGTCGCCGCGGGGGCGGACGCCATCTTCAGCTTCCTGCCGGCCGGCTGGATGCCGCACAAGTTCCAGTTCATCGCCTTCACCCTGGCGGTCCTGATCTGGCTCAACCTCCGGGGCGTCAAGGAATCGGTGGTGGCGCTCACCCCGATCTTCCTCGCGTTCATCCTGACGCACGTCCCGCTGATCCTCTACGCCATCTTCCGGCACGTGCCGGACCTGCCCGAGGTGGGCGCGCGCGTCTCGGCCGACCTGAACGCGGCGTCGGTCGAGATGGGGTGGCTCGGGGTCGGGGCGCTGCTGCTGCGGGCCTACTCGATGGGCGCGGGCACGTACACCGGGATCGAGGCGGTCTCCAACTCGATGCAGACGCTGCGGGAGCCGCGGGTGCAGACCGGCAAGCGGGCGATGCTGTACCTCGCCTGCTCGCTGGCGTTCATGGCGGGCGGGATCATCCTCGGGTACGTCCTGAACGGCGTCACCCACGTACCGGGGAAGACGCTGAACGCCGTCCTGTTCGGCGATCTGGTGGGCGACCTGTGGCAGGGGAGCACGGCGAAATACATCACGGCCTTCGTGCTGTTCACCGAGGCGGTGCTGCTGTTCGTGGCGGCGCAGACCGGCTTCCTGGGCGGGCCGCAGGTGCTCTCGAACATGGCGAACGACCTGTACATGCCGCGCCGGTTCGCCCACCTCTCGGAGCGGCTGGTGACCAAGTACGGCGTCTATTTCATGGGCGGCATGGCGTTCCTGATGCTGTTCATCACGGGCGGCTCGGTCCGGTACCTCGTGATCATGTACTCGATCAACGTGTTCCTCACCTTCAGCCTGTCGCAGTTCGGCATGGTGGTCCACTGGTGGAAGGACCGGGACCGGGAGGCGCGTTGGAAGCACGGGATGCTGGTGAACGGGGTCGGCTTCGTCCTCACCGCGTCGATCCTGTGCGTGACGGTGGTCATGAAGTTCCCGGAGGGCGGCTGGATCACCCTGCTGATCACCGGTTCTTTCGTGGCGGCGAGCTTCTACATCCGGCGGCATTACCGGTACGCGGCCCGGATGATGCGTCGGCTCGACGAGCTGCTGCTGAACCTCCCGCCGCCGACGACCATCGCCCAGGAGCCGCTGGTCCGGCGTCAGGCGCCGACCGCGGTCATCATGGTGTCCGGGTACAACGGGCTGGGGATGCACGTCTTCTTCTCGATCATCCGCTCTTTTCCCGGCACGTTCCGGAACTTCGTCTTCATCTCCGCGGGGGTGGTGGACACCAGCCGGTTCAAGGGGGTGGCGCAGATCGAGAACCTGCGGGCGGACCTGGGGAGGCAGCTGCAGAACTACGTGGAGTTCGCGAAGGGGCACGGCTACTACGCGGAGGCGCGGCATCAGGTGGGTACGGACGTCCTGGAGATCATCAAGGACCTCGCGGAGCAGGTGGCGGCCGACTACCCGAACTGCTCGTTCTTCGCGGGGAAGCTGGTCTTCGAGGAGGAGAACTTCATCACGCGGCTGCTGCACAACCAGACGGCGTTCCTGGCGCAGAAGCGGCTGGTCTTCTCCGGGCACCCGATGATCGTCCTTCCCGTCCGCGCGATCGATTGACGACACGGTACGGCATCTGAGAAAATGCAGGAAACGCATTTTGCGGCAGCGAAGAAGAGAAAAGGAGGAGAGTCTTGATGGCATACGTCCGGAAAGCGGGATGGTTCGTGGTGCTGGCGGTGGCGATGGCCGGGTGGATGGGGGTCCTCGGGAGCCTTCGCGGGGTCGCGGAGGCGGGGGTGATCGGCTCCCGTCTCCCGGACGGGACGGCCGCAACGGAGGACCTCGCGCGGGTGCAGTCGTTCCTCGAAAACAAGGTCGTCGCCCAGAGGCTCGTCGACTACGGCGTTTCCCCGGAGGAGGCGATGGCCAAGGTCCGGGCGATGACCCCGCAGGAGCTCCACCGGTTGGCGTCGCTGGCCGACCGGGCGCCGGAAGGGGCGGACAGCGCGCTGGGAATCGCCATCGGCATCGCGATCCTGGTCCTCATCGTCGTCCTGATCCTCAAGATCACGGAGAAGGAGATCATCATCCGCTGATGCCTCCAGGTCGCCGGTTCCGGGGCGCCGCCCTTTTCCTGGGCGGCGCCCTTTTCCTTATCGGGGGATGCTCGGCGCATCCGCCCGCGGACGTCCCGGGCCCCGCGGCCGCGACGCGCGTCCTCGGCGGCGTCCCCTTCCTCCCGCAGGAGGAGGACACGTGCGGCCCGTCCTCCCTGGCGATGCTTCTGCGGTTCCACGGCAGGGACGCGTCGACGCGCGAGCTGGTCGAGGAGACGCGCACGGCGGGTCTCCGAGGGACGCTCATCACGGACCTCGCCGCCGCGGCCCGCCGCCGGGGGCTGCCGGCCGAGGTGACGGCGCTCGACATGCCGGGGCTCCGGCGCAGGATCGTCGCGGGGGAGCCGGCGGTCCTGCTGGTCGACCTCGGCGCGTGGGCGTGGTCGCGCCCCCATTACATGGTGGCGTTCGGCGTCACGCCGGAAGGCGTCGTGGCCCACTCCGGGCGGATGGAGGGGACGGTCATCCCATACGGCGACCTGGACGCGCAGTGGGCCAAAATGGGGCGCCTCGCCATCGTCGTCACGGCGGAAGGGAACGCAAAGTGAGGACGTCCTGCAGCGACGGGATCATGGAAACGATGGCTGCCACTTGCGCCGAAAAGGGCTGTCCCCGTTCACTGCGGGCCGCGGCTCCCCGGCTGCGACCAGCGAACGTGCCTTTATGAACGCATTCCCGGCCTCCGTCATACCGGATCGGTCATCGTCGGATGTTTCCGCGGGCAAAGATGGCGGGGTCTCCGCCGAACTTCGCGGCAACCTTGAAGGCCATGGAGGGCCAAATGCCGCGGGCGCCATGGATGGCGCAGGAGCGGCCCGTTCAGGGGACACCCTTTTCGGCGCATGCGGCAACAGGGCACTCCGCGATCCCATCGCGGGGCGCCGGCACTTCGCGTTCCTCCGGGGACGGCGATGGGCCTTCGCGCTCCTTGTCCTCGCGGCGGTCGCGGCGTCGGGGTGCGGGCGCATGCCGAAGATCATCGTGCTCGAGGACCCGCTCTCGGCCGACGAACACGTGGCTCTCGGCGTGTCGTACGAGAGGAAGGGGAGCCTCGACCTGGCCGCCCGTGAATACGGGCGCGCCCTGAAGAAGGACCCCTCCTCCTACCTTGCCCGCTTCAACCTCGGCAACGTGCGGCTCGCGGAGAAACGGTACGACGCGGCGCGGGAAGAGTATCTCAAGGCGCTGGCGATCCGCCCGGGCGACCCGGAGGCCGTCAACAACCTCTCCTGGGCGGCGATCCTCTCCGGCGACGGGCTCGCGGACGCGCTTCGCCGCATGGAGGAGGTGCTGTCCGACGCGGCGCGACGGTCTCCACCCCTCCTGGACACATTGGGTGTCCTGTTCGGGGCGCTTTCCCGGCCGGCCGACGCGGAGGGCGCCTTCGCCGAGGCGCTGGCCCGCTGCGATGCCGGGGACCCTGCGTGCGCGGAACCCGTTCGTGCCGAGATCCTGCGGCACCGGGACGACCTGCGGGCACGACGGCCCGCGGGCGCGGCGATCGAGGGGAGGTAGGCGGGCGCCATGGGCCCCATGATCCTTCCCCCCGTCCACCCGGAGCTCAGGTACCACAACTACGGCTCCTACCTGACCCGCCGCCTCGGCGGCCCCGCCGTACGGATCCCCGTGGACGGCGGCTTCACCTGCCCGAACCGGGACGGGGCGATCGGCGTCGGCGGGTGCGACTATTGCAACAACGACGCCTTCACGCCGGGCATCCGGTTCCCCGGCCTTCCCGTCGAGGAACAGGTGCGGCGGTCGATCTCCGCCCCGGGCAGGCACCACGCGTACCGGCGGTTCCTCGTCTACTTCCAGAAGCACAGCAACAGCTACGCCGCGCCCGGGGAGCTCCGGTTGAAGTACCGGGCGGCCTTCGCGCACCCCGACGTCGCCGGGATCGTCATCGGGACGCGGCCGGACTGCATGGGGGAAGGGGTCCTGGACGTCCTCTCGGAGATCGCCCGCGAGCGGTATGTCTGCGTCGAGCTGGGGCTGCAGTCGATGTCCGACGCCGTGCTCCGCCGGGTGAACCGGGGGCACACGGTCGAAACGTTCGCGAACGCCGCCGCCGCCCTCAGGGACCGGGGGATCGACGTCGGGGTCCACCTGATCTATGGCCTTCCCTCGGACACGAAGGAGAAGTTCCTTTCCGCCGCCCCGTTCCTTTCCCGCCTCGGGGTCCAGGGGGTGAAGCTCCACCATTTCCAGGTCCACGCGGGGAGCCGGATGGAGGACGCGTTCCGCGGCGGGGCGATCGGGACCCCGGAATACGGGGAGTACCTCGCCGCCTGCGTCGATTTCCTCGAGCGGCTGTCGCCGGAAGTGGCCGTCATGCGCCTGATGGGGGCTGCGCCGGAGCGTCTGCTCCTGGCTCCGCTCTGGGACAAGGGGCCGCGTGAAATGGCCTCCGATGTGACGGCGGAGCTGAAAAAGCGCGGAACGTGCCAGGGATGGCTCTGGAACGGAGAAGGAAGGAGGATCTCGCGTGGAAAAGGATGAAAAGGAATACCTTCCGCATTCGACCGGTTGCTTCCTGTGCGGCGAGGAGAATCTGTCGGGGGTCCGGGCGCGTTTCTTCGTGGAGGGGAACGAGGTCCGGGCGCTGGTGACGCTCCCTCGCCACATGAACGGGTACAAGGACGTCGCCCACGGCGGTGTGCTGTCGGCCCTTCTCGACGAGACCATGGGGTGGGCCGCCACCGTGTTCCGGGCGACGCACCCGATGTTCGTCACCGCGGAGCTCACAGTCCGTTTCCTGTCGCCGGTCCCGGTGGGCGAGGAGGTCGAGGTCCGCAGCCGCCTGGTGCAGGACGCGGGGCGGCTGGCCTATTGCGAAGGGGAGATCTTGCACGGCGGGAAGGCGCGCGTCCGCGCCAGAGGGAAGTTCTCTCCGCTGGACCGAAAGGGGACGGCCGAGGTGCTGCCCTACCTCAGGTTCCACGACTGCCGGAAGTTCCGCACGATGTTCGACGCGTACCGCTGAGCCGCAAGGGGCGCGGCCCTCGCACGAGCACCTCCTCTTCGGGGACGCCTCGCAGGCGAATCACGGCGGTCGAATCACGAAATCGACGGATACCGCTTACGCCGAAAAAGGCTGTCCCCATTCACTACGGGCCGCGGTTCCGACGGCCATGGAGGGCCAAATGCCGCGGAGGCCATGGACGGCCGGGAGCGGCTCGTTCAGGGGACACCCTTTCGGCGTATGCGGCATCATGGTGCTTCGTGATCCTGTCGCCGTGATCCGACTCCGGGATCCCCGGGGAGAACCCGAGCTCGGGCGCCCCTTGCGGCACACAGGCCACAAGACACAGGCCACACAAGAGACACAAGATGAAATGACTGACCG
>DCUH01000043.1:46351-59571 GCA_002327765.1 bacterium UBA2219 | reverse complement strand
CGCCTCCTACTCCCAGCAGAGCCAGAGGTACGTCACCGCGGATTTCGGCTACGTGACACCGAAGACCGTCGGGAGCGCCCCGGCCCTGCGGAAGGAATTCGAGCGGCACATGGCCGCCTCCTCGCGCCTCTACGCGAAGCTGGGGAAGGCCGGCGTCCCCGCGGAGGACGCGCGCTTCGTCCTGCCCAACGCGACGGAGACGAAGATCCTCGTCACGATGAACGCCCGGGAGCTCCACCACTTCTTTTCCTTAAGGACGTGCCGGCGGGCGCAGTGGGAGATCAGGGAGATGGCGCTCCGGATGCTTTCGATCGCCCGGGAGAAGGCGCCGCTGCTGTTCGAGACGGCCGGCCCCGGGTGCGTCCGGGGGAAGTGCTCGGAGGGCAGGCTGGCCTGCGGGGAGGCCGCGAAGGTGCGGCTAGAGATCGCGGCCCTGGGGAAAGGGAAGGACGCATGACGTCCGCGGAACCGAAAGAGCTGGTGCTGGGCGGCCAGGCGGTCATCGAGGGGGTGATGATGAAGGGCCCCGAGACGTTCGCCGTCGCGGTCCGGAAGGCCAGCGGCGAGATCCTGGTGCGGGACTTCCCCCTGACGGAATCCCCCGCCCGGAGGCGTTTCGCGAAGGTCCCGCTGGTGCGCGGCGTTTGGACGATGGCGGCGATGCTCGTTATCGGGTACAAGGCGTTGCAGTTCTCTGCGGACGAGGCGATCGCCGACGAGGAAAAGACCGCCCCCGCCGCGGCGAGGGAAGGCGGGGGGCTCGAGATGGCCGGCGCTATGGCGCTGGCGCTGGTCCTGGCCGTCGGGTTGTTCTTCCTTCTGCCGCTGTACGCGACCCATCTCATCTCCGGACTGGTCTCCGGCCTGGAGGGCTCACTCGCGTTCAACCTGGTGGACGGCGCGATCCGGGTCCTGGTCTTCGTCCTCTACATCGCGGGCATATCGATGATGAAGGACATCCGCCGGATCTTCGAGTACCACGGCGCCGAACACAAGGTGATCCACGCCTACGAAGGGAAGGCGGAGCTTTCGCCCGAATCGGTGCGGCCGTTCTCGCGCCTGCACCCGCGGTGCGGGACCAGCTTCCTGCTCTTCGTCATGATCATCAGCATCCTGGTCTTTTCCCTCATCCCGAGGGACAGCTCGCTCCTCGCGAAGGCGCTCCTGCGGCTTCCGCTGATCCCGGCGATCGCGGGGCTCTCCTACGAGGTGCTGCGGCTGTCTGCCCGCAAGATAGACTCCCCCCTGTTCCGCGCCGTCGTGGCGCCGGGATTGTGGTTCCAGCGGCTGACGACCCGCGAGCCCGATCTTCGCCAGATCGAGGTCGCGATCGCATCGTTCCGGCGCGTTTCGGGGGAGAGGGTCACGGAGTCCGGACTTGTGGGATAAGCTCAACACGCTGGTCACGAAAGTCCCCGACCTCGAACGCCTCCTTTCCGATCCCTCCGTCACGGGAAACCAGCGGGAGATGCAGCGGGTGGGGCGGGAGCTCGCCGAGCTGCGTCCCATCGCCGAGGCGCACGCGCGGTACCGCAAGGTCGAGCGGGAGCTCGAGGAGAACCGGGAGATGCTCGAGTCCGAGACGGACGCCGAGATGAAGGCCATGGCCCGGGAGGAGATCCAGCGGCTCTCGGAGGAAAAGGATCGCCTCGAGCAGGAGATTCGCGTCCTGCTGATCCCGAAGGACCCCAACGACGACAAGAACATCCTGATCGAGATCCGCGCCGGCGCCGGCGGGGAGGAGGCGTCCCTCTTCGCCACGGAGCTGTTCCGCGCCTACTGCATGTACGCCGAGGCGAAGCGGTGGAAGGTCGAGATCATGGACCGCAGCGAGACGGGGCTGGGCGGCACCCGGGAAGTAATCGCGATGATCGAGGGGCACGGGGCGTACAGCCGCCTCAAGTTCGAGAAGGGCGTCCACCGGGTCCAGCGCGTCCCCGCGACGGAGGCGGGGGGCCGGATCCACACGTCGACGGTGACGGTGGCGGTGATGCCCGAGGCGGAGGAGTTCGACGTGCACATCAACCCGGAAGAGCTGCGCGTCGACGTGTTCCGCTCCTCGGGCCCCGGCGGGCAGAGCGTCAACACGACCGATTCCGCCGTCCGGATCACGCACGTCCCGACGGGGCTCGTGGTCCAGTGCCAGGACGAGAAGTCGCAGCTCAAGAACAAGAACAAGGCGCTCAAGATCCTGCGCTCCCGCCTGTACGACGCGGAGATGGAGAAGCGCGCCGCGGAGCGCGCCGACCTGCGCCGCTCCCAGGTGGGGACCGGCGACCGCAGCGAGCGGATCCGGACCTACAACTTCCCCCAGAACCGGGTCACCGACCACCGGATCGGCCTGACGATCCACCAACTGTCCTCCGTCCTGAGCGGCGGGTTCGACCCGTTCATCGACGCCCTGACGGCGCAGGCCCAGGTCGAAGCCCTCCGGAAGTAGCGGTGCTGCTCTCCCTGCTCCTCGCGCACTGCCGCCGGGAGTTGGCCCGCGTCCCGGACGCGGCCCCTTCCGAGGCCGAGATCCTCGTTTCCCGCGTCACCGGAATCCCCCGCGGGCGGCTGTTCCTCCTCGGGGGCGAGGAGACCGGCGACGCCGCCGGGCGCCTGGCCCCCCTCCTCGCGCGCAGGGCGGCCGGCGAGCCGCTCCAGTACCTCCTGGGGGGATGGGACTTCTACGGCAGGGAGTTCCTCCTGACCCGGGACACCCTGATACCCCGGCCGGAGACGGAAGGGCTCGCGGAGCGCGCGTTGGAGGTCCTCCGGCGCAAGGGGGCGGGCTTTTCGCTTGCGCTGGACGTTGGCACGGGGAGCGGCGCGATCGCCGTGACGCTGGCCGCCGAGGTGCCGGGCGCCCGGGTCGTGGCCACCGACGTCTCGCCGGGGGCCCTGCGGGCCGCCCGAGGGAACGCGGAGCGCCACGGGGTGGCCTCCCGCGTCGGCTTCGTGCTCTGCGACGCATATTCCGCCTTGAAATGCGGGGGTCGTTTTGATGTAGTGGTTTCGAATCCTCCGTATGTGGCCGACGGGGAATGGGCTTGCCTGTCCCCGGCGATCAGGGGCTTCGAGCCGCCCGGGGCGCTGCTGGGCGGGCCCGACGGGCTGTCCGTCCTCCGGCGCCTGGCGGCCGGCGCGGACGGCCTTCTGGCTCCCGGGGGCGAGCTCTGGTGCGAGATCGGGGCTTCCCAAGGGGCGGCGACGGGCTCCCTGCCCTGCGGGTCCTTGCGGTTCCTGGGGGTTTTCCGGGACCTCGCGGGGCGCGATCGCTACGCCGGCTGGGAGAAACCGGGACAGGAGCGGTAGAAAAAAGGATTGGACATCTTCGTCATCAAGGGCGGCGTCCCCCTTTCGGGGTCGTGCCGCGCGTCGGGGGCCAAGAACGCCGTCCTGCCGGAAATGGCCGCCGCGCTGCTCGCCGACGGGCCGGTCGAGATCGTCGGGGTCCCGGCCCTGCGGGACATCTCCACGTTCGGGAAGCTCCTCGGCATCCTCGGGGCTGAGGTGACGCGCGGCCCCGACGCGACGGGGCGGGAGACGCTGCGGATCGTCCCCGTCCCGGCCTCGACGGCCGAGGCGCCGTACGACCTCGTTAAGACGATGCGCGCGTCCGTGCTCGTCCTCGGGCCGCTGCTGGCCCGGTATGGCCGGGCGAGGATCTCCCTGCCGGGGGGGTGCGCCATCGGTGCGCGCCCCATCGACCAGCATCTGAAAGGGCTGGAGCTGCTGGGCGCGAAGACCTCCCTGGCCGAGGGCTACATCGAGGCGACGGCGGACCGGCTCACGGGCGCCCCCGTCCGGTTCGACGTGAAGACCGTCACGGGGACGGAGAACCTGATGATGGCGGCGACGCTCGCGGAGGGGACGACCGTCCTTTCCAACGCGGCCCACGAACCCGAGGTGTGCGACCTCGCCCGCCTCCTGCGCCGCATGGGAGCCGACATCGAGGGGGACGGCACCGACGAGATCGTCGTCCGCGGCGTGCGTTCCCTGCGGGGGACGCGCCACGAGGTGATGGCGGACCGCATCGAGGCGGCGACGCTGCTCGTCGCGGGCGCCATCACGGGCGGCGACGTGACCGTCGAGGGGGCGGACCCCTCCCGGATGGGTGCGGTCCTGGACAAGCTGCGGGAAAGCGGCGCCGAGGTGACCGGGACCCCGGGCGGCGTGCGGGTCACGAGGACCGGCCCGATCCGGTCGGTGAACGTGAAGACGGCCCCGTACCCGGGGTTCCCGACGGACATGCAGGCGCAGTTCATGGCGTACATGTGCCTGGGCGACGGCTTCAGCATCATCTCGGAGACGATCTTCGAGAACCGCTTCATGCACGTGGCGGAGCTGCGCCGCATGGGGGCGCAGATCGACGTGTCCGGGAACACCGCCGCGGTGAAGGGCGTGCCGAAGCTGTCGGGCGCGCCTTTGATGGCCACGGACCTGCGCGCCTCCGCGTCGCTCGTGCTGGCGGGGCTGGCCGCGTCCGGGACCACGGAAGTGCTGCGGATCTACCATCTCGACCGCGGGTACGACACGCTGGAGAGCAAGCTGCGGTACCTGGGCGCCGATATCGCGCGGGTCAAGGAATAGGGGGGAAGGGATGCGCTGGGTGAGGTCGGGGACGGCGGGTTTCCGGGAGGCGCTCTCGCGGGCGTCGCTCCGGGGCGCGACGGAGGGGGCGAAGGTCTCCTCCGTGGTGTCGGAGATCATCGCCCGCATCCGCGAGGGGGGGGACGCGGCGCTGGCCGGGTACACCCGGAAATTCGACCGGTTCGACCCCGCCGGGAAGGGGTTCGTAGTTCCCCGAAAGGAGATCGATGCGGGCTGGGGGCGTGTCCCGCAGGCGCTGAGGAAGTCGCTCGAACTGGCGGCGGAGCGCATCACCGATTTCCACCGCCTGCAGATCGAGAAGGGGTACGGGGTCTCCATGCCCGGCGCGACGATCGGGCAGCGGGTCCACCCGGTCGCCCGCGCGGGGATCTACGTGCCGGGGGGCAAGGCCGCGTACCCATCCACCCTGCTGATGAACGCCATCCCGGCCCGCGTCGCGGGCGTTCCCGAGGTGGTGGCCGCGTGCTCCGCGCCCGGGGGAAAAGTCCCAGACGTCGTGCTGGCGGCGGCGCGGATCGCCGGCGTCTCCGCCGTCTACCGGATCGGCGGCGCCCAGGCGATCGCGGCGCTGGCGTACGGCACCCGGTCCGTTCCCGCCGTCGACGTGATCGCGGGGCCCGGAAACGCGTACGTAACGGAGGCCAAGCGGCAGGTCTTCGGGATCGTGGGGATCGACATGCTCGCCGGCCCCAGCGAGCTGGTGGTGCTGGCCGACGGGCACGCGAACGCCTCGTACGTCGCGGCGGACCTGCTGTCCCAGGCGGAGCACGACGAAGACGCCTACGTCGCGCTGGTGACCGATTCGGAGTCGCTCCCCCGGAAGGTGGAGCAGGAGATCTCCCGGCAGTCCCGGCGGCTCTCCCGGAAGGCGATCCTGGCGGCGTCGCTTCCCCGGGGCGACGGCTTCATCGTCCGGACGCTGCGGGAGGGGGTCGACGTCGTCAACCGCCTGGCGCCGGAGCACCTGGTCGTCTCGACGCGGGACCCATGGAAGGCCTTCGAGGGGATCCGCAACGCCGGGACCGCGTTCCTGGGGCCGTACAGCCCGGTGGCGGTGGGCGACTACATCGCGGGGATCAACCACACCCTGCCCACGGGAGGTGCCGCCCGTTTCGCCTCCCCGCTCGGAGTTGCCGATTTCCTCAAGAAAACCAACGTGGTATCATATGAAGTTTCCGCCCTCCGGTCCGACGGCCCCCACGTGGTGCGGCTGGCCCGGAAGGAGGGGCTCGACGCCCACGCGGAAGCGGTCCGGCTGCGCTTGGAGGAGAAAGGGAAACGGCGATGACCAGGGAAAGCTCCGTGGAGCGGACGACGAAGGAAACCGGCATCAAGCTGTCTCTCCGGCTCGAAGGGGAAGGGTCCTCGAGGATCGATACGGGCGTCCCGTTCCTCGACCACATGCTCACCCTCTTTTCCCGGCACGGGCTGTTCGACCTGACGGTCCTCGCGAAGGGGGACGTCGAGGTCGATTACCATCACACGGTGGAGGACGTCGGCATCTGCCTGGGGGAGGCGTTCCGGCGGGCGCTCGGGGACATGACGGGGATCTCGAGGTACGGGCACGCGGTCGTGCCGATGATCGAGGCGCTGGCCGCGGTGACGGTTGACATCTCCGCCCGGCCGCACCTGGTATTCCGCAGCCCGCTTACGAGCGAGAAGGTGGGGAACTTCGACGTGGAGCTCGTGGAGGAGTTCTTCCGGGCCTTCGCGCAGTCGTCGGGGGTGTGCGTGCACGTCAACGTGGAGTACGGCTCCAACGCGCACCACACCGTGGAAGCCGTCTTCAAGGCGTTCGGGCGCGCGATGTCCGCGGCGGCGGGGATCGACCCGCGGGTCAAGGGCGTCCTTACCACCAAGGGCGTCATGGGGTGAGCAAGGTGGACGGCTCGGCGCGCAAGGGAGCGATCGGCGTTGTCGATTACGGCATGGGGAACCTGCGCAGCGTGGGCAAGGCGCTGGAGTCGCTCGGGTTCGCCGTCGCCGTGACCGCCGACCCCTCGGAGCTCGACTCCTGCCGCGGGATCGTCTTCCCCGGCGTGGGCGCGTTCCGGGACTGCATGGGGAACGTGGTCCGGCAGGGGCTTCTCCCGTTCCTGACGGACTACCTCGCGTCGGGGAGGCCGTTCCTGGGGATCTGCGTGGGGATGCAGCTTCTCTTCGCCGAGAGCGAGGAGTTCGGCCGGCACGAGGGGATCGGCTTCTTTCCGGGCAAGGTGGTCCGGTTCCCCGCCGACATGCCCGCGGCGGGGGGCGGCGTGCTGAAGGTGCCGCACATGGGGTGGAACGACGTGGAGATCCTCGCGGACCACCCGGTCCTCGAGGGGATCCCGTCGGGGACGTATTTCTACTTCGTCCATTCGTACTATGCCGTGCCGTCCGATCCGGGCATCGCGGCGTGCCGGACGACGTACGGGGTCCCGTTCACCGCCGCGGCGGGGCTGGGGATGCGCTTCGCGGTCCAGTTCCACCCGGAGAAGAGCCAGGCGGCGGGGCTGCGCCTGCTGCGAAATTTCGGCCGCCTGTGCATGACGGCCTGAGGGGTAGACACGATGCCGTTCCAGGTATTGCCGGCCATCGACATCCAGAACGGGAAGGCGGTCCGATTGCGCCAGGGGCGGGCCGAGGATTCCACGATCTTTTCGGACTCCCCCCTGGACGTCGCCCGCCGGTTCGTCGCGGCGGGGGCCTCGTGGCTCCACGTAGTGGACCTCGACGGCGCGTTCCTCGGGAAGCCCGTCAACGCGGACATCATCTGCCGCATCGCCTCCTCCGCGGGGGTCCCGGTCCAGGTGGGGGGCGGCGTGAGGAACTACGAGTCGGCGGCCCGGTACTTCGGCGCGGGGGTTTCCCGCGTGGTCCTGGGCACCTCCATCGTGCGCGACCCGGAGGAGGTCACCCGGATCACCCGGGCGTACTCGGGGAAGGTGGCGGCGGGGATCGACGCGCGCGACGGCCGCGTGGCCATCCGCGGCTGGGTCGAAGTGACGGGGCTCGTCGCCACGGAGCTCGCCCGGCGCATCGAGGAGTGCGGCGTCTCCTGCTTCATCTACACCGACATCAGCCGGGACGGGATGATGGTGGGGCCCAATTTCGACGCCATCAGGGAGTTTGCGCGGGGCGTGTCCGTCCCAGTGATCGCCTCGGGCGGCGTGACCACCCTCGAAGACCTCCGCGCGATCCGCGAGATGGAGGGGGAAGGGGTGATCGGGGCGATCATCGGCCGTGCCCTGTACGACGGCACGATCGACCTGGCCGAGGCGCTGAAGCTGGAGAGGGGCCAGGGGTAACGGGGGGATGCTGGCCAAGCGCATCATTCCCTGCCTCGACGTGAAGGGGGGGCGGGTCGTCAAGGGGGTCCGTTTCGAGGAGCTGCGGGACGCGGGGGACCCGGTGGAGGTGGCGGAGCGATACGACCGCGAGGAGGCCGACGAGCTCGTCTTCCTCGACATCACCGCCTCGCACGAGAAGCGGGACATCCTGATCGACGTCGTGCGGAAGACGGCGGAGAAGGTGTTCATGCCGCTGACGGTCGGCGGCGGCGTCCGCGCCATCGAGGACATCCGGGCCCTGCTGCTGGCCGGCGCCGACAAGGTGTCGATCAACACGGCCGCGGTGGCCGACCCCGATTTCGTCCGCCGCGCTGCGGAGCGGTTCGGCAGCCAGTGCACGGTCGTCGCGATCGACGCGCGGGCGGTCCCCGGCAGGGCCGGGAATTGGGAGGTGTACACCCACGGCGGGCGCCGCCCGACGGGGATCGACGCCGTCGGATGGGCGCGCCGGATGGAGGAGCTGGGCTCCGGCGAGATCCTCCTGACGAGCATGGACCGGGACGGCACGCGCGACGGGTACGACATCCCGCTGACGCGCGCCGTCGCGGACGCGGTGAGGATCCCGGTCATCGCCTCGGGCGGCGTCGGGTCGCTGGAGCACCTGCTGGAAGGGTTGACGGAAGGGGGCGCGGACGCGGTGCTGGCCGCCTCCATCTTCCATTACGTGGAGCACGGCGTCGGGGAGGCGAAGGAGTTCCTCCGGCGGCATGGGGTTCCCGTGCGGCCCTCGGCCTCCGGCTTCGCGGCGGAATGCGTCAAAACGGGAAAGGCGGAGGTTCGATGACGGCGGACGATCTGATCGGGCAAGTGAAGTTCGACGAGCGGGGGCTGGTTCCCGTGGTGACCCAGGACGTGACCGACAATGCCGTGCTCATGATGGCGTGGGCGAACACGGAGGCGATCCGCAACACCTTCTCCTCGGGGCACGCGACCTACTGGAGCCGCTCGCGGAAGTCTCTCTGGGTGAAGGGGGAGACCTCCGGCCACTTCCAGGACGTGGAGGAGATCCTGTACGATTGCGACGTCGACACGATCCTGTACCGGGTCCGCCAGCGGGGCCCGGCGTGCCACACGGGGAATCGGACCTGTTTCTATCGCAGCGCATACCGGCGAGGGGGAGAGAACGAATGAGCGACGACTGCGTGTTCTGCAAGATCGCACGAAAGGAAGTGGCGACGCAGCCCATCTACGAGGACCACGACCTGATCGCCTTTGCCGACAGCCACCCGGTTGCGCCCGTCCATGTGCTCATCGTCCCGAAGGAGCACATGCAGAACCTGAACGAGGTGGGGAAGGCGGACGCCCCGATGCTCGGGAAGGCGCTGCGGCTGGCGGCGAAGATCGCCAACGACAAGGGCGTGGCGGAAACCGGGTACCGTATCGTGATCAACAACGGGGAGCAGGGGGGGCAGGTCGTCCCGCACCTCCATTTCCACCTGATCGGCGGACGGGCTCTCGACCACAAAATAGGCTGACGGGAAGGGGCGCCTGCCGGCCGGTCCCCCGGAACGGGACGGTTTTCCTTGACGAAGGCCGTATCGGGCGTAGAATAATAAGATTTCCAGCAGCTACGTGGTGCCGGAAGGGGTGATCCACATATGCCGGGCGTCCGAGTGAAAGAAGAGGAGCCCTTCGAAAGCGTCCTGAAGCGGTTCAAGAAGCAGTGCGAGAAGGCCGGGATCCTTTCGGAGATCCGCAAGCGCGAGCATTACGAGAAGCCCAGCGTCAAGAAAAAGAAGAAAACGCTGGCCGCCAGGAAGCGCGCGTTGAAGAAAATGAAGAAGATGAGCAGCCGATAGCCTTGGGAATCAAGGAACAGATCCGGCAGGACATGCAGAAGGCGGCCAAGGAGCACGACTCCTTGGCCCTTTCTGCTTTGCGGATGGCGGTCGCCGCCATACAGAACCGCGAGATCGACGCCGTCACGCGCAGGGAGATCGCCCAGGGGTCGCCGCTTCCCGAGGACGCCCTCATCAAGGTGGTAGCGTCGATGGTCAAGCAGCGGCGCGAGTCGATCGAGCTGTTCCTCCAGGGGAACCGGCCCGAGCTGGCCGAGAAGGAGAGATCCGAGATCGCCGTCCTCGAGCGGTACCTTCCGAAAGCGCTCTCTCCGGAGGAGATCGAAGCGCTCGTCCGGGAGGCGATCGCGGAAACGGGCGCGAAGGGTCCTTCCGAGATGGGCCGCCTCATGAAGGCGGTCATGCCGAAAATCGCGGGCCGGGCGGACGGCAAGGCGGTCAGCGAGACGGTCCGCCGCCTCCTGGCGGGATAGCGTAGGAACCGGGACGTTCCCCCCCGGCCGGCCTGGACCGGACGCGGGGGGAATATCGCTTCAGGGAGACCCGTGGGAGGACGCATTTCCGAATCCACGATCCGTGAAGTCCGGGACCGCGCGGATATCATCGAGGTGATATCCGAGACGGTGCCCTTGAGCCGCGCCGGGGCGAGCTTTCGGGGGCTGTGCCCGTTCCACCGCGAAAAGACCCCGTCCTTCTTCGTCAATCCGGCCCGGCAGGCCTTCAAGTGCTTCGGCTGCGGCGAAGGGGGGTCGGTGATCGATTTCCTGATGAAGGCCCGGAATCTCTCCTTCGCGGACGCGGTCGAGGAGCTCGCCGGGCGGTGCGGCGTGACCGTCCAGTACGAGGGCGGCCGCCCGCACGCAAGCCCCAGGGAAGACCTCTACGCCATCGTCCGGCTGGCGTCCGAAACCTTCCGGGAGATGCTTTCCGCCCCCCCGGGGAAGGCGGGGCGCGATTTCCTCAAAGCCCGCGGCGTGACGCCGGAGGCGCAGCGGGAATTCTCGCTGGGGTGGTCGGGGCACGGGGGCGAGCTGCCGGAGGCGCTTTCGAAGGCCGGGATCGACCCCGCCCGGGGAGAGGCCGCGGGCCTTTTGGTTCCCGCCCCTTCCGGCCGGGGGCACCGGTCGCGGTTCCGGGGGCGCGTCCTTTTCCCGATCGCCGACGCCCGCGGGCGGATCTGCGGGTTCGGGGGCAGGGCGGTCGACGACGCCGTCCCCAAGTACCTGAATTCCCCGGAGTCGGAGCTCTACCGGAAGAGCGCCCTCCTGTACGGACTCCACCAGGCCCTTCCCTCGATCCGGAGGGACGGGCGCGTTGTGGTGGTCGAGGGGTACATGGACCTTATCGGCTTGTGGCAGAAGGGAATCCGGTCCGTCGTCGCGACCTGCGGGACCGCCCTGACGGAAACCCATGCAAGGACCCTGAAGCGGTTGTCCGAGAACGTCATCCTATTTTACGACGGGGACCTCGCGGGGAAGATGGCAGCCGTTCGCTCGGGGGAGCCGCTATATGCCGCCGGCGTGACCCCGAAGGTCCTTTTCCCCCCGACGGGGCTGGACCCGGACGACTGGGCGAAGTCGGCGACGGCGGAGGATCTGGCGCGGCGCATCGAGAGTGCGGAGCCGCTGATGGAATACATCGACCGGGGGGTTTCCCGGAAATGCGACCTCGGCTCCATTTCCGGAAAGCTCTCCTACGTAAGGAAGATGGAGAAGTACCTCCGGTGGATCCCCGACCCCGCCGAACGGGAGCTGTACGCGCAGCGGGTGGCGCAGAAGACGGGGATCCCGGTCGAGACGATACGCCGGCAAGTCGGGGGTCCCGCGGGGAAACGGTCCGATCCTCCGGCGGAGAGCCCGGCGGATGCGTCGTGCCCGTTTCCCGAGGAGAGCCGGCTCCTGCAGCTTTTGGCCTCGGACCCGTCGCTGGCGCGCGAGGCGAGGGAGGAAGGGGCGGGGGAGCTGCTGACCGACGGCGACGCCCGCGAGCTGCTGGACCGCCTGGCGGCGCTCGCGGAGCGCGATCCCTCGGGCGGCGCGGCGGCGTTGCTCGACGGGTCGCTTCCCGAGGCGGTCCGGAAGCGGCTCTCCGCGGAGATCGTCCGCTCCGACTTCCCCGAGGGGGAGGCGCGCAGGATGTACCCCGCCGCGCTGCTCGCCCTCCGCATCCGCGGCAAGCAGCGGGAGATCGATTCGCTGCAGGCGATGCTGAAGGATGAGCGGACGCACGAGGAGCAGGTCTCGCTCCTTTCGCGCGTGGTGGCCGCGAAGAAGGAAAAGGAACGGCTGGAATCGGAACGCAGATCCCGATGAAGAGGTGAGGGCGATCATGGCGAGGCGAAAAACTCCCGAAGGCATCGACGGTCTGGTGGAAAAAGGGCGGGCGCAGGGATTCGTCACCTACGACGAGCTGAACAGCGTCCTTCCCCCCAACGTCCTCACGGGGGACCAGATCGACGACGTCATGGAGATCTTCGGGGAGAACTCCATAGAGGTGGTGGACGACTACCAGAAGGTCCCGATCCCCGTGGCGAACCTCCTGATCGGGGAAGAGGCGGCCGCGGAGGAGGAAGAGGAAGAGGCCGTCGTCGAGGAAGAGCCGGCCGCCGAAGAGGAGTTCGAGTACCCCGGCGGGATCAAGGGGAACGACCCGGTGCGCCTCTACCTGAAGGAGATGGGGGCCATCCCGCTTCTGAACCGGGAGGGGGAGGTCACCCTCGCGAAGCGGATCGAGGACGGGGAACGGGAGATCGTCTCGTCCGTGAAGAGCTGCTCCATCGCGCTCGACGAGCTGTTCCGGACGGGGGACAAGCTCCGCAACGGCGAGATCATGGTCCGGGACGTCATCAAGGACCTCGACGAGGAGTCGACGGAGGAGGAGGAGAAGGCGGCGCTCGAGAAGGTGCTGCGGATCATCCTGCGCATCCGGCGGACCCACCAGGCCGCCGTCGAGATCGAGCAGCGCCTGCGCAAGGGCGGCCTGCCCGAAAAGGAGCGGACCCTCCAGAAGAACAAGGTCGTCGCCCACCACGACCGCGTCGTGGAGCTGATCCAGGAGATCCACCTGAAGGAGCGCCAGATCGAGGTGATCGGCGACAAGATCCGCCGGTACGCCGACCTGGTGGACGCGGCGGAGACGCGCATCCGGGAGTGCTGCGAGAAGGTCCGGCTTCCCGAGAAGGAGCTCCTGCGCCTCTTCAAGGAGATCCGGGAGCAGAAAGGCGGCCTCGCGAAGGCGGCGTCGAAGTACCACGTCAAGAAGGACCGGCTGCTCGAGATCGAGACGATCCTCAAGGACTCGCGCAACGCGATCCGGAAGGTGGAGCGCGAGGCGGGGCTGTCCGCCCCCGAGATCCAGGTGACCCTTTCGTCCATCGAGCAGGGCGAGCGGAAGGTCCGGGAGGCCAAGCGCGAGCTGGTCGAGGCGAACCTCCGGCTGGTGGTGTCGATCGCGAAGAAGTACACGAACCGGGGGCTGCAGTTCCTCGACC
>DCUH01000043.1:45893-46203 GCA_002327765.1 bacterium UBA2219 | reverse complement strand
AGGTCCTGAAGATCGCCAAGGAGCCCATCTCCCTCGAGACCCCGATCGGAGAGGAGGAGGACAGCCACCTCGGGGACTTCATCGAGGACAAGAACACGGCGTCCCCGGTGGACTCCGTGATCAACATCGACCTCGCGGAGCAGGTGGACAAGGTGCTGGGCAGCCTGACGCCGAGGGAGGAGAGGGTCCTGCGGATGCGTTTTGGCATCGGGGAGAAGTCGGACCACACCCTGGAGGAGGTCGGGCAGGACTTCGAGGTGACCCGGGAGCGGATCCGGCAGATCGAGGCCAAGGCACTGCGCAAGCTGCG
>DCUH01000043.1:26110-45852 GCA_002327765.1 bacterium UBA2219 | reverse complement strand
ATAACCGGTCGGTCCCTGGTTCGAGGCCAGGTGGGCCCACCAATGAAGAAGCGCATATGCTCCAACGGATGACCAGGTCGAACCGCACGGCAAGGGAAAATGCACCGGGAACCGGTGCATTTTTGTTTGACGGGGCGCAGTCCCGGTGAGGCGCGACCCCGTCACCGTGGAAGACGTCCGGCGGGCGCTCGACGAACATTACCCGTTCGCGCACAAAGAGGATTGGGACAACGTGGGGATCCTCGTGGGAGACCCCGCCGCGCCCGTCCGGACGATCGCGGTCGCCCTGACCGCAACGCCCGGGGTGCTCGCCGCCCTCAGGCGCCGCCCCGCCGACCTTCTCGTCACCCACCATCCCGTCCTGTTCTCGCCCGTCAAGGCCGTCCGGCCGGACCATCCCGCTTCCTCAGCGGCGTACCACCTGCTGCGGGCGGGCATATCCGCGATCTCGGCGCACACCAACGCCGACGCCGCCCCCCGCGGGGTGTCGCACGCGATGGCCCGCGCCCTGCGCCTTGCGGGGATCCGGCCGCTGGTCCCCGGAGAGCCGTCCTCCGATTCCTGCAGGATCGTCGTGTTCGTCCCGGAGACGCACGCGGACGAAGTCCTTTCGGCCGCGGATTCGGCCGGCGGGGCGCGGATCGGCTCCTACTCCCGCTGCTCGTTCCGCTCGATGGGCACGGGGTCGTTCCGGGGGGACGAGGAGTCCGCGCCGTTTTCGGGAGCCCCGGGGCGTGAGGAGCGCGTGGAGGAGGTCCGCCTCGAGACGGTCGCGGCGGGTGCCCTCGTCCCGCGGGTGCTGAGGGCGATCCGGGATGCGCACCCGTACGAAGAGCCCGTCGTCGACGTCATCCCGCTGCGCGGCGGCGCGCTGGGGGGCGGAATCGGCGCCATGGGCGAGCTCCCGGCCGCGCTGCCGCTCTCGGAGGCGCTCGGCGCGGTCCAGCGGTGCCTGCGTCCCGCGTGGATCAAGGCGGCGGGCCCCCGGCGCGGGACGGTGCGCCGCGTGGCGGTCGTGGGGGGGAGCGGCGGGGAATACCTGCGCGCCGCGCTCGATGCGGGCGCGGACCTCTTCGTCACGGGGGACGTGAAATACCACCAGGCGCTCGAGGCGGAAAGCGCGGGGATTCCCGTGGCGGACATCGGGCACGCCTCGGGGGAGCGTTGGATCCTGCCGGAGTTCCGGCGGGTCCTCCTGGAGCGGTTTCGCGGGGCCGTCACGGTCCGCGTCATGGATGAAACGGAGCCCCTGCGGTCCTTCGCCGCGGGGCGATCACGGGGAGGGACGAGACCTTGATGGAGCAGGTGAGGTACCTGATCGAGATGCAGGAGATCATGAGCCAGGCGAAACGCCTCGAGGACGAGAAGCGCAGGGTACCGCTCGAGGTGGCCGACCTGAAGAGCCTCTTCGACGAGCGGGAAGCGGCGTACCTCGCCGCGGACCAGGAGTTCGAGGAACTGAAGAAGCAGCGGCGCGAGAAGGAGCGGGAGATCGAGGAGGAGCGGGACAAGGTCGAGAAGGCCAAGGCCAAGCTCATGTCGATCAAGACCAACAAGGAATATTACGCCATGCTCAAGGAGATCGAGGGGACACGGCGGACCAACTCCACCCGGGAGGAGGAGCTCCTCTCCCTCCTTTCGAAGTACGAGGAGTCGGAAAAGCGGCTATCCGAGCGGAAGGCCGAGCTGGACGAGGTGACGGGCAAGTACCGGGAGCGGATGGTCGAGATCGATGGGCGGATGGGCTCCTTCGACCAGGACATCGCGAAGATCCTGGACCGCAAGCGCCAGGTGGCGTCGAGCCTGGACGCGGCGCTCGTCCGCCGCTTCGAGATGATCTTCGAGAGGCGCGAGGGGCTGGCCATCATCGCGGCGAGGAACTACTGCTGCACCGGCTGCCACATGAACATCTCGCCCCAGCTCTATAACATGCTGCAGCGGGACGACAAGATCCTGACCTGCCCCAACTGCAACCGGATCCTGTATTACGAGCCGCCGGAAGAAAAGGCGGCGGGCGAGTGAGCCCCGGCTCCGTCACGGTCCGCATCGACGGGGCGAGCCGGGGGAACCCCGGCCCCGCGGGCATCGGCGCCGTCGTCGAGTTCGGAGACGGGCGCCCCCCGATGGAACTGTGCGCGTACATCGGCGAGACGACCAACAACGTGGCGGAATACCGCGCCCTGCTCCTGGCGCTCGAGGAAGCGGGGCGGCACGCTTCCGGGGACGCCTTGACCGTGTACTCCGATTCCGAGCTGCTCGTCCGCCAGATCACCGGGAGATACAAAGTGAAGGCGGAGCATCTCCGGCCGCTGTACCTCGAGGCCTGCCGCCGGTTGCGGGCGTTCCCGGCGGCCCGTATACTGCACGTAGGGCGCGAGGAGAACCGGAAGGCGGACCTTCTGGCGAACCTGGCGATCGACCAGCATCGCGGATAGCGCCCGAGGAGGCCAGGCGGCCGCCGGCCCCGCTTCGGGGCGGGAGGAAAGTCCGGGCTCCGCAGGGCAGGGTGCCGGGTAACGCCCGGTGGGGGCGACCCCGAGGACAGTGCCACAGAAAACACACCGCCTCCCGCCGTCCGGCGGGCGGTAAGGGTGAAATGGTGAGGTAAGAGCTCACCGCGCGGCGGGCGACCGTCGCGGCATGGCAAACCCCACCCGGAGCAAGGCCGAATAGGAGGGCATTTCCCCGGGCGGTTCTTTTCGCCCGGGGGATAAGGGCTGCCCGCCCGAAGCCCTCGGGTCCAGGCCGCTCAAGACGCGCGGCAACGCGCGCCGTAGAGAAATGGCCGCCACGCGGCGGGTCCCCCGCCGCGCACGGAACCCGGCTTACGGCCTCCTCGGGCGCTTCTTCCCCGGTTGCATCCCACGAGAACGGACCGAAAAGCCCACCCACCCCGCCGCCGGGGAAAATTTCCTTTGAAAATGCGTTGAAATACCTTGACACCCCTTTCTTCACTTGTAGAATATTCCCCAAGTGGGGAATTGTGGGGAAAGGTGGGTAAAGGTCCCAGTGATCTTCCGAGGCCGCTTCGAGCATACCATCGACCCCAAAGGGCGGGTGAACGTTCCCGCCCCTTTCCGCGAGCGCCTGCAGGAAACCGGCCAGGAATCCTTCTTCATCACCAATTACTCCGGCTGTCTCTACGTGTTCGCGGCGGAGGACTGGGCGCGCATCGAGGAGCGGGCCGCCCTGGTCCCGACCACCGACCGGCGGATGAACACCTTCGTCCGGTTCTTCGTCGGCGGGGCGGTCGAGGCGGTCCCCGACAAGCAGGGACGGATCCTGATCCCGCCTTCGCTGCGCAATTACGCCGGGCTGGAGAAGGAGGTCGTCATCCAGGGGATGCCCAACCGGTTCGAGGTCTGGTCGCTTGCGCGTTGGCAGGAGGAGCTGGGCCGATTCGAGGCCGAAGTCAAGGACGACCCCGAGTTCGCCAAAGAGATCAGCGCGCTCGGGATCTGACCCTTGGCGACTGCCCATATCCCCGTTCTTTTCCAGGAGACGTTGGGATTGCTTGAGCCCTCCCCCGGCGAGGTCTTCCTGGACGGAACGACCGGGGCGGGGGGGCACGCCGCGGAGATCGCCGGGAGAATCGGCCCGGGCGGCCTGCTGGTCTGCGCGGACGAGGACCCGTCGATGCTCGCGGTCGCCGCGGAAAAACTGGCGCGGTTCCCCTGGGTCCGTGCGGTGCGGACCGACTTCTCGGACTTCGCCTCCCTGCGGGAGGCGGCCGGAGGCAGGAGGTTCGACGGCATGCTCCTCGACCTCGGGATCTCCTCGCTCCAGCTCGACGACCCCTCCCGCGGCTTCTCCTTCCGGGAGGAGGGGCCGCTCGACATGCGGCGCGACCCGGGGGGGGACAGGCCGACCGCGGCGGAGATCCTGCGCGACGCGCGCGAAGAGGAGCTGGCCGACATCTTCTACCTTTTCGGGGAAGAGCGTTTCTCGCGCCGCATCGCCCGGGCCGTGGCGGAGCGCAGGAGGGGGGAGCCGATCCGCACGACCGCGGAGCTGGCCCGGCTGGTCGCGGCGGCGATCCCCCGCAGGGCGTGGCCCAGGGACATCCACCCGGCCACGCGGGTGTTCCAGGCGCTCCGGATCGCAGTGAACCGGGAGCTTTCCTCCCTCGAGGCCTTCCTCGACGGGTTCCCGGAGCACCTTTCCCCCGGAGGCAGGGTGGCGGTGATCAGCTTCCACTCCCTCGAGGACCGGCTGGTGAAGACGGCGTTTCGCCGGCTGGGACGGGCGGAGAAAGGTGAAAGCGCGGCGTTCCGGGTGCTGACCCGGAAGCCGGTGGTCCCGACGGAACAGGAGAGGCGCGAAAACCCCAGGGCCCGGAGCGCGAAGCTCCGGGCGGCGCGCAAGGCGCTTTCGGAGGAGGAATCGACATGACGAAGATCACCGTGGGCAACGGCGTCTACATCATCTCGGAGATCCGCAGGGAAGCCCCGCCGATCCCCGCCGTGCCCCGCCGCAAGGCGTTCCTGGTCCTGCTGGCCGTGCTGCTCGGCATCGGCCTCTTCAACGTATGGCTCTCGGGGCAGTACATCCGGACGGGGTACCGGGTATCCACCGCCCTGGAGGAGAAGCGGACCCTGCAGATGCAGAAGGACGTCCTCCGGACCGAGATCCTCGCTCTGAGAAGCCCGGCGCGCATCGATACCATCGCCCGCACCGAGCTCGGGATGGTGGACCCCCGGATGGAGGGGGTCATCCGGTGAGATGATCCCGCGCGCGCGCCTGATCCTCGGGGTACTCCTTTCGCTCTACGTCCTCGTCGTCGCCAGGGCCTTTCACATCCAGGTCCTCGGGGTGAAAGGAATCCGGGAGAGGGGCGCGAAGCAGTACGGGACCTCCATTCCCCTCGTCCCGGAGCGGGGCGTGATCCACGACAGGAACGGCAGCGAGCTCGCGGTGAGCATCGCGACGAAGTCTATCTTCGTCCAGCCCGCGAAGCTTTCGAACCCCAACCGGGCCGCCGCCCTGCTGGCGCCCCGGGTATCGCGCCCGGCCCGGGAGCTGAAAAAGCTGTTCTCTTCGGACAAGAGCTTCGTCTGGGTGCGCCGCCAGATGCCCTCCACGGCCGCGGACGAAGCGGTCCTCGAGGTGAAGGAGGCGCTGGCCGCACTCGACCCGCGGACCCGCGGGAAGGCCTCGGCCGTCGACGGGATCGGCACCGTCGAGGAGCCGAAGCGCTTCTACCCCAACAGGGAGCTCGCCGCCTCCCTCCTCGGCTTCACGAACCTGGACTGCGAGGGGATCGAAGGGGTCGAGCTCGCCCTGGACAATTACCTGCGCGGAGAGCGGGCGCACCTGGTCTGCGAGCGCGACGCCCGGGGGCGGCTCATCGTCCCCGCGAGCACGTCCGTGGAGGTCAACTCCAAGGGGCACTCGGTGACGCTGACGATCGACCGGAACATACAGCACATCGCGGAGAAGGAGCTCCTGGCCGCCGTGGCGAAGTACAAGGCCCGCGGGGGGATGGCGCTGGTGCTGTCCCCGAAGACGGGCGAGGTGCTGGCGATGGCGACCGCCCCGACGTTCAACCCGAACGCGCCCGCCGGCGCCCCCCCCTCCGCCCGGAGGAACCAGCCGCTGACGGACAGCTTCGAGCCAGGGTCCACCTTCAAGGTGTTCACGCTGGCGGCGGCCCTCGAGACGGGCGCGATCCGGAAATCGGACATGTTCTTCTGCGAGAACGGCAAGTACGCCTACGCGGGGAGGACCATCCACGACACCCACAAGTACGGGTGGCTCAACGGGGCGGACATCCTCAAGGTCTCGAGCAACATCGGGATCACGAAGATCAACGAGCGGATGAACGGGGACCGCTTCTACGACATGATCCGCGCCTTCGGGTTCGGCACCCGCACCGGCATCGAGCTCAAGGGGGAGGTCCCGGGGATCGGCCCTACCAGGAGCGCCTTCAACAGCCGCATCCGGCGCGCCACGGTCTCCTTCGGGCAGGGGATCTCCGTGACCCCGGTGCAGCTGGCCGCCGGGATGTCGGCGGTCATAAACGGCGGCAGGATGTTGAAGCCCTACATCGTGCGGGAGATCCGCGACCCCGAGGGGAACCCGGTGTACCGCGGGGAGCCGCGCGAGCTTCGCCGCGTCCTTTCGCCCAGAACCTCCTCCCAGATGCGCGAGATCCTGGGAAGCGTGGTCCAGGGGGACGGGACGGGAACGCAGGCCCGGATCAAGGGGTTCCTCGTCGGAGGGAAGACCGGCACGGCGCAGAAAGTGGAGCCCGGCACGGGAAGGTATTCCCCCGACAAGCGGACCGCGTCCTTCATCGGGTTCCTCCCCCTCCAGGACCCGGAGCTGCTCATCCTCGTCGTGATCGACGAGCCGCGCGGGCAGGTCTACGGCGGGGTGGTCGCCGCGCCGGCGTTCAACCAGATCGCGGTCAAGACGGCCTACTACCTCGGCATCCAGCCGACGGAGCCCATCGTCGACGCGGAGCCCGAAAGGCCCGCAAAGCCCGAGGCGCCGGCATCGCCGGGGGGTTCCCGCGGGGTCCACATGACGCCCGTGTCCACCGCGGCGTCCCCGAGCCCGATGATCATGCCGGACCTCGCGGGGCTGTCGATGGGGCGGGTCGTCGACCTGATGAACCGGTACCCCGTCAAGCTGTCCATTTCGGGAAGCGGGATCGCCCGCTCCCAGACTCCCGTCGCCGGGAGCGTCCTTTCGCCGGGCGCCGAATGCTCGGTCCGGTTCGCCGCGGAAAGTGCGCCGGTGAAGGTCGTCTCCAAGGGGGAGAACCGTTGAGGCTTTCGGAGCTTCTCCGGTTCCTCGGGCCCGCGGCGCCGGCCGTTCCCGGAGAGATCGAGATCGAGGGGATCCGGGTCGATTCGCGCGCCGTCCGCCCGGGCGACCTCTTCGTGGCTCTCGCCGGCGCGAAGGCCGACGGCCACGAATTCCTCGGCGCGGCGGCACGCGCCGGCGCGGCGGCGGCGCTGGTGGAGCGGGACGTCCCGTCCCCTCCCCTGCCGGTCGTTCGCGTGCCTTCGACGGCGGAGGCGCTCTGGAAGTCCGCGGTCGCCTTCCACGGAGACCCTTCCGCGACCCTTCGGGTCGCCGGGATCACGGGGACCAACGGCAAGACGACGACCTGCTACCTGCTGGAGGGGATCCTGCGGGCCGCCGGGAGGATCCCCGCGGTCATCGGGACGATCGACTACCGGGTCGGGGGGAAGGTCCTGCGGAAGGGGCTGACCACGCCGTTCCCCCACGACCTCCAGGCCGTGATGGCGGAGTCGCTCGCGGCGGGGGCCACGGACCTCGTGATGGAGGTTTCCTCCCACAGCGCGGCCCAGGGGCGCATCGAGGGGGTGCGTTTCGACCTCGGGATCTTCACCAACCTCACGCGGGACCACCTCGACTTCCACGGCGACATGGAATCGTATTTCCAGGCCAAGGCGAGGTTCTTCCGGGAGTACCTCGCCTCCGGGGGGAAGCGCGCAGGCGTCGCGCTGAACGCCGACGACCCCTACGGGGAGCGGCTCGCGCAGGAATTCCCTTCCGCCCTGACCTTCGGGTTCTCCCGGTCCCGGGAGATCTTCCCGCTCGGGATGGCGATGACGTGGGAGGGGTCCGCGATGGTGCTGGCCACCCCCGCGGGCCGCCTGTCGCTGCGCTCCGGGTTGATCGGGGCGCACAACGTGTCCAACATCATGGCGGCCGTCGCCGGCGCGCTGCTGCTCTCCGTCCCGCCGGAAGCCGTCGCGGCCGGGATCGAGTCGGTCCGCTCGATCCCCGGCAGGCTGGAGCCGGTGGACAACGACCGGGGGTTGCACATCTTCGTCGATTACGCCCACACGCCGGACGGCATGGACCGGGTGCTCCAGACGCTCCGTGCGCTCGCGGAAGGGCGCCTCATCACGGTGTTCGGCTGCGGGGGCGACAGGGACCGGGGCAAGCGGCCCGAGATGGGGCGCATCGCGGCGCTTCGCTCCGACGTCGTGGTGGTGACCTCCGACAACCCGCGGAACGAGGATCCCGCCGCGATCATCTCGGAGATCCTCCCGGGGCTTTCCTCCGAGGGGTTCATGGAGGCTCGCGGGCCGGTGGATTGGGGCGACGGGTACTACCTGGTGGTGCACGACCGGAGGGCGGCGATCTCCGCGGCGTTGTCGCTGGCGGAAGCGGGCGACACGATCGCGATCGTCGGGAAAGGACACGAGGATGTCCAGATCGTCGGGGACCGGCGCCTGCCGTTCGACGACCGGGGGGTGGTCCGGGATGTGCTCGCCCAGGGGCGGTAGGATGACCCTGCCGGAGGTGATCGGCGCGATCCAGCCTTTGCGGGAGGCCGCGGGGATCTCCGTCCCCGAACCGATCGGCGTCGTGACGACGGACAGCCGGGAGATCGGGCCGAAGGCCGTCTTCGTCGCGCTGCCGGGCGAGCGGGCCGACGGGGCGGACTACGTGGGGGAGGCGTTCGGCAAGGGGGCGCTCGCGGCGATCGTCTCCGAGGCGGGGGCGAAAAAGGTCCCCGCGGCGCTGGCCCGGACCCGGCCCGTCTTCGTGGTGCGCGACCCCGTGGAGGCGCTGGGGGACCTGGCGCGGGCCCACCGGCTGCGCCACCGTCGCATCCCCCTCGTAGCCATCACCGGGAGCTCGGGGAAGACGACCACCAAGGAGATGCTGTACTGCCTCCTGTCCCGGTCGCGCCGGGTGCTCTGCAACGCCGGGAACCGGAACAACCTGATCGGGATGCCGCTGACGCTCCTCGCCCTGTCGGAGGAGCACGACGCGGCGATCCTGGAGATGGGGACCAACTCCCCCGGGGAGATCGCGCGGCTGGCCGGCATTGCCGCCCCGGACATCGGCCTGATCACCAACATCGCCCCCGCGCACCTTGCGGGGCTCGGGTCCATGGAGGGGGTGGCGCGCGAGAAGGGGGAGCTCTACCGGGCCCTTCCGCCGGAGGGCGTGGCGGTGGTCAACGCCACCGACCTGCGCGCGGTCCGCGAGGCGGCGCGGTGCTCCGCGGAGAAGGTGTACTTCGGCGTTCCGATGAACGACTTCTCCGGCCGCATCCTCTCGATGACCGACTCGGGGATGCGGATCGCCGTCCGGACCCCGGCCGGCGAATTCACGTCCTCCATCGGCGTGTCGGGAGAGCACCACCTCATGAACGCCCTCGCGGCCGCCGCGGTGGCGTTCACGCTGGGGATGCGCCCCGCGGAAATGGAGGAAGGGTTCGCAACGTTCTCGTCCGTGCCGGGGCGCTTCCACGCGGAGCCGCTCCGGGGCGGGGGGCTCCTGCTGGACGACAGCTACAACGCGAACCCGGCGTCCGTCGAGGCGGCCCTGAGGTCGCTGGCCGCGCTGGCGCGCGGGCGGCGGACCGTGGTGGTGTTCGGCGACATGCTGGAGCTGGGGCAGGCGTCCGCGGCCTCTCACTTCCGCATCGGCCACCTGGCGGCGGCCCTCAAGGTGGGGCGCCTGTTCGCCTTCGGCAGGGAGGCGGCGTACGCGGCCAAGGGGGCCTGCGAGGGGGGGATGGACCCGCTGGCCGTCGAGCACGTGACGGACCGGGAAACGCTGCGCGAGGCGGTGCGGGGGTGCCTTTCGGCAGGGGACGTGGTGCTCGTCAAGGGGTCGAGGGGAATGAGGCTGGACATCGTAGCGAACGACGTGCGCGAGGAGTGGAGATAGTCGATGCTCTACCACCTGCTGTACCCTCTGCACACGAGCTACTCGTTCTTCAACGTGTTCCGGTACATCACGTTCCGCACGATCTACGCCGCGATCACCGCCCTCCTGATCTGCTTCGTCGTCGGTCCGTGGCTGATCCGGTTCCTCCGCGAACGCCAGATCGGCCAGCCCATCCGCAGGGACGGGCCGGCGACCCACATCGTCAAGGAGGGGACCCCGACGATGGGAGGGGTGCTCATCGTCCTGGCGGCGGTCGTCCCCACGCTTCTTTGGGCGAACCTGCTTTCCCCCTACATCTGGATCGCGGNNNTTCGTCGACGACTACCGGAAGGTGATCCGGAAGGACACGAAGGGCTTGAGCCCCCGGTGGAAGCTGGCCCTGCAGCTCGCCTTCGCGATCATGGCGGCCGGGCTCATCTACATGGACATCGGCATCAAGGACACGGTGACCGTCCCGTTCTTCAAGAACCTCAGCCCGAAGCTCGGATTCCTCTACATCCCCTTCATCGTCTTCGTGANNCGGTGAACCTGACCGACGGGCTCGACGGCCTGGCGATCGGCCCCTCCGTCATCTGCGCCGCCACCTACATGCTCTTCGCATACCTGGCGGGGAACGTCGTGATCTCCAACTACCTGCAGATCCAGTACGTCCCCGGCGTGGGGGAGCTGACGATCTTCTGCGGGGCCCTCGCGGGTGCGGGGCTGGGGTTCCTCTGGTTCAACGCCTACCCCGCGCAGGTGTTCATGGGGGACACGGGGTCGCTGTCGATTGGCGGCGCGCTGGGCGTCGTGGCCGTGATGGCGAAGCAGGAGATCGTCCTCGCGCTGGTGGGGGGGATCTTCGTCATCGAGACGCTGTCCGTGATCATCCAGGTGAAGGTCTTCCAGTGGACCAAGAAGAGGAAACCGGACGGCAGGGAGGTGGGGGTGAGGATCTTCCGGATGGCGCCGCTCCACCACCATTTCGAGAAGCTGGGCTGGGCGGAGCCCAAGATCATCGTGCGGTTCTGGATCATCTCCATCATCCTCGCGCTGCTGGCGGTCAGCACGCTGAAGATCCGGTGACAATGGAGAAGCTGGCGGGAAAAGAGGTCGTGGTGGTGGGGGCCGGCAGGTCCGGCATCCTCTCGGCGCGCCTTCTCGAGGGAGAGGGCGCCGGCGTCCTGCTTCTGGACGACCGTTCGCGCGAAGCCGTGGAGAGATCGCTCGGCGAACCGGTCCCCGAGGGGGTCGCTTTCCGCACGGGGATGATGTCGGAGGCGGACGTCGCCGGCAAGGCGCTCGTCGTGCTGTCGCCCGGCGTCCCCGGATCGAAGCTGCCGCTGGCCGCCCTCGCGGCGGCGGGCGTTCCCGTCCTGGGGGAGCTGGAGCTGGGGTTCCGGCGGTTCCGGGGAAAGGTGGCGGCGATCACCGGCACGAACGGCAAGTCCACCGTGACGACCCTCGTGGGCGGGATGGCCGCCCGCTCCTTCGCGCGGGTGTTCGTCGGGGGGAACCTGGGCACGCCCTTCGTGGCGGCCGCCGGCGCGCCGTACGACTGGGGGGTGGTGGAGGTCTCCAGCTTCCAGCTCGAGACCGTCGGGGAGTTCCGGCCGGCGGTGGCGGCGCTGCTGAACCTCACCGAGGACCACAGGGACCGGTACGCGGATTTCGCCTCCTACGCGGAGGCCAAGATGGCGATGTTCCGCAACATGGGGCCGGCGGACGCGGCGGTGGTCAACGCGGACGACCCGCAGGTCGCCTCGCGGTCGGCCTCCATCCGCGCGCGGAAGGTCCCGTTCTCGATCCGCCGCGAGCTTCCGGAAGGCGCGTTCCTTTCGGGGGACGACATGGTCTACCGGTCGCCCGCGGGCGAGGAGCGGTACCCGCGGGGGACGATGCGGATCCGCGGGCTCCAGAACGTCGAGAACGCGCTGGCGTCGATCTGCGTCGCGCGGGCGATGGGGGTCCCGCGCGCGGACGTGCTGGCGGAGCTCGCGGAGTTCCCGGGGCTGCCCCACCGCGTGGAGTTCGTGCGGACCGTCCGGGGCGTGTCCTACTTCAACGACTCCAAGGGGACCAACGTCGGGGCGGTCCTCGCGGCGCTCGAGGGGTTCCCCGAGCCGGTGGTCCTGGTGGCGGGCGGGAAGGACAAGGGAGTGGATTTCCGGCCTCTGCGCGAGCCGCTTTCCCGGAAGGCGCGGGCGGTCGTGCTGCTGGGGGAGGCGCGCGGGCGCATGGAGAGGGAGCTCGCCGGGGCGGCGCCGATCGTGGCCGCCGACACGTTCGAGGGGGCGATCCGGGCGGCGGCCGACGCCGCTCGGCCGGGCGACGTCGTCGTCTTCTCCCCCGCCTGCTCCAGCTACGACATGTTCCGGAACTTCGAGGAGCGCGGCGAGGCGTTCCGACGCGCCGTGAAGGAGCTGCCGGAATGAAGATCGGGAAGCGCCACGAGAGCATGGTTCTCACCCTTTGCGCGCTGTCGCTGACCGTCCTGGGGCTGCTCATGATCTACAGCGCGACGAACGTCATGGCGGGATCCTCGGCCAGGTACGGCATGGACCCGGCGTTCTTCCTCAAGCGGCAGCTCCTGTTCCTCGTGGCGGGGGTGTCGCTCGCGGCGTTCCTTTCGGGGGTCGACTACGACTTCTACCGCCGCAACGTCTGGCGGATACTCGGCGGCACCTTCGTGCTGCTGCTGCTGGTGTTCGTCCCCGGCGTCCAGCACACGGCGAACGGGGCCGCCCGGTGGATCAATCTGCGCGTGGTCCATTTCCAGCCCTCCGAGCTGGCCAAGTTCGTCCTCCTCGTCTTCGCCGCGTACGCGATCGACAAAAAGGGGGAGAACCCGAAGGAGGGGATCAAGGCGTTCCTTCCGATGCTCGCGGTGATGGGGCTCTATGTCGTCGTGATCCTGAAGGAGCCGGACTTCGGCATGGCCGTGGTGATCATGGCTTCGTTCGTCGCGGTCATCTTCCTGGCGGGATTCCCGTGGAAGCTGCTGGCGCTGGGAGGGGCCGTGGCGGTCGCCGGGGCCGCGGCGCTGATCGCGGCCAAGCCGTACCGCGTTGCGCGGCTGAAGGCGTTCCTCGACCCGTTCTCCCAGGCCCAGGCGGGAGGGTACCAGGTCGTGCAGTCGCTGATCGCGTTCTCCAACGGGGGGGTCCTCGGGACCGGGGTGGGAGCGGGGAAGCAGAAGCTGTTCTACCTCCCCGAGATGCACACCGACTACATCTTCTCCGTGATCGGGGAGGAGCTCGGGTTCGCGGGGGTCGTCCTGGTGGGGGCCTGCTACATCACCATCGTCTGGACGGGCTTCCGCATCGCCCGCAGGGCGCGCGACCCGTTCGGGAAATACCTCGCGCTGGGCTTTTCGACCGTCATCGGCATGCAGGCGATGATGAACATGATGGTGGGGCTGAAGATGCTGCCGCCGAAGGGGATGGTCCTCCCTTTCTTAAGCTACGGGGGGAGCTCGCTGATCCTGCACCTGGCGGCGATCGGGGTGCTGTTGAACGTATCCCGGAAAGGGGCCGAAGCGTTTGTCGCCGAGGATGATCGTCGCCGGGGGAGGGACCGGCGGGCACGTCTATCCGGGAATTGCCCTTGCTGAGGCGTTCCTCTCCCTTCGCCCCGGCGGCGTGGTCACGTTCGTCGGGACCGAAAGAGGGCTCGAGGCGCGGGCCGTTCCGGCGCGGGGGTTCGAGATCGACTTCGTTCCCGCCGGGCAGGTCACGGGGAAGGGCTTCCGTGCCGTTCCCGGGCTGTTTCGGATCGCGGCCGGGCTTCCCGCCGCGCTGGCCGTCATGAGGCGCCGCCGGCCGGACCTGGTCTTCGGGGTGGGCGGCTACGCCTCGGTGCCGGTCGCCGCGGCCGCGGCGCTCCTCGGGATTCCGCTGTTCCTGCAGGAGCAGAACAGCGTGCCGGGGAGGTCGAACCGGCTGCTGGCGGGGCGGGCCGTCCGGGTGTTCGCGGGGTTCGCGGGGGCGGGGTCCTTCCTGCCTCCGGGCAGGACCGAGGTCACGGGCAACCCCGTCCGGTCGGAGATCGTCGCGGCGGCGAGGGAGCACGCGGACGAGTGGCCCCCCGAGGAGCCGTTCACGGTGCTGGCCCTCGGCGGGTCCCGGGGCGCGCGGGCGATCAACTCCCGCGTCCTTTCGATGGCCCGGGCGGGGAGGAGAGAGGGGAAGGAGATCCGGTTCCTGCTGCAGACGGGGGCGGAGGAGCATGAGGCGGTCGCGGCGGCGGCGAGGGACGAGGGGCTGGCGGTCGAGGCGTTCCCCTTCAGCGAGAGGATCGGGGAGATGTTCACGCGGTGCCACGCCGTGCTGATGAGGGCGGGCGCCCTTTCGATCGCGGAAGCCGCCCTGTTCGGGCGCCCGTGCGTCCTCGTGCCGTACCCGCACGCGGCGGACGACCACCAGGCGGGGAACGCGCGCGAATTCTGCGCGGCGGGGGCTGGAACGTGGATGGCGGAGGCCGACGCCGCTCCGGAGGCGCTCCGGGCGTCGCTGTGGTCGCTCGCGGGGAACCGGGAGGCGCGGGAGAGGGCGCGGGCTGCGTCGCTTTCCTTCGCCAGGCCCGACGCGGCGTTCGACGCGGTCCGAAGGGCCCTGGCGCTCGCAGGGAAAGCGGACTGAAGGGGGCTTAGACGGCAATGTACAGAAAAGGGTTGCCCATCCATTTCGTCGGCATCGGCGGCATCGGCATGNNGCGGCATCGGGATGAGCGGGATCGCGGAGCTCCTGCTGAACCTGGGGTACCGCGTGTCGGGCTCGGACCTGAGGCGATCCGAGACCACGGACCGCCTGGCGTCGCTGGGCGCGAACATCGCCTTCGGCCACGCGGCGGAGAACGTCCCCGCCGACGGGCACGTCGTGGTGANNTCATCCCCAGGGCGGAGATGCTGGCGGAGCTCATGCGGATGAAGTACGGGATCGCCATCGCCGGCACGCACGGCAAGACGACGACGACCTCGATGGTGGCGACGGTGCTGGCGAGCGCGGGGTGGGACCCGACCGCCGTGGTAGGGGGCAAGCTGAACAGCCTGGGCTCCAACGCGAAGCTCGGGCAGGGGGAGTTCCTCGTCGCGGAGGCGGACGAGAGCGACGGGACCTTCCTGAAGCTTTCCCCGACGGTCGCGGTGGTGACGAACATCGATCCCGAGCACCTCGACTTCTACTCGGGGATCGGCCAGCTCAAGGAGACCTTCCTCCATTTCATCAACAAGGTCCCCTTCTACGGATTCGCCGTGCTGTGCGTCGACCACCCCAACGTCCAGGAGCTGCTCCCCTCCGTGACGAAGACCGTCGTCACCTACGGGTTCTCGAGGCACGCGGACTACCGCGCGGACGGGCTCGTCTCCGAGGGGATGACGAACCGCTTCACCGTCTTCGCGCGGGGGGAGCTGGTCGGGGAGATGGCGCTTCGCGCCCCCGGGCGGCACAACGTGAGCAACGCCCTGGCGGCGGTCGCCGTGGCCATGGAGCTCGGCATCCCCGCCGGGAAGGTCCGCCAGGGGCTGCTCGACTACGCGGGCGTGGCCCGCCGGTTCCAGATGAAAGGGGAGGCGGGCGGGGTCACGGTGATGGACGACTACGCCCACCACCCGGCGGAGATCCGGGCGACGCTGGCGGCGGCGCGGGAGGTCTGGCCGGAAGCCCGGATCGTCGTCGGGTTCCAGCCGCATCGCTACACGCGGACGCGGGCGCTTTTCAAGGATTTCCTGTCGGCCTTCAACGAGGCGGACGTCCTGCTGCTGTTCGACGTCTACGCCGCGGGGGAGGAGCCGATCGAGGGGGCCACCGCGGAGAGTCTCTGCGAGGCGATCCGGGAGCACGGGCACAAGGGGGCGGTGTACGCGGGCAAAGCCGGCGAGGCGGGGGAAACGGTCCGTGCCGCGCTGCGGCCGGGCGACATATTTCTCACAATGGGGGCGGGCGATGTCTGGAAACTGGGAGAGGCTGTCGTTTCGGCGTGAGGGTGCGGGCAAGGGGGGGCCGGCGTTGAGGAGCATCGAGGTCTCGTTCCACCTGAAGCTGCGGGACTACACCACCATCGGGATCGGCGGCGCGGCCGAGCGGGTGGTGTTCCCCCGGTCGCCGGCGGAGGTGCGGGAGATCCTCTCCGCGGAACGGCGTGCAGGGAGGGCGGTGTACACGATGGGCGCGGGAAGCAACCTCCTCGTGTCCGACGGCGGGGTGGCGGGGACGGTCCTCTGCACCAAGAAGCACCTGTCCAAGGTGGTGTTCCTGGGGGGGCAGACGGTGGTCGCGGAGGCCGGGGTCATGCTTCCCAGGCTGGCCGTCCTCTGCGCGCTGTCGGGGCTCTCGGGGATCGAGCCGCTCTCCGGCATCCCGGGGACGGTGGGCGGCGCCCTGTCGCTGAACGCCGGTGCCTACGGGAGGCAGATCGGCGACCTCGCGGAGTGGGTGGAGATCGCCGACGCGGAAGGCGAGATCCACCGCGTGGAGGCGGCCGCCGTCCGGTTCGGGTACCGGGAGACGGATTTCCCCGTGAAGGGCATCGTGGTCCGCGTGGGTTTCCGGTTCGCCGAGGGGACGCGGGAGGCCGTGTTCGAGCTGATGCGGCAGTGGAACGAGAAGCGGCGCGCCGACCAGCCGTGGGGGGAGAAGACGTTCGGCTCCACGTTCCGGAACCCGCCGGGACGCGAAAGCGCCGGCCTGCTCCTGGACCGTGCCGGGATGAAAGGGCAGCGGGAGGGGGACGCCTGCTTCTCCGAGAAGCACGCCAACTTCCTGCTGAACCGCGGGCGGGCCACGGCGGCCGACGTCCGTCGGCTCATGGACCGGGGTCAGAGGGCCGTGAGCGAGACGGCCGGCGTCCTGCTGGTCCCCGAAGTGAAGCTGTGGGGGGAGTTCGATGCCTGACGTCGGGCGCTTCTCCGGCGCCCGGATCGGGGTGTTTCTCGGCGGGATCTCCGCGGAGAGGTCCGTGTCGCTCCGGACGGGTGCGGCGGTCGCGGCCGCGCTCCGCCGTAACGGGCACGACGTCCGCGAGATCGATATCCGCGAGGACTGGCTGGGCACGGTCCGGGACGCGGGGGTCGACGCCGCGTTCATCGCGCTCCACGGCCGGTTCGGGGAGGACGGGTGCATCCAGGCGGCGTGCGAGCTGGCGCGCCTCCCCTACACGGGGTCCGGCGTCGCCGCCTCCGCCGTCGCGATGAGCAAGATGCTCGGCAAGCGGATGGCCGCCGCGGCGGGCGTTCCCTGCCCGCCGGACGAGGTGTACGAGGGATCGGCGATCGCAGGCGCGAAGCCGCCGCCCTTCGGCTTCCCGCTCGTCGTCAAGCCGGACCGGGAAGGGTCGACCGTCGGCATCACGATCGTCCGCAGCGCGGCGGAATGGGAGGGGGCGCTGGAGGCGGCCGCCCGGCACGACAGCCGCGTGCTCGCGGAAGGGTACGTCGCGGGGCGCGAGATCACGGTGTCGATCGTCAACGGGCGGGTGTTCCCCGCGATCGAGATCATCCCGAAGTCCGGGTTCTACGATTACCACGCCAAGTACAACAAGGGGGAGACGGAGTACGTGATCCCGGTGCCGATGGAGCGGGACATCCTGCAGCGCGCCGCGGAATACACCCGCCGGGTCGCCCAGGCGCTGCGGCTGCGCGGCGCGGCGCGGGTCGACTACCGGGTGGACCGCGCCGGGAACGTGTTCTTCCTCGAGGCGAACACGATCCCCGGGATGACCGAGACGAGCCTGCTCCCGAAGGCCGCGCGGTTCGACGGCATGCCGTTCGAGGAGCTGGTCGAGGAGATCCTGTCGGACGCGGGGTTGTCGAAGTAGATGATCGAGTACAAGGCATATCACAAGACGGGCCTCGGGAAGCGGGGAGGCAGGGGGCAAACCGTGCGGAGGAAGGGGAAGGGGCGGGCGGAGAGCGCTCCCTCCCCGCAGGCGCGCCTGCGGGCCGCCGCGTGGATCTGCGCCGTCCTGGCTGCCGTGGCGCTGCTGGGCGGGGCGTCGGCCTGGTCGTATTCGCGGTTGGCGCGCTCTCCCATGTTCTCCGTGCGGTCGATCGACATGAACCCCTGCACGAACGTGACGAAGGAGGAGGTCTGGTCGATCGTCCGGGGCATGGGGAAGCGGAACATCTGGACCGTCCCCGTGGGCGAGGTTTCCAGGAGGCTGGCGTCGCACCCGTGGGTCCGCGCGGTATCCGTGCGCAAGTCGTTTCCCGACCGTTTCGTGGTGCGGATCGTGGAGCAGCGACCGGTCGCGATGGTAAACCTGGACGCCCTCTGGTACGTGAACGACGAGGGAAGGCCGTTCAAGCGGCTCACGGCGTACGACCCGAAGAACCTGGCGATCGTCACCGGGTTCTCGGTGAGCGACCTGCGGGCGAAGGACGCGGTGACGGCGAGGAATTTCCGGAAGAGCCTGGAACTGCTGGAGCTCGCGGAGGCGGGGCCGCTGCGCAAGAACCTCTCCGAGGTGCATTACGACGCCCAGGAGGGATTCACGCTCGTGACCCGGGACACCGGCGTGCAGTTCAAGATCGGCGGGATGGATTTCCAGAAGGCGATACGGCGTGTTGAGGAGGCGCTGCCGAGGGTGTCGGCCCTGGGCAAGTCTCCCGGCATCGTCGACCTCAAGACGGAGGGCCGCATCTTCGTGCGGCCGGGGGAATGAATGGACACGGCGCATGATCAGGTGATCGCGGGACTGGACATTGGGTCGAGCAAGGTGGCCACGGTCCTCGGGAGGAAGACGCCGGACGGCGTCGAGATCCTCGGCGTGGGGGAATGCCCCACCGAGGGGATGCGCAAGGGCGCGGTCGTGAACGTGGACGCCACGGTCAAGTCGATCCGCCAGAGCGTCACCGAGGCGGAGCGGATGACGGGCCTCAACGTGGAGTCGGTCTACGTCGGCATCTCCGGCCCGCTGATCAAGTCGTTCAACAGCCACGCCGCCATCTCGGTGAAGAACGAGCGGGAGGTGACGAACGCCGACTTCACCCGGGTGCTCGAGATCGCGCGGACGGTGGAGCTGCCGAACGACCGGGAGATCCTGCACGTCCTGACCCAGGAGTTCATCGTCGACGATATGGCCGGGATCAAGGACCCACGAGGGATGACGGGGATCCGGCTTGACGCGCGCGTCCACGTGGTGACGAACGACGTCCCCGGCGCGCGGAACCTGCTGCGGTGCGTCGAGAAGGCCGCGCTCGGCGTCGAGTCGCTCGTCCTGGCCCCCCTGGCGTCCGCGGAGGCCGTGCTCACGGCCGAGGAGCGCGAGGTGGGCGTGGCGCTGATGGATTTCGGGGGCGGCACCGTGGAGATGGTGATCTTCTACGACGGCGCCCTGCGGCACACGTACGTCCTCCCCCTCGGGGGGGGCAACATCACCTCCGACGTGGCGATCGGCCTCAAGCTTCCAAACGCCGACGCGGAGGCGCTGAAGGTCTCCTCGGGGTGCGCCATGATCCAGAAGGTGCGGCGCGACGAGCTGGTGGAGCTGCCGGGCGTCGGCGGCCGCCAGCCCAGGCCGCTGCGGCGGCAGCACCTGAGCGAGATCGTCGAGCCGAGGGCGGAGGAGATCTTCGCGCTCATGCGGAAGGAGATCCTCCGGTCGGGCTTCGAGGACAGCCTGGGCGCCGGCGTGGTGCTGACGGGCGGCGGGGCGCTCCTGGACGGCCTGCCGGAACTCGGGGAGCGGGTGTTCCGGCTCCCGGTGCGGCGCGGCGGCCCCATCGGGATCGGCGGGCTGGTGGAGGTCGTCAACAGCCCCGCTTACTCCACGGCGGTCGGTCTCGTCATCTACGGCGCGAGGGCGGCCGAGACGGTGGTCGAGCAGCAGGAGGAGACGCCTTCGGCGGGGATCATCAACCGGGTGAAGAAATACCTGTCCGAATTCTTTTGATAACGGAATCCGGGCTTTAAAAAGGGGGAACGGATGGAGACGATGGAACGGGAAGAGGGGAAATCGAGGCTGTTCACGATCATCGAGGAGAACCGCTGCCACGCCGTCATCAAGGTGTTCGGCGTGGGCGGCGGCGGGGGGAACGCCGTCAATAACATGATCGAGGAGGGGCTGCAGGGGGTGGAGTTCATCGCCGCCAACACGGA
>DCUH01000043.1:0-25993 GCA_002327765.1 bacterium UBA2219 | reverse complement strand
GCGGACATGGTCTTCATCACCGCGGGGATGGGCGGCGGCACGGGGACTGGCGCCGCGCCGGTCGTGGCGGAGGTGGCGAAGGAGGTCGGGGCGCTGACGGTGGCCGTCGTGACGCGGCCGTTCACGTTCGAGGGGCAGACCCGGAAGCGGCAGGCGGACACGGGGTTCAAGGAGCTGCGGACGCTCGTCGACACGATCATCGTCATTCCGAACGAGAAGCTGCTCCTGATCGCGGGCAAGGACATGAAGTTCGTCGAGGCGTTCCGGAAGGTGGACGACGTCCTGTTCCAGGCGGTGCGGGGGATCTCCGAGCTGGTCACCAAGCCGGGATACATCAACCTGGACTTCGCGGACGTGAAGACGGTCATGAAGGGGATGGGGCTGGCGCTGATGGGCACCGGCGCCGCCTCGGGCCAGAACCGGGCGGTGGCGGCCGCGGAGAAGGCGATCTCCAGCCCGCTCCTCGAGGACGTCTCGATCCGGGGCGCGCGCGGGGTCCTCATCAACATCACGGCGGGGGCGTCCCTTTCCTTAAGCGAGGTCAACGAGGCGGCGAGCCTGATCCGCGAGGAGGCCTCCGACGAGGCGAACATCATCTTCGGGACGGTGATCGACGAGACGCTGGAGGACGAGCTGAAGGTCACGGTGGTGGCGACCGGCTTCGAGCCGAACGTGGCGGAAGGCCCGTGGAAGAGCCAGCGGAAGGGGATCAAGCTGGTCAGCCGCACGGAGGACCTGCAGAAGCCCGCCTTCCTGCGGAACGCCGCGCAGATCGGCCTCGCAGAGGAGCGCGTCGAGGACCTGCCGCTGATCGACAAGGAAACGGAGATCGAGTCGCTGGACGACTTCGAGATCCCGACCTTCCTGCGCAGGCGGGGGGAATAGGCGGCACAAGGGAAACCCGGGCCTTGGGGAGGCTGCCGCGGGGCGGCGCGCGCCGGGAGCGGGAGACCGGCGCCGTCCGCAAGGAGTGGGGAGGCAGGAAGCGGGTCGCCCTGGTCTACCCGAACTCGTACGCGGCGGGGATGTCGAACCTGGGCTTCCTGCTGGTCCACGCCCAGGTCAACGCGCGTCCGGAGGCGCTTTGCGAGCGGGCCTTCCTCCCCGGGCGCGGCGGGCGCGGGCCGGACGCCCGCCTCGCCGCGCGGCGGGCGAACACCCCGGGGGAGCCGGCCGCGGGCGGGACGCTCGAGAGCGGCCGCCCGCTTTCGGATTTCGACGTCGTCGCCGTTTCCCTGTCCTATGAAAACGACCTGCTGAACCTTCCCGGCATCCTCGCCGCGGGCGGGGTCCCCCCGTTCCGCGAGGACCGGCTCGCCTCCGGCGGCCGCCACCCGCTCGTCGTCGCGGGGGGATTCGCCGCCTCGCTCAACCCCGAGCCGTGCGGCGTCTTCGCCGACGCGGTCGTCGTCGGGGACGGAGAGCGCGCCGTGGAGACGCTCCTCGACCTCGGGGAGGGCGACCCGGCCGACCCGGGCTTCCTGCGGGAGCTCTCCGGGGTCCCCGGGGTGTACGTCCCATGGGGGTACCTGGCCGTCCACGAAGCGGACGGCGGGCTCCCGGCGGCCGGCCGGCTGCTCTCCATGAGGCCCCGGCCGGGCTTCCCGGATCGCGTCGCCCGGGAGACGCTCGACCTGCGCGCCCTTCCTCCCCCTCCGCCCGTCGTCCTGGCGGAAGACACCGAGCTCGGCGGCATGTCGCTCGTCGAGACGTCGCGGGGGTGCCCGCGGATGTGCGGCTTCTGCGCCGCGTCGCACGCCTGCCCCTTCTTCCGGGAGTTCCCTATCGAGCGCGTACGGGCGGCCGTCGACGCGGCGTGGCCCCGCCGCAGGAAAGTGGGGCTGATCGGAGCGGCGGTCCTGGACTGGGGGCCGTTCCGGGAGCTGGCCCGGGAGGTGCTCGAACGTGGGGGGAGCGTGTCGCCCGCATCCGTGCGCGCGGACCTCGTCGACGCGGAAGTCGCGGAGATCCTCTCGAGGAGCGGGCACCGCACCGTGGCGCTTGCGCCCGAGTGCGGCGAGGCGGGGCTCCGTTCCCGCGTCGGGAAGCGGATCGCGGACGACGCGTTCTTCGATGCGGCCGGCCGCCTGGTGCGCGCGGGGATCGTGTCGTTCAAGCTCTACTTCCTCGTCGGCCTTCCCGGGACGGGCCGGGAGGAGGAAGTCGCGGGGATCACGGGATTCCTGCGGGAATTCCGGGGGCGTGTCCTCGGCGAGGCGCGCGCCTTCGGAAGGCTGGGGACGATTACCGCGGTCCTGTCCCCCTTCGTGCCCAAGCCGTCTACCCCGTTTCAGTGGGCGGCGATGGCCGGGGAGGGGGAGCTTGCGGCCCGCCAGGAGGCGGTGGCCGCCTTCGTCCGGACGTCGCCGAACCTCCGGTGGACCGGCGAACGGCCTCGCGACGCGGTCCTGCAGGGGTACCTGGGGATGTCCGACCGCCTCGTGGCGGAGGACCTCCGAAGGGTGAGGGGAGGCAGGCTTCCCGGGTCGGCGCCGGGTTTGGGGGAGCGGCTGGCCGCGACCGTGCACAGGGAGAAGGATTCCGACGAAATCTTCCCCTGGGACGTGGTGGAAGGAGGCCCGGAGAAAGAGGCGCTGCGCGCCCGCTACGAGGCGTACCTGCGCGGGGGAGCTACCCTTCCGTAACGCGGATCATGACGTTGCGAGTCCTCGGGCCGTCGAACTCGCACAGGAAGATCGACTGCCACGTGCCGAGGACGAGCTGACCCGCCTCGACGAACACGGCGACGCTTGAGCCGACGATCCCCGCCTTGATGTGGGCGTGGGCATTCCCCTCGGCGTGCATGTAAGGCCCGGCAGGGGGGGCGATCTTCTCGAGGCAGTTCAGGATGTCCTGCCGGACGTCGGGGTCGGCGTTCTCGTTGATGGTGACGGCCGCCGTGGTGTGGGGGATGAAGACGTGCACGACGCCGCTTTTCACGCCGCTTTCGCGGACGACGAGCCGCACGTGCTTCGTGATGTCGAGGAAGAGCTGCCTTCCTTCGGTCTTCACGGTGATCGTCTTGAATCCCATGGGCGCTCTCCGCCGGAAAACGGTATCGGATATTTAATGATTACCACGCGGGTCGTGCGAGGGCAAGCCGAAGGCGTCCCGGCGGCGTTTGCCGTCCCGCCGCCGATTCCCTATAATGCACCCCGTGAGCCCGATCGCCCGCCTGATCCTCGCTTCCGAATCCCCCCGCCGCCGGGAGCTCCTGTCCGCCCTGGGCGTGCCGTTCCGCGTCGTTCCGTCGGGGGTCGACGAGATCCCGCGCCCGGGCGAGCCGCCCGCGCGCTTCGTCCGCCGGGCGGCGCTGGACAAGGGGATGGAGGTCGCCGTCAGGCATCCGGGGTCCTTCGTCCTTTCCGCGGACACGATCGTCGTGGCCGGGGGAAGGATCCTCGGCAAGCCGCGGGACCGGGCGGACGCCCGGAGGATGGTGTCCTCCCTCGCGGGGCGCGAGCACAGGGTCTACACGTCCGTATGCCTGCTGTGCGCGGAGAGAGGGTACCGCGACGTCGGCACCGAGGCGACCCGGGTCGTCTTCCGTCCCCTGACGCGGGGCGAGGTGGCGGCGTACGTCCGGACGGGGGAGTGCGACGACAAGGCGGGCGCCTACGCCGCGCAGGGGGCGGGAATGCTCCTCATCGACCGCATCGGCGGGTCGTTCACCAACGTGGTGGGGCTGCCGATGACCCGGGTCGTGGCGATGCTGCAAAAGGCCCGGCTGATTACGGTTTCCCCAGTCGGTCCGGGGTGTTATGCTCTTGCGGGGGGGAAGGGATGAACGCCGGGAGCCAGACGGTCTCCGAAAACGCGGGCCAGGTCCTCGAGCGGATCACCGCCGCGGAGCGGCGTGCGGGGCGCAGCCCCGGCTCGGTGAAGCTGGTGGCCGCGTCGAAAACCCAGCCGCTCTCTCTGATCCTCGATGCGCACGCCGCGGGGATATCCGTCTTCGGGGAGAACTACGTACAGGAGGCCGAGGAGAAGATCCAGGGACTGCCGGGTGCTGAGTGGCACATGATCGGGAAGCTCCAGAGCAACAAGGTCCGCAAGGCCGTTTCGCTGTTTTCCTGGATCCAGACGGTCGATTCGGCGAAGCGGGCGGAGGAGGTCTCCCGGTGCGCCGTCGAGGCGCGCAAGGTCGTGCCCGTCCTGCTCGAAGTGAACCTCGAGGAAGAGGAGAGCAAGGCGGGTGTCGCGCCGGCCGGTCTGCGCCTTCTGGCCGAGGCCGCCTTGGGGCTGCCCGGGCTTGCGGTTTCCGGGCTGATGGCGATCCCGCCGTACGGGCTCGACCCCGAGGAGAGCCGGCCGTACTTCGTCCGGCTGCGGAAGCTGCGGGACGCGCTCGCCCGGGAGTACCCCGCGGCGGACCTGAAAGAGCTGTCGATGGGGATGTCGGGCGACTTCGAGGCCGCGATCGAGGAAGGGGCGACGATGGTGCGCGTCGGGACCGCGATCTTCGGCGTCCGCCACGGGAGGGGATGACATGACGGCGGGCTTGGGATTCATCGGTGCGGGGAACATGGGGGAGGCGATGATCCGCGGCGTGCTCTCCGCGAAGCTGTACCCCGCGGACCGCGTGTTCGTGCACGACACGGGCGCCGGCCGGTCCGAGGCGCTGCGGCACCGGCTCGGGGTGTCCGTCGCCTCGTCCGTTGCGGAGCTCCTCGAAGCGTGCGACACCGTCGTCGTCGCCGTGAAGCCGCAGGTCCTCCCGGCGGTGCTGGCCGGGATCCCGGGGGACGCCGCCCGGGGGAAGACGTTCGTCTCCATCGTGGCAGGGGTCCGGCTCGAGGCGTTCGAGCGGGCGCTGGGGGAAGGGGCGAAGGTCGTGCGGACGATGCCCAACACGCCGGCTCAGGTGGGGATGGGGAGCACGGGGGTCTTCTTCCCGGCGGGAGTGGACCCGGCGACCCGGGAGCGCGTGCGGGCGATCTTTTCTTCGTTCGGCGAGGTGGCCGAGATGCCCCGTGAGGAGCTGCTCGACGTGGTGACGGCCTTGTCCGGCTCCGGCCCGGCCTACGCGTTCCTGTTCCTCGAGGCGCTGGCGGACGGGGCCGTCCGGGCCGGGATGGGCCGGGCCGAGGCGTACCGGCTGGCCGCCGCCATGCTGGAGGGCGCCGCAAGGATGGTCCGCGAGACGGGGAAGCACCCCGCGGAGCTGAAGGACATGGTCATGTCCCCCGGGGGGACGACCGCGGCCGGGGTGGAGGCGCTGGAGCGCGGGGCTTTCCGCGCGACGGTGATGGATGCCGTGCTGGCCGCCTGGAAGAGGTGCCGCGAGCTGTAGCGGCAACGGAGAAGGGAGGATCGAAAAGAAGATGTTCGTCGCCGGGAACCTGATCTACGCGCTGGCAAAGATCGTCGACATCGTGCTTTCGGCGTACATGTGGGTCTTCATCATCCGCGCGGTGCTGTCGTGGGTCAGCCCCGACCCGTACAACCCGATCGTCCGGGTGATCCACGGGCTGACCGAGCCGGTTCTCTCGCCGCTGCGGAGGAAGCTCCCGCTGTACGCGGGATCGATCGACTTCTCCATCGTCGTCGTCGTGCTGATCATCGTCTTCCTGCAGTACTTCGTCGTCCGGTCGCTCTTCGAGCTCGCCGTGCGGATGTCGTGAAGGAGGCCAAGCCGCCGTCGGCCACTCTCTCCGTGCGGGTCGTGCCCCGCGCGGCGAAGGAGGGCGTCGTCGGCCATGAGGGGGGCGTGCTGCGGGTCCGCCTGAACGCCCCCCCGGTGGAAGGCAGGGCGAACGAGGCGCTCGCCCGGTTCCTGGCGAAGGCCCTGGGCGTTCCCCGCGCAAGCGTGACGCTGGTCGCCGGCGAAAAGGGGCGCAGCAAGATCGTCCGGATCGAGGGGATGACCCTCGAGGCGGTCCTGGAGGTGCTTACTCCACCCGGTGGACCCAGCGGTGGCGGTCCTCGACCTCGCCGTACTGGATCCCGGTGATCCCCTCGTAGAACCGCAGCGACAGCTCACCCACCTTGCCGTCCCCGACCCGGGATTCGCGGCCGCGGTAGCAGAAGGCGCCGACGGGGGAGATGACCGCCGCCGTCCCCGAGCCGAACGCCTCGGTGAGCGAGCCGTCCTCGGCCCTCCGGATTACCTCGTCGATCTCGACGGGGCGCTCGTAGACCGGGATCTTCCATTCCTTCGCCAGCTCGATGACCGAGTCGCGCGTGACGCCGGGAAGGATCGACCCGGACAGGGGGGGCGTCACGAGCTCGCCGCCGAAGACGAAGAAGATGTTCATCGTCCCGACCTCTTCCACGAAGCGGCGCCGCTCCGCGTCGAGCCACAGGACCTGGTCGTACCCCTTCGCCTTGGCTTCCTTCGCCGCCAGGATGCTGGCGGCGTAGTTCGCCCCCGTCTTGGCCTCGCCCAGCCCCCCGCGCGTGGCGCGGATGTAGTTTTCCTCGACGAGGATGCTCACGGGCTCGAATCCCCTGGCGTAGTATGCGCCCACGGGCCCGGTGACGACGAAGTAGAGGTATTCCGTGGACGGGTGGACGCCCAGCGCCGATTCCGTGGCGATCATCGCCGGGCGGATGTAGAGCGAGGCGCCGTGGTTGCGGGGGATCCAGTCCCGGTCGATTCGGACAAGCTCCTCGATGGCCCGTATCTGGTCCTCGACGGGGACCGGCGGCATGCACAGGCGCGTCGCCGAACGGTTCATCCGCTCCGCGTTGCGCTCCGGGCGGAAGAGGCAGATCCCGCCGTCCTTCGCGTAGTATGCCTTGAGCCCCTCGAAGATCTCCTGGGCGTAATGGAGCACGACCGCGGTGGGGGGAAGCGCGAGCGGGCCGAACGGGACGATCCGCGGGTCCTTCCACCCCCTCCCCTCGACGTAGTCCATGAGGAACATGTGGTCGGAGAAGAGCTTTCCGAACCCCAACGCCTTGTCGCCGGACGGTTTGGTACGCAGGCGGTCCGGCGCCGCCTTCGTGATTAGAATTTTCATAGTGCACAGAATATACCGCAAACCCGTTTCCCCGGGAAGTCGCCCGGTATGGTATGTTGCGATAGAGTGCCGATCACCGGATCATCGGGATGAAGGAGTGGGGCATGAGACGACTGGCGGTGGCGGCGGTTTGCTTCGCGCTCGCGTTGCCGGGGACGGCGCGGGCCGCGGATGCCCCGGCGCTGAAAGGGGAGAAGGAACGGCTCGGCTACAGCATCGGCATGGACATCGGGGCCACGCTCAAGCGCCAGGGCGTCGAGGTGGACGCGGAGTCGCTGGCGAAGGGGATGAAGGACGCCTTCACCGGGGGGAAGACCCTCCTGACGGAGGACGAGGCCCGGGTGGAGATCGAGGGATACCAGAAGAAAATGATGGAAAAACAGGCGGAAGAGATGAAGAAACTCGGGGAAAAGAACAAGGCGGAAGGCGAGAGGTTCCTCGCGGAGAACGCGAAGAAGGAGGGGGTCCAGACCCTCCCCAGCGGGCTGCAATACAAGGTGATCGCGCCGGGGACGGGGAAGACTCCGAAGGCGTCCGACTCGGTGACCACTCATTACAAGGGCACGCTGATCGACGGCACGGAGTTCGACAGCTCCTACCGGCGGGGACAGCCGGCCACGTTCCCGGTGTCCGGGGTGATCCCGGGCTGGACCGAGGCGCTCCAGCTGATGAAGGAGGGAGCCAAGTGGCAGATCTTCCTTCCCCCGTCGCTCGCGTACGGGGAGCGGGGCGTCGGCCGCGACATCGGCCCGAACTCGACGCTGATCTTCGAGGTGGAGCTGATCTCGGTCCAGTGACCCGCGTTCCTTAAGGGGGAGCGATGAAGACGCTTTCCCTCCTCGGGGCGGTGACGGGCGTGGCGCTGTTCGCCGGCATCCGGCTCTACGCGACGGTTCTGACCGTCGGCCTGTGCCTCCGGTACGGCCTGCTGACCCTGCCCCCGGAGCTGGCCCCGCTCGGGGTCCTGTCCCATCCATACGTCCTGATCGCCGCCGGCGTGTGCGCCGCGGCGGAGTTCCTCGCGGACAAGATCCCGTGGGTCGATTCCCTGTGGGACGCGGTGCACACGTTCGTGCGCCCCGCGGGGGCCGGGCTGATCGCCTTCGCCGCGGTCGGGAAGCTCGACCCGGCCGCGGAGGTCGCCGTCGTCCTCCTGTGCGGGGCTGTCGCCTTCTCTTCCCACGCGGCGAAATCGGGGGCGCGGCTGGCAGTCAACCAGAGCCCGGAACCGTTCAGCAATGTTGTCTTGAGCCTCGTGGAGGACGCGCTGGCCGTCGGGGGGAGCTACTCCGCGATCGCGTACCCGCTGGTCGTCCTCGGCGTCGTGGCCGCCTTCCTCCTCCTGTTCCTCCTTCTCGCACGGCGGATCCTGCGCCGCTTCCGCAAAAAAACCTAAAAGATCCGCCCGGCCTGAAATAGAATCGTCGGGTCATTCTTCATGCAGGGGGGCTGCAGGGTCATGGACATCGCGGGAGACCGCGTGCGGAACGCGCACCTTCGCGGGAAGATCACCGGCGCGGCGCAGGCGGCGGAACGGATAAAGAACGGCTACAAGGTGGGGGTGAGCGGCTTCACCGGCGCCGGGTGCCCGAAGGAGGTCCCCCGCGCGCTGGCCGGGCGGATCCGGCGGGAGCGGGAGAGCGGGAGGGAGCTTCGCATTTCGCTCCTGACCGGGGCGAACACCGAGGCGGGGCTCGACGGCGTGCTCGCGGAGGTCGACGGGATCGCGTTCCGTTCCCCGTTCAATGCGGACCCGGTCGTCCGGGAGAGGATCAACTCCGGCGAGACGGAATTCCTCGATCCCCACATCGGCTCGCTTTCCCGGATCGTCCGCGCGGGCTTCCTCGGCGAGCTCGACGTCGCGCTCGTCGAGGTGACGGGCGTGACGGAGGACGGCCGGCTCATCCCGTCCACCTCGGTCGGGAACAACCAGGTCTTCCTGGACTGCGCCCGGGAGGTGATCCTCGAGGTCAATTCCTCCCAGCCGTCCGGGCTCGAAGGGATGCACGACGTCATCGAGCTGCTGAACCCGCCGCATTACCCCTCAAGCCGGATCCTTTCCCCCGCGTGCCGGATCGGGACGCCGTACCTCTCCTGCCCCCCGGAAAAGGTCAAGGCGGTCGTCCTTACGGACCGGCCGGATGACACCGTGGAGCTCAAGGAGCCGGACGCCGACAGCCGGGCGATCTCGCGCCACATCATCGATTTCTTCCGGCGGGAGGTGAAGGCGGGGCGGCTGCCGGAGAACCTCTACCCGCTGCAGTCGGGCGTGGGCAACGTCGCCAACGCGGTGCTCTTCGGCCTGCTCGACTCGGAGTTCGAGGGGCTGGAGGTGTACACGGAGGTGATCCAGGACGGGCTGCTGGCGCTCATCGACGCCGGGAAGGTCCGGTTCGCGTCGTCCACGGCGCTGGCGCTGTCGCCGTCCGTGATGGAGAGGTTCCGGGCGAACGTCGGAGACTACAGGGACAAAATCCTCCTGCGGCCGCAGTCGATCAGCAACCATCCGGGGGTCATACGGCGGCTCGGCGTCGTCGCGATGAACGGCTGCGTGGAATTCGACATCTACGGGAACGTCAACTCGACCCACGTCAACGGCACCCGGATGATCAACGGGATCGGCGGCTCCGGCGACTTCGCCCGGAACGCCCACATCTCGATCTTCACGACGTCCTCCGTCGCGAAGGGCGGGGCCGTCTCCTGCGTCGTCCCGATGGTTTCCCACGTGGACCACTGCGAGCACGACGTCTCCGTCGTCGTGACGGAGCAGGGGATCGCCGACCTGAGGGGCGCCTCGCCGAAGCGGCGCGCGGAGCGCATCATCGAGGCCTGCGTCCATCCCTCGTTCCGGCCGATGCTCGAGGATTACTACGCCAGGGCGCTTGAAGGTTCGCCGGGGAAGCACACGCCCCACCTGCTCGACGAGGCGCTTTCCTGGCACACCCGCTTCCAGAAGACCGGGACCATGAAGACCTAAGGGAAGCGGACGCATGGACGGAGCGCCGCACAATCGCCGCGCATCCGGGAGTGCCCCCGGCTGCGACCAGCGAGCGAGGTTATCGACAGCCTTCCAGTCCTTGTCCGTTTTTCCCTCTTGCTTGCTATCGATCAATCGAATTTTTATCCCCTCTCCGTTAGCGAAGGGGAACATCCCCTCCGAACAGGAGGCCGCCGGACCCGGGCGTTCATCGTCCGGCCGCTTCGCCGTACCCGGTCAGCTCGACGTACCCTTCGCCCTCGACGGGGCGCCCGAGGGAAACGCCGTCCGCGGAGACGGCCCCTTCCCAGTAGCGGACGAAGGTTCGCAGCTCCTGGTCCGCCACGCGCGGAACGACCGACAGCTCGATCCCCTCGGAGGGGACCCGCAGCCGCCAGCGGGCCGGGTACCGCACGCCGCTCGACGGGCTCCTCCAATGGCCGAGGACCTCGACCGAGGCGTCCCCCGCGGCGAGGGTCCGGAAGGAGCCGTCCGGCGCCGCCAGCATCCCGGAGCTGAACCGCCCCTCGACACCGTCCCTTCGCCGGAGCCGGTAGTACATCAGGTCCCTGCCGTCGGACAGGTGGAGAGCGAACCAGTCCCAGCCGGAGTGCTCATCGCCGAGCGCGCTGGTTCCCCATTCGCGGTCCAGCCAGGAGCTCCCCTCGACATCGTACGACGTCCCGCCGATCCCGACGGCGCCCCGGGTCGCCAGCCGGGTGACGGAATAGTAGTGGGAGGCGTTGCCTGGATCGGACCCCTTCCGGCTCAGCCCCCCCTCGCCCTGGGGCACCGGCGGCCGGTCCGAGCGGAGGACGAGGTCGACGGAGGCCCCTTCCCCGGAAGCGCACAGCCGGATCGGCGTCAGGGAGTCCGTTCCCCCCTCCGCGGACCAGTCGTCGATCCAGACCCGGAACGGCCGGACGCCCGCCCCCGCCATCCCCAGGGCCTCGCGGCCGATCCGCTCGTGGTGGCGGAAGGCGTTCCCCTTCACGTCGGTCACGGTAAAGTGCGCCATGTACGCCTGGTCCGCGCCCCAGCGCGAACCGCGCCGTGGAGCGCCCGGGGGGGAGAGGGCAAAGCGGAAGAAGGTGAGCTGGTACCCGAACCGGCGGCCGTCGGCGGCTTTCAGGTTGCCGGTGAAGTACCACCACTCGTGGCGGAACGCCGGGTGCGGCCCGTGGTCGTCCGGGAACCGGAACGGGCGCGGGGCCGTCGCGAGGGCGAACCCGGTCGGGAGGTCCTCCGACAGCAGGGCGGTGACGGTCCCGGCCGGGGCGGCGGGGGCCGGGGCATCCGATCCCCCGCGCCACAGGAGCCACCCCCCGGCGAGGAGGAGCGCGGCGAGCGCCGCGGCCGCCGGCATCCGGCGCCGGAACATTCATTCCTCCCGCAGGGCGGCGGCGGGGGGGGATCCCGCCAGCCGCGCGGCCGGGTAGAGCCCCGCCAGCACGGAGGCGGCCAGCGCCAGCGCGACGGCCTGCAGCAGGAGCCACGGATCGATGAAGGTCTGCATCGTCCACCCGAAGGAGCGGCGGTTGACGACGTGGATGAGGACCAGCGACTGCGCCAACCCGAGCGGTACGGCGAGGCAGCCGGCGATCCCCCCGATCACGGCGGATTCCCCCGAGATCAGCCCGAATGCCTGCATCGGCGTGAGCCCGACGGCCCGCATCACGGCATGTTCGCGCCCGCGCTCGAACTGGATCGCCATCAGCGCGTTCAGGACCCCGGCGAAGGCGATCAGCACGGTGAGGGCGCGCAGGACGTTCGTGACGCCGAAGGTGCGGTCGAAGACCTCCAGCGACGCGTCCTTGAGGGCGCGGTTCGAGCGGACGACGGCCGGCCGGCCGCCGAGCATCCCCCGGACCCTCCCGATCGCCTGCTCGACCGGGACGCCGGGGGCGAGCCGCAGCCCCACCGAGTCGACGCCCCGGTCCTCCCAGTAAAGGTCGTGTGTCGCCCCCAGGATCGCCACGATCCCCTGGTCCGAGCTGTAGTCGTAGTAGACGCCCGCCACCGGGAAATCGCGCGGCCCCTTGTCCGTGCGCAGGCGCAGCGCGTCCCCCTTCCGCAGGCCGTGGCGGTAGGCGTACGGGTCGGACACCATGACGGCGCCGCGGGAAAGTGCGTCCCACACCTCGTCGGGGTCCCCTTCCCGGAAACGGAACGCACGCATGCTCTCCGCGGGGACGCGCATCACGAACAGCTCGGTGAACCCTTCCGGCGACTCCAGCATGCGGCGGTTGAAGAGGACGGAACCCTTCACGCCGGAGACGGAGGTGATTGACGCCACCAGGTCGGGGGGAAGGGGCCTGCGGTCGGGCTCCTTCCGGTCCTCGAAGGAGGAGACGTAGACGTCCCCCAGGAGGGTGTAGTCCAGCCACTCCGACACCGTCCGCCGGAAGCTGTCGATCATGATCCCGATCCCCACCGTCGCGGACACGGCGACCACGAGGGCGGCCGTCGCCACGCCCGTCCGGCTGATCGACGCAGGGATGCTCCGGGCGGCCATCTTTCCCGGCGTCCCGAAGAGGACCGCCAGTGCGGGCTGGACCGCTCGGACCAGGAGGGCGACCGCTCCAGGCGTGATGAGCGCGTACCCCGCCACGAGGCAGAACAGGCCGAAGAACGCGGGGAGGACGCTTCGGGAGGGGTAGAACTGGACCCCGGCCCCCAGAAGGAGCAGCCCCGCGCCCGCCGCCGAGACCGCGGGCAGGACGGAGGCCACTCCCTTCTCGATGGCGGAACGGCGCATGACGTCCCTGGGCGGGGCGGTGGTCGCTTCGTGGGCGGGCCACAGCGAGGCCGCGACCGACCCGCAGGTGCCCAGGAACACCGCCTTTAGGAACGTCGCGGCGGTCGGCGCGACGTCCCGGATGGTCACGACGAAATACAGGTCTCCGATGGACCGGGTCACCATTCCGAGGAGGAACTTGCCCAGGTAGTACCCGAAGGGGAGGCCAAGCAGCGTCCCCGCCGCACCGAGGAGGGCCGCCTCGGAAAGGACCTGCCGGAACACCTCGCCCCGCGTGACCCCGAGGGCCCGGAGCGTCCCGACGAGCTGGCGACGCTGGAGGACCGAGAAGGTCATCGTGTTGTAGACGAGGAACATGCCGACCAGAAGCGAAAGCAGGCTCATCGCCTGCAGGTTCATCGAGAAGGCGCGCGTCATCCGTTCCATGGCCTTCCCGCGCGCGGCCGTCGGCACAATCTCCGCTCCCCGGGGAAGCATCCCGCGAATCCGGGATAGGGCGCCTTCTCCCGTCTCCCCCTCGGGGACCCTCAGGTCGATCCGGGAGAGCCTCCCTTCCATGCCGAGGAGTTCCTGGGCGGTGGAGATGTCCGCCACGGCCGTGCTTTCCAGCGCCTGGCGGGTCACCTCGTCCGGCGGGCGGAGAAAGCCGGACAGGACGACCTTCCCCTGCTCCCTGCCGGCCCGCAGCGGCAGGGAGCCTCCCGGGGACAGCCCCAGGCGACTCGCCGTCCCCTCGAGGAGCAAGACCGCGCCCGGCTGCGTCAGGAGGCGGGCGACGTCCGCGCCCGCCGCGGCCTCCGGCGTGTAGCTCCGGAAGGGCGCCTCGGCGAACGGGTCGATCCCGAGGATGTGCAGGACGCTCCCGGGGCTACCAGGTATGCGGGCGTACCCCTCGACGACCGGGGCGATCGTCCGCGACTCGCCGCGGCGCCGCAGCACCGCGTACAGCTCTTCCGGAAGGCCGGAGGCGCCGCCCACGATCCGGTGGGTCGCCTTCCCGGCGACGGTATCGACGGATATGCGGAAGGCGCGCCGGGCGCTTTCGTTGGCCAGGTCGATCGAGAAGACCGCCGCGACCCCGAGCGCCACCCCGACCAGGCCGAAGAGCAGCTGGACGGGGTGCCGGGAAAGGTGGCGCAGGCCGGCCAGCCGCAGGATCATGCGGGCGGGCCTGCCGGCGCCGTTTCCTCCACGAGGCGCCCGTCACGGAGCGCGAGCACCCGGTCGGCGGACCGGGCCACGGCGTCGTTGTGGGTCACGACGATCATCGCCCGCCCCTCCTTCCGCGCGAGCCCGAAGAGAAGCTCGAGCACCCGGCTTCCCGACTCGGCGTCCAGGCTTCCGGTCGGCTCATCGGCCAGCAGGAGGAGGGGGTCGTGCACCACCGCCCGGGCGACGGCGATCCGCTGCTGCTCGCCGCCCGAGAGGCGGTCCGGGTAGGTTCCGGCGCGGTCCGCGAGCCCGATCCGTCCGAGGAGGTCGAGCGCCGCCGCCCGCGCCGCCGCATCCGTGCGGCCGTTCAGCTCCAGCGGGAGCAGCAGGTTCTCGATCACCGTCAGGGTGGGGATGAGGTTGAACGACTGGAAGACGAGGCCGATATGGCGGCGCCGGAACAGCGTCCGCTCCCGCTCGGACAGACGCGTCAGGTTCGTCCCGTCGAGGACCACCTCGCCCTCGGTGGGGAGGTCGATGCCGCCGACGAGGTTCAGCAGGGTCGATTTTCCGGATCCGCTCCGGCCGAGGAGGGCCACCGACTCCCCGCGGGCGATTTCCGCGTCGAGGCCTTGGAACACGGTCCGCGTCGCCTCCCCCTCGGGGAAGCTCTTCGCCAGGCCGCGAAGCTGGACGAGAGGGGTACTCGGCATGACCCTATTGTATCGCGGAGGGGGGCTACTCCCCGTTCAGGAAGTCGATCAGGAGGCGGAGCCGGCCGAAGTTCCTTTCGTTGAAGCGGAACACGATCCGCGGCAGGGCGGCCAGTTCCGGGTCGTCCGCCTCCTCCGGCAGGGCGTCTTCCTGGCGGAACGCCCCCCCCGACAGGAGGTCGGCGAACCCGGCGCTCAGAGCCTCGAGGCGGCCCGGCGCGAGCGGCCGGCGGATGCGGATCACGAGGCGGTCCCCGACGTACCTGGAGCTGTGGTAGACGCGGTAGAAGCGCTGCATCTCCCCGACGGCCTCCCCGACGCTCCCGACGATCCGGAACAGGGAAAGGTCCTCGGGCGAGATCAGCTCCCGGCGCAGGAGGTTCTCCTCGATCGACCGCCGCCATGAGGCCCAGTAGTCGTCGCCCGGCTCCTCGACGAGCACCAGCGGGAAGATGTGCGTCTTCCCGGTCTGGAGCAGCGTCAGCGTCTCGAACGCCTCGTCCATCGTCCCGAACCCGCCCGGAAAGAGGGCGATCCCGCTGGACTCCTTTAGGAACAGCAGCTTCCTCGTGAAGAAGTACTTGGTGTTGATCAGCTTCGGGTTCCCCTCCATCACCACGTTTTCCCGCTGCTCGAAGGGGAGGAGGATGTTCACGCCGATGGAGTGGTCGCGGCCGGCGCCCAGGTGGGCCGCCTTCATGATCCCTTCCCCCGCTCCGGTGACGACGAACCACCCCAGGCGCGCCATTTCCCGGCCGAACTCCTCCGCCTGGCGGAACGAAGGGGAGCCGGGGGCGGTGCGGGCGGAACCGAAGACCGTGACTTTGGGCCGCCCCCGGAGGGTGTCGAAGAGGCGGAACGCCTGGCGCAGCTCCCGCAGGGATCGGGAGAGGAGCTTCAGGTCCGCGCGGCTCGCGCCGTCCTCGGCCAGCCCGTCCACCGTCCGGTGGAGCTCCTGGATGAGCTCGTCGGTCGTGACTTTGCGGCTTCCGCCGCGTTTCTTCGCGCCGGGCATGGGCTGCACCGGGTCAGTGGCTCGAGGGCGCGACATCCGGAAGCAGCATCCGGATGGCCTGCGCGAGCTCGCCCATCTGGTACGGCTTGGCGATGACGCCGCTGAAGCCGTAGTCCCTGTACATGGCGAGGATCGGATCCTGGGAGTAGCCGCTGGACACGATCACCTTCGCTCCGGGGTCGATGTCGAGTAGCCTGCGGACGGCCTCCTTCCCTCCCATCGCGCCCGGGACGGTGAGGTCGAGGATCACGGCGTCGTACGGTACCCCCGTCTTCATGGCCTCGAGGTAGGCGTCGACCGCCTCCGAGCCGTCCTTCGCCGCGTGGCCCTCGTAGCCCATCGCCTGGAGCATGGTCACCGCCACGTCCCTCACCATCTCCTCGTCGTCCATCACGAGGATCTTCCCGATGCCCGGGTGCGGCGCGGGCCCGGGATCGGGGGTCTCCCTCACGTCCTTCGCCGCGGCGGGCAGGAATATGGAAACGGTCGTCCCCCTGCCCGGCGCCGAATCCACCGTGATCGCGCCCTCGTGCCGCTTGACGATGGAATAGGCCGTGGCCAGCCCCAGCCCGGTGCCCTTCTCCTTCGTCGTGAAGAACGGGTTGAAGATCTTCCCGACGTTCTCCTCCGGGATGCCGGTCCCCCGGTCCTCGACGTCGATCTTCACGTAGTCGCCCGGCGGAAGGGTGCAGCCGGGAAGCTTCTCCACGGAGATGTTCCGCGCGTCGACGCGGATGACGCCGCCCTCCGGGCTGGCCTGCGCCGCGTTGAGGACGATGCTGTTGAGGACCTGGCCGATCTGCCCCAGGTCGATGTCCACCGGCGAGAGGTCCTCCGCGACCGTGATCCGGCACAGGATGGTCGATCCCCGGAGGGCGAAGTTCGCGGACTCCTCGACGAGCCGGCCGATGGAGGAGGCCTGGCGGACGGGCGCCCCGCCCTTGGAGAAGGTGAGAAGCTGCCGCGTCAGGCTCTGGGCGCGGATCGCCGCCTTCTCCGCTTCCACGAGGCGCGACCAGGTCTGGTCTCCGGGATCGATCCCGAGCTTGGCGAGGGAGAGGTACCCCATGACGGCGGTGAGGATGTTGTTGAAGTCGTGCGCGATCCCCCCCGCCAGGCGGCCGATCGCCTCCATCTTCCGGGACTGGACGAGCTGCTCCTCGAGCCTTTTCTGCTGGGTGATGTCCCGCAGGAAGCTCAGCGCGACCTGCTTGCCTTCCCACATCGTGCCCACAACGGTGGCCTGGACCCAGACGGTCTCCCCGGAGGCCGTCTCCGCACGGAACTCGTAGCGGGAAGGGGTTTCCTCCCCCCCCATCCGCTTGACGTAGTACCCTTGGATCCTTTCCCGGTCCTCGGCGTGGACGACGTCCAGGAAGGACCTGCCCAGGAGCTCTCCCGGCGGGATCCCGATGATCCGCGACGCCCCCGGGTTCACGTAGAGGACGCGCCCTTCATGGACGATGGTGATGCCGTCGCCCGCGTTTTCCACCAGAAGGCGGTAATTCTCCTCGGACGCGCGCAGCTTCACGGCCTGGTCCGCGGTGAGGGCGATCTCCTTCTTCAGTTCCGAGGTCTTCCGCTCCACCGACCTGCGAAGCGTGAAGTTCCAGGCCGCGAGGAGCAGGATCGACAGCCCGCCGACGGCGATCGCGGCGGTCAGGTAGAGCAGGGAAGTCCGGGACAGCGCCGGCGAGCCGAGCCATTCCTGCTCGATCTCCCGCAGATACTTCGGGGGAATCCGGGCGAAACCGTCCTCCACCGCCGCGAGGAGCGCCCCGTTCCCTTTCCGGACCGCCCGGTGGAACTGGCCGGAGTACAGGGGCCGGGACATCCGGAACTGGTCGTGGATGCCCATCTTGTAGAGAAGATGCATCGCCGGCGGCCTGTCCATCACGAACACGCCGATCTCGTGGTCCCGCGCCGCCCGGACGATCTTCTCGTAGCTGTCGTACGCGATCAACCGCTCCACCCCCCGGTTCCGGAGGAAATCGACCGCGGCGTCGCCGTTCTTGACGGCGACCGGGAACCCTTTCAGGGACCATGCGTCGGTGATCCCCGAAATGTTTTTGTGGAAGAAGACGGGCACTTCCATGTATGCGTACGGCTTCGAGAATTCGAAGACCCGCTCGCGCGGCTCGTTCCGGAAGATCGTGTCGATGACGTCGAACTCGCCGGCCTCCATCCGCCGGAGCGCCTCCCCCCAGCCCATGGCGTACAGCTCGGCGCGGATCCCGGTCATCTCCTGCCAGAGTCGCCACTGGTCGATCAGGATCCCCTGGAGCCGGCCGTCCCGGTCGCGGAAAACGTACGGCGGGTAATTGTCGTCCAGGACGACCTTTATCGCCGTGATGCCGGGAGACGGATTCGGGGGGGAGGAGGAAAACACGGTCCGAGGGTACATGCCGGCCGCCACGCAGGCGGCCAGCGCCCATAAGACCGGAACCAGCAGAAGACGTTTCATGTGCAAACCCGAGTGCGTACGCCTGTTCGTACGACCGGTTGACTGCAAGCGGCCCGCTGCTGCAACCGATATCCAGTAACACACCGGCCAAATGCAAATCAAGGAGAAAATCCCGGCGATTCGCGGCCATCCCGCAGAACGCCGTCTTGCTATATCATGTATGCGGGAGGTGGCCAGTGGACCATCCCGTGATGACGATCCGGTACTACCTCGAGCTGTACTTTTTCGGCGTGGCGAAGATCCTTCCGATCGTCAACCCGTTCAGCACGATTCCGCTCCTGCTCGCACTGACGCCGGGGGGGACGTCGGAACAGAGGGCGAGGGAGGCGCGCCGGGCGTCCCTCTTCGCGTCCATGATCCTGGTCGGGTCGCTGCTCGTGGGCAGCCTGGTCATCGAGTTCTTCGGGATCTCCCTCGAGGCGCTGCGCATCGCGGGCGGGCTCGTCATCTCCATCATCGGGCTGCGCATGCTCTTCCCCGGGCCGGAGGCGAGCACGGTGCACGACCCGCTGGGGGGGCAGGGCTCCATGGACGTCGCCCTGATCCCGCTGGCCATGCCCTCTTTGAGCGGCCCCGGGTCGATCGCCCTCGTCATCACCGAGTCGACGAAGCTTTTCGCCGTCCCCGGCGTCGCGGTCAAGGTCCTCGGTATCGCGATAGCCGTCGCCTCGATCGCCACCGTGGGGGTGATCTCCTGGCTCGTCCTGCGCTCCTCCAACCGGATCGCCACGTTCCTCGGGGACCACGGGATCGAGTCGATCAAGCGGTTCATGGGCTTCCTGCTGATCTGCATCGGCGTGCAGTACATCTTTTCGGGAATCGTGCAGTTCTTCCGGCTGACCGGCGCATGACGGCGTCGAGACACGGCCGGCGAATGTACTACGACGCCTTCTCCCCCTTCTACGACGCGTTCGTCCGGATGCATTCCCGCCGCGACGAGGACGACACCCGGAAGTTCCTGGCCGATGCGGCCGGGCTGGAAGGCCGGGAGGCCCCGCGGGTCCTCGACGTCTGCTGCGGAACGGGCTCGGTGATCCTGGAGTTCGGGCGGCGCTTCCCGGGATGCCGTGCAGTCGGGCTGGATTTTTCCCGCGGGATGCTGGGGAAGGCGCGGGAGAAGGACGGCCCCGGCGCGGTGCGCTTCGTCCAGGGCGACGCGACGGCGCTCCCCTTCCCGGACGACGCCTTCGACGCGGTGACCTGCTCCCACGCCCTCTACGAGCTGAAAGGGGAATCCCGGCGGGAAGCCCTCCGGGAAATGCGGAGGGTGGTGCGTCCCGGCGGGCGGGTACTGCTCATGGAGCACGAGGTCCCGCGGCACCCGGTCGTGAAGCTCCTCTTCCACGTCCGGCTGCTCTCCATGGGCTCGGAGGACACCCGCGAGTTCGTGAAGGCTGGAGCAGAGCCGTTCCGGAAGATCTTTGCCGAGGTGTCCCTGGCGCATTCCCCCAGCGGAAAGAGCAAGCTCTACGCCTGCCGGAAATAGCGGGCCGAGGGGCGGTCAGCCGTTCAGCGCCTCCGTCAGCTCCCGGACATCCGGCGCCTCGTCCCTTCCGATCAGGGTCAGGAAGCGCTCCCCCGGCCCCCCCGCCGGGAAGCCGGACAGCTCGTACCGCCCGCAGACGTACTGGAACAGCATCGTCTCCCCCGGATCCGTGAAATCGACCAGCCCCTTGGCCCGGAACACCGTTTCCGGCAGCGAGTCGACGACCTCGAGAAACCGGTCGCGGTCCAGCGGCCGGGAAAGCCGTAAGGTCCTGGACCAGATCCCCGCGTCGCCGTGCGTGGCGTGCGCGTGCGACGCCCCGGCCGGCCCGGAAGGCCCGGGGGAAGCGCCCTCCCCCGCACCGCGGCGGGACGGGTCGTCCGCGTCGAACACCAGCGCCGGGTTCAGGTCTCCGCGGACGGTCCGGAACAGCGGGGCCCGCTGGTTGATCTCCCGGACCTTGCGGCACGCCTCCTCCATCCGGGCGTCCCCCGCCAGGTCGGCCTTGTTCACGACGAGAACGTCCGCCGCCCGGATCTGGTCGGCGGCGACCGGCGAGCCGGCCAGCGCTTCCCCGAGGTTCAGGGCGTCCACCATCGTGACCGTGGAGTCGAACCGGACCAGCTCCTCCAGCTCCGCCAGCTCGTCCAGGAGGTTCAGCGGGTTGGCCAGCCCGGTCGTCTCGAGGAGGATCGCGTCCGGGGAGAACCGGTCGAGGATGCCGCGGACCGCCTGCTTCAGGTTCCCCGCCAGGCTGCAGCAGACGCACCCCTCGTCGATCTCGGTGACGGTGTAGTCGAGCAGCTTGCCGTCGAGGCCGACCTCCCCGATCTCGTTCTGGATGACGGCGACGAAGCGGCTCCGCTGCGTCTGGTATTCGATGAAATGCTGCAGGAAGCTGGTCTTCCCGGAACCCAGAAAGCCCGTGAGGACGACGAGCGGCGGCCGCTCGTCCACCCCCAGGAATTTCCGGTCGATGTTCCTGGAATCCTTGAGCTGGTGCGCCCGCCACCAGAGCCGGTCGCGGTATTCGGGGGGTGCGGTTTCCGCCCCGTCCGCATCCGCCGAACGGATCGCAGCCCCCGGGAGCGCCGGAAACGCGCAACGGAGCGCCTCGAGGCCGCCTTCACCGTACCCCAGCGCCAGGAGGCCGTTCCAGAGGTCGGGCGCTTCCCGAACGGCCACGCCCCCCGAACGGTCGTATTCCCGCAGGAGCGCCGGGTATCGCCGCTCGAGCAGGCAGACAGGAGGCGATTCGAGGTTCAGGCCGAACGAGGACGCCAGGACGTCGAAGAACGCCAGAGCCGTATCGAACGCGGGAAAGTCGCGGTCGCACCCCCCCGGCTCGATCAGCACGGTCGGCACACCGTCCCGCGTCAGCCGCACGCCGTCGCGCGCCACCGTCCGCAGGGAAGAGACGCTGTCCAACGCCAGCGCGAGCGATCCGCCGTCGCTCCGGACGGAAAGCAGCAGCACGCCGACGTCGAACAGCCCGCACATCTCCGGGCGCTCCTGGAACCCTCCCACCCGGTTTAGGTAATCCCCGGCCTGCGTCAACTCCGCCGCCGCCAGTGAGCAGCGCTCGACCAGCGGCTCTTCCGGATCGGGGAAATAGAAAATGCCGAAGCGGGCGGCGGCCCACCCCGGCACCTCCTCCAGGCAAAGGAACGACAGCCCGAACACCCCCGCGAAGCCTGCGATCTTCGCGGTCCACCCTTCCGGCTCCGCCGCCGACTGCCGCATCCCCCGCCAGCCGATGACGTGCCGGACGGTGGGGAGAAACTGGGTGCGGATCAGGACCGACCGCAGGACCGCCCGGAGCGCGTCACCCGGATCCTCCCCGAAGTCCCCCCGGTATACGTTCTCCAGGGCGATGCGCGTCACGGCCGCGTCCTTAATATTCCACCTTGCCGCTCTTGGGTCCTCCCCACTCGAACTTCGCGATCTTGCCGTCCTTCCACCCGATGGTGAAGACGCGCGTCGTTCCAACAGCCGTAGGTGAATGCTCGCACTTCTCCACCCGGGACTCCAGGGTGTACAGGGCGACCCCGTCCTTCTCCTCCCTCTTCGTGACGTTCGGCTTGGACATGTCGCACGCCGACAGCTCCGGGGGGACCGCCCCGTGCGCGCCATACTTGTCCAGCGTCGCCTCCCGGTGCGCCTTGTCCATGAAATTGTCGATCAACTCCTGCATACCGGGGAGGATCGCCTTGGGCCTTTCGGCGCACCCGAAGGCGCCGACAAGAAGAAGTGCCGCCAGGACCGCCAGGACCGGCCCCGCCTTCGCGAAACGGTATCTCGCCATCGTTTCCCTCCGCATGGAATCGGCGGCGGGATGCGCCTTCCAGGCCCCCCGCCGCCGTACGGTTTGGATTCCTAGATCTCGACCCCGTAGCCGATCTTGTCCCCGTTGCCGAGATACGCCGTATCCTTCGACCGGAACCGGGCCGTGCCCTGCTGCACGGGGTATCCCGCCGCGATGAACTTCTTGGCGCAGAGGATCCCTGTGCAGTGGTTGCAGCCGATCTTCTGGAACTTGTACTTCCCGAGGGACAGGACGAGATCGTCGTATTTGGGGTCCCAGTCCTCGAAGGGCGAGATGTGCAGGCCGCCGTAGATCCCGTAGAGCTGGTCCTTCTCGTACTTGATCTCCTTGAAGGCGGTCTCCGCGAACTGGATGATGCCGAAGTGGCAGCAGCCGGTGATGCTGGTCAACCCGTGGTCCTTCACGTTGACGTAGATCGACTGCTCCCCCAGCACCCGGCATATGATCGGCACCGGGAATACGTAGGTCGCCATCCCCGGGATGATCGAGTTCACCGTCCCGGGCTTCACCTTGACCACCTCGCCCCTGTGCCCCGCGGCCTTCAGGTAGTCGAGCCCCTCGGGGTAGAACGTATCCGGGATATACGTCTTGATGTTGGGGGCGTACTTGAAGGTGACCGGAGCCCCCCAGTAGTGGTCGAAATGCTCGTGGGAGATGATGAAGGCCTCGATCTCGTTGTTCTTCAGCATCTGGTCGATGCCTTCCCGCTTGAAGCTTTCGTGCATCCACTTGTAGGACCAGCCGCTGTCGAGCAGGAATTTCCGCTTCCGGCCGCCCATCTCCTCGACCTCGATCAGGGCGGCGAACCCGCCGGCGTTCTGCGGGCTGACCGAGAGCTTCTCGGTCGTCGCCCACGCCGCCTCGAGGTCGTGCGGGATCAGGTGCTTGATCTTTGCGAGCCCCCTCTCGTAGCTTCCCTTCCCCAGCCCGCTCCCGTCGCCGAACGGCGGCCAGTTGTAGCTGTACTGGTTGACGAGCAGCCCCCCCGCCTTCTTGATGTCGCCCATGAGGACGGGGTTTTCGAACCAGCTCGTCTCCGAGATGTTCGTGACCTTCAGCGACTTGACGACGCCGATCTCCTGGAGCTTCCGCTTCGTCTCCGGGAAGAAGCGCTTCCGCATGGGGGAATAGGAGAACAGCCCCATCCCGAGCGCCGTCCCGCCCAGCACGCCCGCCGCCGCCCCCTTGAAGAAGTCCCGACGGCTGATGTTCCCTTTTTCCTCGGACATGGTTCCTCCTTTTTTCCTCTCTCAGCCTATTTGGGTAGGACGTCGATGGTCTTGTAGGCCCAGGGAAGGACCTTCAGGGCGATGAAGTAAAGCAGCACGCCGCCCACGGCGCCGGCCGCGAGCCCCGCCCCCAGCGCCGGGCTCCATCGGGTGTCCTCGATCTGCACTTCCTCGTGGGCGCGTTCGGCCGCCATCTCCTCGGCGGTCTTGGGCACCATCTTCCAGCCGGGCCAGTTGTCCATGAACCAGTGGTGGGCAAGCCAGATGTTGATCAGCCAGATCGTCGGGATCATCGGGAACTGCTGCTCGTGCATGAAGCCCTTCTGGGTCCCGAGGAAATCGTGGGAGGTCTTGTAATAGAAGATGTACAACAAGGCGGCGGCGGCGAGGGTGATCCCCGTCCGGACCAGCACGTTGACCGGCAGGCTGAAGCGGCGCGGCCAGTTGTTGCAGTAGAAGGTAAGGAAAAGCGCCGGGACGAGGAAGAAGACCGCCATCTCGCCGACGTGCAGCCAGCGCCAGTCGGGGGCGTTGATCAGCCGGGTGCCGCGGATCGCCGGGCCCCAGGTGAGCTCCTGCGCGAAATACAGGAAGAAGTGCATCGCCCACGCGAAGGCGATGATGCCAAAGAACGCCACCACGCGCCGCAGCCAGTCGGTCTTGATCAGCTTGAACGGGAAGCGCTCCCAGATGGTTTCCACGGTCCACACCACGACCGTGCAGCACATGATCCAGGAGACGTGGAAGTTGCCGGAGACCGTGTTGGCGAACTTCTCCCAGTACGGCGGGGCGATGGAGGTGAAGTACTGCCACGGGTAATAGAGGATCCCCATATGGGAATGCATCGTCATGAAGTAGACCAGGGTGCTGAGGAAAAACGTCGCGACCAGGATGCTGATCCCTTTGGCGGGCTGGTTCATGTTCTGCCAGGGGACCTCCTCGCAGGCCACGACCCACGCGGGGCTGAGCCACGAGGCGATCGCCGCGAACATGAGGCACGCCAGCGACGCGTACTCGAGGGCGAAGAACTCCGTCATCCGGGGAAGCTTCATCAGGTTCTCCGGATTGAAGTAGGCGATCCCGAAGTTGCCCAGCAGCGCCACGAAGAACCCCTTGATGAGGATCAGCAGGATTCCGATCGAGATCGCGGTGAGGATCGCGCCCTTGACGACGGGATGGGTTTTCTCGAGCCAGGCGCGCTTGAAGGGCCAGTAGTTGAAGATGTAGACCATCCAGATGAGCATGATCAGCCACCAGCGGGTGTACATGTAGCCCACGTACGGGGTGTACATGCGCATCCAGCCCCGCGGGTCCTGGAAGATCCACCACGACGCGTAAAACACGATCAGCGTCAAGACCAGGGCCACGATCGCCGGGATCGGCTGCGGCCAGCGCGGAACGAGTTTCCGCTCCTCCAGATATCCTGCGCCGAAACGCTCCATTTACGCCTCCTTTCGCGTTTTTTGCGCTTCCTTCCCGAAAATGGTTATTGTTCCATTGCGTCACGCAACCTCGGTGCCAACCGGCCGGCAGGAGAGGCCGCCGGGCAACCGCCTGTTTTGTTTCCGAAAAAACGGATCATTTTTAATCCGATCCCGCCTCCTGAAAAAAGAAGGGAACAAAACGCATCCATTCCCCGGGCGAAGCGGTCCAAAATGATCCCCGCGCGGGGGAATCACGAGGCGCCCGGCATCCGGAACCGCGCCTGCGAAAGCGTGCCGCCGAGGTAAGCCTCGATCACCTCCTCGATGTCGCCCGTGATCCCGCAGACGATCTCGACGCGCCTTTCCGTCAAAAGGTTGTAGAAGACGCTTCCCACCGCGCCGCAGACGACGACCGCCACGCCGTGCCTCCGGATCTCCTCGGCGCGCTCCAGAAGCGTTTTTCCCCGCACGGCCGCCGTCTTCCTGCGGATCCGCCCGCCGCGCCCAGGGTTCAGGATGCAGAGGCGTGTGCAGGTATCGAGCACGGGGGACACCCGGTTCATGAACACGGGAACGGCGGTACGCGGGAAAGTCATGTTCCGGGCAGGGAGGGCGTCACGAGGCATCGTCACCCCGGCATCGTCTTGCAACGGGTTGGGTCGGCAGGTTCATCTGGGATTTAGCAAGGATCACGCCCGCGAACCTTCCGGAGGATGTCCTGATCGTTTTCCATTGTTTCCGAAGGCTTGGGAACCAATGGGCCTTGACCCCGGCGCCAATCAGGAACAGAATGCACCTGTACGGCTTCCGCGATCATGGCCCCCAACCCTTGACAGGCAGGTATCCGCCGATGGGTCAGGAACCGGACGATCCGAGGGAGCGCCACCACGAGCTGATCCTCGACAGCCTCCACGAGGGAGTGTTCACGGTCGACCTGGACCGCCGCATCACCTCCTTCAACCGGGCGGCGGAGACCATCACCGGCATACCGCGCGACCAGGCGGTCGGCCGCTTCTGTTTCGAGGTGTTCCGGGCCGACGTGTGCGAGACCGGCTGCATGCTGCGCCGGACGCTCGAAACCCAGGTCCCCCTCCAGGACATGCCGGTCCGCATCTTCCGCGCCGACAAGCGGCAGATTCCCATCAAGGCCAGCACCGCCCTTCTTCGGGACAGTGAGGGCCGGGTCGTCGGCGGCGTGGAGACCTTCCGGGACGTGTCCGAGATCAACGAGCTGCAGAAGGCGGTGCGCCGCCAGCACTCCTTCGAGGACATCGTCAGCAAGAATCCCCGGATGATGAAGATCTTCGCCCAGCTCCCCCAGGTGGCGCAGAGCGGCAGCACCGTCCTGGTCGAAGGGGCCAGCGGAACCGGGAAAGAGCTGGTCGCCCGGGCCATCCACAACCACAGCCCCCACCGGGAAGGGCCGTTCGTGGCGGTGAACTGCGGGGCGCTGCCCGACACCCTGATCGAGTCCGAGCTCTTCG
>DCUH01000123.1 GCA_002327765.1 bacterium UBA2219 | reverse complement strand
TTCGTCGGCGGGAAGATCCTCCGGAACGCGGGGCACGGGATCTTCTACCGGATGGAGGTCTCGGTCCCGGACCGGGTCGTCTTCGTGCCCGGCCAGTTCGCCATGGTCTCGGGGTGGCCCGGGAACGACCCGCTCCTGCCGCGCCCCCTGGCGATCTTCCGCTCGGGGGGCGACCGGGCGGCCGGCACCGTCGAGTTCGTGTACAAGGTGGTCGGGCGGGGAACGGCCCTGCTGTCCGGCCTCCACGCGGGAGACCCCCTGTCGATCACCCTGCCGCTGGGCAACGGCTTCCGGCTCGACGCCCCGGACCGCGTCCGGTGGCTCGTCGGGGGTGGGGTCGGGTTCTCCTCGGTGTTCCCCGCGGCGGCGGCCCTCGCCGAAGGGAGGGGGGATTTCGAGACGTTCCTCGGGGCCCGGAGCCGCGACCAGCTTCCTCCGCGCGATTGGGTGCCGGGAGGGAACGTCCCGGGGCGGCTGCACCTGTGCACCGACGACGGTACCGCGGGGTTCCACGGCACCGTCGGCTCAGCGGTCCGCGACCGGCTCGACGGCATGAAGGCCGCCGACCGGGGGCGGCTTGAGATCCTTGCCTGCGGGCCGCGCGGGATGCTCGAGGAGATCGCGGCGACCGCCCGTTCCCTGCGGATCCCGACACAGGTGTCCCTCGAGAACCACATGGCCTGCGGCTTCGGGGTGTGCTGGGGATGCGTGACCGAGGTGCGCCAGGGGGACGGCACCGAGTACCGCCGCGTCTGCAAGGAAGGACCGGTGTTCGACGCGGAGGAGATCGCATGGTGACCCCGCCGGCCGCTCCGGACCTTACCTGCCGGGTAGGCGGCCTCGTCCTCAAGAACCCGGTGATGGCCGCTTCCGGGACGTTCGGCTACGGCCTGGAATTCGCCCCGTTCTACGACATCTCCCGCCTCGGGGCGGTGATCGTGAAAGGGCTCTCGCCCCTGCCGACCCGGGGGAACCCCCCGCAGCGGATCGTGGAGACGTCCGCCGGGATGCTGAACGCCATCGGGCTGCAGAACATCGGGGTAGAGCGGTTCATTTCCGACGTGGCCCCCCGGCTGGAGGCCGCGGGCGCCGTCTGCGTGGCGAACATCTACGGCCGGACGGTCGAGGAGTACGAGACGGTCGCGCGGCGGCTGTCCGGGCTTTCCTCCCTTTCGGCGATCGAGCTGAATGCGTCCTGCCCCAACGTGAAGGAGGGTGGGATCGCCTTCGGATCCACCACGGACGGGCTGTCGGGATTGACCCGGCGTGTCCGCGCCGCCACGGGGAAGCCTTTGTGGGTGAAGCTTTCCCCGAACGTCACGGATATCGGAGAGATGGCACGCGCGGCGGAGGACGCCGGGGCCGACGCCGTGACGCTCGTCAACACCCTCCTGGGGATGGCGGTAGACCACAGGACGCGCCGTCCGTTGCTCGCGAACGTCACGGGGGGGCTTTCCGGCCCGGCGATCAAGCCGGTGGCGCTGCGCATGGTGTGGGAGGCGTGCAAGGCCGTGAAGATCCCCGTCGTCGGGATCGGCGGGATTCAGAGCGCCGGGGACGCCCTCGAGTTCCTCCTGGTCGGGGCGGCCGCGGTGCAGGTGGGCACGGCGAACTTCCGCAACCCCAACGCATGCGTCGAGATCGTCGAGGGGATCCGGGAGTTCATGGTCCGGGAGCGGCTCGCGAGCCTCGACGGGTACCGGGGGAGCTTCCTTCCTTAAGGCGGAGGGAAGGGGAAACCAGGCGAAGAAATGTGTTGTTTTCGGCCGCGGTTTGCCTGTAAGATGTGGGTGTTGTCGGGGGGATAAGTGGGCCGGTGCCCACTTTTTTTTTCTTGTCGTGAAGAAAACGGATACCGAAAAGATCGAGGCGATCGCCGGGGAAGTCGCCCGGGACCTCTCCCTGTTCCTGTTCGACCTCGAGGTCGCCAGGGAAGGACCGCGAACCGTGTTGCGCGTGTACCTGGACCGGGAAGGAGGCGTGACCCTCTCCGGGATCCAGGCGTTCAGCCGAAGGTTCGGCGCGATACTCGACGTGGAGGACCCCGTCGCCGGGCCGTACGTTCTCGAGGTCTCCTCCCCCGGTGTGAACCGCCGGCTCCGCAGGCCGGAGCATTTCGCCGCCTGCGTCGGCAAACGGGTCCGCGTGACCCTGTCGGAGCCGCGGGAGGGGCGGAGGCACATCGTCGGAACGCTCGCCGGCTGCGACGGCGACGGCGTCGACCTGCGGGACGGGGACGCGGTCTATCGGGTCGCGTACGGGGACATCCGCAAGGCGAACCTTGACGTGACGCAGGAAGAACTCTTCGGAAAGGGACAGAAAAAGCGATGATCCTGGACGTCGGACAGATCATTGCCCAGCTGGGCAAGGAAAAAGGGATCGACAAGAACGTCATCATCGACGCGATCAAGGAAGCCCTCGAGAGCGCGGCCCGGAAGAAATTCGGCGCGAACAAGATCCTCGAGGCGACCTACGACCCCGACACCGGTGAATTCGAGATCCTGTCCTTTCGCACCGTGACGGAAGAACTGACCGACCCGGACACCCAGATGACCGTCGCGGAAGCCCAGGCGCTGGACCCGGAGGCGCAGGTGGGCGACAGCCTCGGCGAACGCCTGAGCACCAAGGACCTCGGCCGGATCGCCGCCCAGACGGCGCGCCAGATCATCATGCAGAAGGTCAAGGACGCGGAGCGCGAGGTCATCTACAACGAGTTCATCGGCCGCAAGGGGGAGATCATCAACGGCGTCGTCCAGCGGTACGAGCGCGACTGCCTCATCATCGACATGGGCAAGGCCGAGGCGATCATGCCCCCCTCGGAGCAGATCCCCCGGGAGCGGTACCGCCAGACCGACCGGATTCGCGCCTACATCAAGGACGTCTCGAAAACCTCGCGCGGCCCCGAGATCCTTCTTTCCCGGGCCGACCCGCGGATGATCATCAAGCTCTTCGAGCAGGAGGTCCCGGAGGTCTACGAGGGCGTGGTCTCCATCCTGAGCGTTGCGCGCGAGCCGGGATTCCGCACGAAGATCGCCGTGCGTTCCAGGGACCGCGACGTCGACCCGGTGGGCGCCTGCGTCGGCATGAAGGGCTCCAGGGTCCAGAGCGTGGTCCAGGAGCTTCGCGGGGAGCGGATCGACATCATCGCATGGGACGAGGACCCGGCGAAGTTCGTCTGCAACGCACTCCAGCCCGCGGAGATCATCCGGGTGCTCGTGAACGAGAACGAGAAGACCATGGAGGTGATCGTCCCCGAGGAGCAGCTCCTGCTGGCGATCGGCAAGAAGGGGCAGAACGTCAAGCTGGCCTCCAAGCTGGTGGGATGGAACATCGAAGTGCGGGCCGAGGGGCAGGTCGAGGACGCCCTGAAACGCGCGGAGGGGCTCTTCTCCAAGAAGCCGGAAGGGGAAGAACCGGCGGCGGCGGCCGAGGCGGCCCCGGCGGCGGAGGAAGCGGCCCCGGCGGCGGAGGAAGCGGCCCCGGCGGCCGTTGAAACGGGCCCGGCGGATGTCGAGGCGGCCCCGGCGGTGGAGGAAGCGCCCCCGGCGGAAGGGAATGAGCCGGCGAAGGAGTAGCGCGGAAGGCCCGCTCCGGACCTGCGTCCAGTGCGGCGCCGTCGCGGAAAAAAGGCGGTTGTTGAGGATCGCGGGGAGGCCCGGCTCCGCATGGGCGCTTGACCCGGCGGGAAGGCTGCCGGGACGCGGAATCTATCTGTGCCGCGAAGGCGGCTGCGTCGAGCGGTTCGCTTCGAGGATACGGACCCGGAAAGGCGGCGCCCGGTGGAAGATGGGCGACGGGGGCATGGATCTGGCGGACCGCCTGGCCGCCATGACAGCGGACGAAGCATAACTTCGGCAGGGGGAGTGGATGGACAAGGTTCGGATTCGCGATCTGGCGAAAGACCTGGGAATGGAGACGAGCAGGGAGATCATCGCTTTCCTGGAGAAGATCGGCGCCAAGGGAAAGTCGGCCTCCAGCAACCTCGAAGGGGACCTGATCGAACGGGTCAAAGGGCATTTCAAGAGGCCCGCCCCGCCCCCTCCTCCTCCCCAGACCACTGTCCTGACCCGCTCGGACGGGGTTCTCGAACGCCGGTCGCAGAAGGTCATCCTTCGCAGGGGGGTTCCCACACCGCCTGCCCCCCCCGTTTCCGAGAAACCGGAAGAGGGCCCCTCCGCGGAGGCGCCGCACGCGGAAGCACCCCCGTCTCCTTCCGCCGATGAGGCCGCGGCCCTTGCCGCACGGGCGGTTTCGGCCGCCCCGTCGGCGGCGCAGGAACCGCCGGCCGTCGCGGCTTCCGGGGAAGCTGCGCCGGCGACGGCGGCGGAAGGTGCCGCCGAGGAGGCGCCCGCCGCCGAGGGTGAACCCGCGCTGCGGGTCGTGGAAAAGCCCGTGACGGCCCCCAAGCCCGAGGACGCGCGGAAAGAGAAGGAAAAGAAGTGGAAGAAGAACAAGCCCCACGAGAAGAAGGTCCAGAAGGGGGTCCTTAAGCAGACGATCATCAAGGAGGTCCTCGAGGATCCCGAGGCCGAGGCCAAGAAGGCGGCGGGGCAGGTGGTTCAGCCGCCCGAGGCCGAGCCCGCGGTCGTCCGCCAGTTCCAGCCGACCCGCGTCTCCAAGAGGAGGGGAAGGCCGGTCAAGGAGAAGAAGGTCCCGTCCACCCAGCCCCCCAAGGCGAGCAAGCGTCACCTGAAGATCGAGGAGGTCATCACTGTGGGGGACCTCGCCCACCGGATGGGGATCAAGGCGGCGGACGTCATCAAGAAACTCATCGAGATGGGCATGCCGTCCACCCTGAACCAGCTCCTCGACGCAGATACGGCCGGCATCCTGGCGCAGGAATACGGATTCGAGGTGGAGAACGTGGCCCCCGAGATGGAGAGCCTCATCGACCAGGAAGTGGACAAGGAAGAGGATCTCCGGCCGCGGGCGCCCGTGGTCACCATCATGGGGCACGT
>DCUH01000098.1:47319-47889 GCA_002327765.1 bacterium UBA2219 | reverse complement strand
GATCGCCGCGCCCGGCACCCTTGAGGCGATGCTGGACTTCGCGCGCGAAAAACTCGATTTCGTCGCGCCCGCAGGCGATCTCCTCTACAAGAATGCCTACGATATCCTGATGCAGGATGTGACCTCTGGCTTCGTGGTCGGCAAGGGCGTGGTCGATGGCGTGCGCTGCGATCACCTCGCTTTCCGTGCATCGCTCGTCGACTGGCAGATCTGGATCGCGGAGGGTGAGCGTCCCCTGGTACGCAAGCTGGTGATAACCACGCGGGACAAGCTCAATGCCCCCCAGTTCATCGTCGTCGCGAAGAACTGGAACCTTGAACCAAAATTCAGCGCCGCAACCTTCAGTTTAAAACCTTCTCGAAGCGTACGGAAAGTCGAATTCATGCTGAAGAACAACGGCGAGCCCAAGGCCAATTGAACTGGGCGGAAGTTGATGGCGGCCTGCGTATACGCTGATCGTGTCCGGTGCCAGCGTATGATGGTTTCACACATGCCATGCGGTTGTGATGAAACGGGGCTGCCCAATACCTCTTGCAAGGAGTCAGAAAGATGAACATCAAACGCAACAAG